>NZ_CP109603.1:2356666-2671111 GCF_025905425.1 Pseudomonas putida | reverse complement strand
GTAACCGCACCACACGCGGCCGGCGTACACGGTAATGGCAAACAGGCCGAAGGCGCAGATGATCAACAGCGCCGACAGCAGGATGAAGTCCTGCGGCCAGAAGGTCGCGCCGAAGATGTGGAACTTGCTGCTGCTCAAATCCCACAGCACGGCCTGTCGACCGTTCCAGTCAAGCCAGGCGGTGCCGAAAAACAGGGCGAACAAAACCCCCGCAAAACCGATACGCAAATTGCGGTACAGCCCCGTGAAGCTGCGGGTATGGATGCCGCTGTCAACGTGGCGTTTGGCGGCTGTGAGGGTGGGCGCGGCGATCTCGGTAAAGGGGATTCTATCGTTCATGGCTCGGTGCTCATCAGGCCTCGATCAGGCATGAGCACTATGGCCCCCGAGCTGATATCAGCACAGGCTCAGGTTTGGCGATAAAAACCGTATCAGATGGCCGGCTAAACCGCTCGAAGCCTTAGATTACCGAGCCTGGCACACTGCTCTTCAGATGCCTGCGGCTATCCACCGCACCCACCACGGTCAAGGCATCAGCCTCTGCTTCGGTGATGGGCACCCGTTGCCCGGCGAGCAATGCCACCGACATGCGCAGCTGTTCGTCGGTGATGATTTCAATGGTGGAGCCATCGCCTTCGAGGTGCACGTTGTCGCCGATGAGCGTGCAACGGCGGGTGCTTTCGTCGATTTCAACTGGCATGGGAACGTCCTCCTGGTGGTGGTTACAGGTGTGACCTCGGCACCGGGCAGGTTGCTTCATCGTTCCGCTGGGCGGGCTGTATCGCACTTGCCAGCGCGCCACGAGTCAACCCTGACAGAGCACCCTGAACAGGAGCAGCACGATGAACCCTTGGTGGCACCCCATTTGGCAAACCATCCAGGCCGAGTTCGCCGACCTCGGCGACGAGCGTGAGGTCACCCAGGTACTGGTCCGCCTGCTGATGGCGGCATTGCTCGGCGCGGTGCTGGGTTTCGAGCGCGAGAGCAAAGGCAAGTCTGCCGGCGTGCGTACCCACATGCTGGTATCGCTGGGCGCTGCACTGTTCGTACTGGCCCCGAGCATGGCCGGCGCCGACGAGCAGGCGTTGAGCCGGGTGATCCAGGGGATTGTTGCCGGTATCGGCTTTCTGGGCGCGGGCACCATTCTTAAAGGGAACGGCCAGGACACCAGCCATGTGAAAGGGCTGACCACCGCCGCTGGGCTGTGGATGACCGCCGCGATTGGCACGGCCGCTGGCATGGGGCGTGAAGCCACCGCATTGATCAGCACAGTGCTGGCACTGTTGGTGCTGGGCATGATGCCTTTGCTGGTGGAAAAGGTTGAAAAGCAGGATGAGGAGAAGCAGAGCGAGGAGGAGGGCAGGAAGCACTGAGGGGAGCCGAAGCTCCCCTCAAAGCGTTGTTGCCTGCTCTTTTTTTATTATTGAGACTGGCCTTTTGTTGTTTTTGTCAGCCTGTCTTTGTGTTGCAAGCGACCTCATGCGGGGTCAAGAGCAAACGTATTTTTTTGAGCGCTGACCTGCCTTCATCATGACTGATCCGGTGCTGACTGCCGCTACCTGAAGGTAGTTTTATTGTTCTGTGTCAGACCGCGGGGCGTACCCCTGAAAAGCGTGTCTACTCCAAAAAAATCTGCTTGCTACGCCTCTGCCGTGTTGTTCTTGTTATGTCAGAGCCGTTACCTGTTGTTTTTATTGGGTGTCACATTTTTATTGTTCTTGTACCAGAGATATAGCATGGGCCGTGCCAACTTTTTAAAAGCCTTTAAAATCAAGCACTTAGCTATTTTGGTGCAAATCGCCTGACCTGAAATTTTGTCGATTTGTTTCCCTGTTACCCGATTTTTTGCTGCAAAACGTGGGGGAGGTAACACTCCACCCACACTCATGTGACACCCGTGTGACTATTGTGCGCTGCGTGCCCGCGCCACCCGCGAGCCGTTGGCGCGGCCAAGCACGCCGCTGATGCGCTGCCCGGCAGCGATCAGGCGGTCCAGGTCGATGCCCGTGTTGATGCCCAGCCCCTGCAGCAGGTACAGCACGTCCTCGGTGGCGATATTGCCGGTGGCGCCTTTGGCATAAGGGCAGCCCCCCAGCCCGGCCACCGAGCTGTCAAACACGCTGATGCCCTCAAGCAGGCTGGCGTAGACATTGGCCAGGGCTTGGCCATAGGTGTCGTGGAAGTGCCCGGCCAACTGCTCGCGGGGCACCTGGCCCGAGACCACGTCGAACAGCCGACGGGTATCCCCCGCAGTGCCGGTACCGATGGTGTCACCCAGCGATACCTCGTAGCAGCCCATGTCATGCAGGGCGCGGGCAACAGGCGCGACCTGTTCGGCGCTGACCTTGCCTTCATAGGGGCAGCCCAGCACGCACGAGACATAGCCACGCACGCGCACGCCGTTGCTGCGCGCTGCTTCCATAATCGGCTCGAAGCGTTTGAGGCTGTCGCTGATCGAGCAGTTGATGTTGCGTTGCGAGAACGCCTCGGACGCTGCGGCGAACACCGCCACCTCCTTCACCCCTGCAGCCAGCGCATCTTCGAAGCCGCGCAGGTTCGGCGCCAGGGCGGCATAGGTCACCCCTGGGCGCTGCACAATGCCTGCGAACACGTCGGCGGAACCGGCCATCTGCGGTACCCACTTGGGCGAGACGAAACTGCCGACTTCGATATAGGCCAGGCCCGCCTCGGTGAGGTCGTTCACCAGGCGTACCTTGTCGGCGACGCTGATGGGTTGGGCTTCGTTCTGCAGGCCGTCGCGTGGGCCTACTTCGACCAGGCGGACTTCTTTGGGCAAGGGCATGGCGGGTTTCCTGTGGCGGATCAACGGTTGTCTTTATTGTTCAAGGTCGCGGCCAGGGCCTGTTCACAGCGTTCCTGGGCGGTGTCGAGCTCGAGCTGCATCTGGTGGATGTCGAGCATCTGCTGCTCCAGCTGGGCCCGGCGCTCGGCGATTTTCACCAGCATGCTGTTGAGCTGCTTGAGATTGCCGCTGGTGGGGTCGTACAGCTCGATCAGTTCACGGCATTCGGCGAGGGAGAAACCAATGCGCTTGCCGCGCAGGATGAGTTTGAGGCTGACCTTGTCACGGGCTGAATAGATGCGTTCCAGGCCGCGCCGCTCGGGGCTCAGCAAGCCCTGTTCCTCGTAGAAGCGGATGGCGCGGGTGGTGATGTCCAACTCGCGGGACAGGTCGGAGATGCTGTAGGTCTGCAGGCTCATGCTGGGGCTCGGCGTAGGGTATGGGGCTATCCTGAATGCAGGTTGACGTATACGTCAAGCAGGGGCGTTATTCAGGCACGGCCAAGCGGCGATAACCATTGGGCGTCTGCCCCGTCAGGCGCTTGAAGAACCGCGCAAAGTAGGTCGGGTCGGTGAACCCCAGGCTATCCGACAACTGCCCGATTCTCATGCGCGTATAGAGCAAGTTGCGCCGCGCCTCCAGCAGCAGCCGCTGGTGCACCACCTGCAAAGCGGTCTGGCCACTCAACGCCCTGCACAGCTGGTTGAGCTGCAGGCTCGAAACATTCAGGCGTGCAGCAAAATCCTCCACCGACAGGTGCTCGCGGTAGTGCCCCTCGACCAGGCGCAGGTATTGCCCGAGCAGCTGCCGGTCACGTTCGTCACGGTTGCGTGGTGCCTGCCCCAGTTGCTGCTGGCGGCTGATCCAGACCATCAGCGCTGTGACCAACGCCTGCAGCATCGTCGCCCGGGCCGGGGCGTTACCCTGGTACTCCTGCTGCAACGTGTCGATCAGGCTGCGCAAGCGCTGGCGGTCCTTGCCCAGCGCATAGCACGCCGGCGCGGCAAGCATACCCAGCGGCGCGCCCAGTTGCTGCTCCAGGCCGGCCACCAGCGCCGTGCCGAAGGTCAGCACATGCCCCTGGATGTCGGCACTGAAGCGAAAGCCGTGCACGGTCAATGGCGGTACCACCTGGATGGCGGCCTGGCTGATCGCGCTGCGTACCCCTTCGATTTCCACTTCGGCCTGGCCACGCTGCACATACAACAGCTGGAACAGCTCCGCGTGCTGGTGCGGCTTGATTTCCCAGTGATGCAGACGGCTGCGTGCCGGGATCGACTCGCAGTGCAGCAGGTCGGTGCCGGGCCATGCCTGGTTTTCGCCATACAGCTGGAACAACGGAATGCCGGGGAGGGTGGATTTCATGTGGGCTATGCCTGTCCGTTAATCGAACGTTTTTTGTAAAAGTGCAGGTTTTGCACGGAATAGCACACTTAAACGGCTGCCAATGCCCGTAAAAATGCAAGTGCAAACCCTAACAGCAGATGCCAGGCCACTGCCAGTCCAGGCCGGTATCGCCCGACTAGAGACAACAACAATGAAAACTCAGGTTGCAATCATCGGTGCAGGTCCGTCCGGCCTGCTGCTCGGCCAGTTGCTGCACAAGGCGGGTATCGAGACCGTCATTGTCGAGCGCCAGACCCCCGAATACGTGCTCGGGCGCATCCGTGCCGGTGTACTTGAGCAAGGCACTGTCGACCTGCTGCGTGAAGCCGGTGTGGCAGCGCGGATGGACCGTGAAGGCCTGGTGCACGAAGGCGTCGAACTGCTCGTCGGCGGGCGCCGCCAGCGTCTGGACCTCAAGGCCCTGACCGGTGGCAAGACGGTGATGGTCTATGGCCAGACCGAGGTGACCCGTGACTTGATGCAAGCGCGTGAAGCCAGTGGTGCACCGATCATTTACGCGGCGAGCAATGTCAAACCGCACGCGCTCAAAGGCGAGCGACCGTACCTGACGTTCGAGAAGGACGGGCAGGTTCACCGCCTGGAGTGTGACTACATTGCCGGGTGCGACGGTTTTCACGGCGTCTCTCGGCAGAGCATCCCCGAGGGCGTGCTCAAGCAATACGAGCGGGTCTATCCGTTTGGCTGGCTGGGCTTGTTGTCAGATACCCCGCCGGTCAATCACGAACTGATCTACGCCCACCACACGCGAGGTTTCGCGCTGTGCAGCCAACGCTCGCAGACGCGCAGCCGCTACTACCTGCAAGTGCCGCTGGACGATCAGGTCGAAGCGTGGTCCGACGAGCGTTTCTGGGGCGAGCTCAAGGCCCGCCTGCCCGAGGATGTGGCGGCGAGCCTGGTAACTGGCCCGGCGCTGGAAAAAAGCATTGCCCCGCTGCGCAGCCTGGTAGTCGAACCGATGCAGTACGGGAATCTGTTTTTGGTCGGTGATGCCGCCCATATCGTTCCGCCCACCGGTGCCAAGGGCCTCAACCTGGCGGCCTCGGATGTCAATTACTTGTACCGGATCCTGGTCAAGGTCTACCACGAAGGCCGTACCGACCTGCTGCAGCAATACTCGCCGCTGGCCCTGCGCCGGGTCTGGAAAGGCGAACGCTTCAGCTGGTTCATGACCCAGTTGCTGCATGACTTTGGCGCGCACAAGGATGCCTGGGACCAGAAGATGCAGGAGGCAGACCGCGAGTACTTCCTGTCGTCGCAGGCGGGGTTGGTGAATATTGCCGAGAACTATGTGGGGCTGCCGTTTGAGGAGGTGGCGTAGGGAAAGCTGCCCCAAGGCTTGCACTCGACTTGGGGCATGACAGACTGTGGCCTGCTGAACAGGAAAGGCAGGAAGCAAGCTGATGAGATTTTCCGGGCAACTGATAACCGCCCTGTGCCTAGCCACTACCACTGGCTGGGCCTGGGCCGACCAGGTGCTGCCCGCACCCCCCGAACTGCAGTCCGGCTACCGCAGCGGCCTGCAACCCGTGCACGCCAGTCGGCACATGGCGGCGGCGGCCAACCCGCTGGCCAGCGAAGCGGGGCGTGCGATGCTGCGCGCCGGGGGCAGTGCCATCGATGCGGCGATCGCCATGCAGATGGTGCTTACCCTGGTCGAGCCGCAGTCCAGCGGCATTGGTGGCGGGGCCTTCATACTGTATTGGGACGGCAACCGGGTGCAGGCATTCGACGGCCGTGAGGCGGCGCCTGCAACGGTCACGGAATCGCTGTTCCTACAAGCCGACGGCACCCCGATGCCTTTCAGGGAGGCACAGATCGGTGGGCGTGCGGTAGGCGTTCCCGGCGTGCTGCGGGCGCTGAAACTGGCACATGAGCAGCATGGCAAGCTGCCGTGGCGGGCCCTGTTCGCGCCCGCGATCACGCTTGCGCAAAAGGGCTTTCCGGTCTCCGAGCGGCTGCACACCTTGCTGGCAGCTGACCCTTATGTCGCAAGCTCCCCCGCCATGGCCCGGTACTTCCTGGGTGATAACGGCAAGCCGCTGCCGGTCGGCACGATGCTGCGTAACCCCGAGCTTGCACAGACGCTGGAGCGCATCGCGGCGCAGGGGCCAGACGCGTTCTATACCGGTGAGGTGGCCGAGGCGATTGTCGCCAAGGTGCAGGCGCATGCCAATGCCGGGCAACTGTCGCTGCAGGACTTGCGCCAGTACCGGGCGCAGGTGCGCGAACCCGTGTGCGGCCCGTACAAAGCCTGGCGGATCTGTGGCATGCCGCCGCCTTCTTCGGGCGGGGTGGCCATACTGCAGACCTTGGGCATCCTCGACGCGCTGCAAGGCACTTCGCCGCAGTATGACCTCGCCGCATTGCCACCAAAGGTGACGTCAACGCTCGCCGGCCTGGAACCTGCGCCGCTGGCGGTCCACCTGATCGCAGAAGCCGAACGCCTGGCCTACGCCGACCGTGCCCAGTACCTCGCCGACAGCGACTATGTACCGGTGCCGGTCAAGGCCCTGACCAGCCCTGCTTACCTCGCCGATCGCGCCGCGCTGATCGGTAATTACAGCATGAAGCGCGCCCGCCCAGGCACCCCGCAGGGCGCCGACCTGGCCATGGCCCCCGACCGTTCGCCGCTGCGTATCTCCACTTCGCATCTTTCTGCCGTGGACGACAGCGGCCAGGCCTTGGCAATGACCACGTCGGTCGAAGCGGCGTTCGGCGCGCACCTGATGGTCAAGGGCTTTCTGCTGAACAACCACCTGACCGATTTCTCGTTTCTGCCGCAGGAGCAGGGTAAACCTGTGGCGAATCGGGTCGAGCCGGGCAAGCGGCCATTGTCGGCCATGGCGCCGACCTTGGTATTTTCTCGCGCCTCGGGGGAGCTGGTGGCCAGCCTCGGCTCCCCCGGAGGCTCGCAAATCATCGGCTACGTGAATAAAGCCCTGGTCGGCTTGCTGGACTGGCAACTCGACCCGCAACAAGCCAGCAACCTGCCCAATTTTGGCAGCCGCAATGCCGGTACCGAAGTGGAAGCGCAACTGACCAGCCCGGCGCTGATCCGGCAACTGGCGGCGTGGGGCCATGAGGTGACGCCCATGACCATGACCAGCGGCATGCAGATCATCCAGCGCACTGCCGTCGGCTGGTCAGGCGGCGCCGATCCACGGCGTGAAGGCGAGGCGCTCGGCGATTGAGTGCGCGCGTTGCGGGGCGTGAGGTGGCGTGATAGAACGCTATCTTGCCATTCAGAAGTTGAATACCAAGATGTCTATCAGCGTGAAATCGAATAGAGCCCTGTTCGACCTCGACCTGCTGCGCGCTATTGTCGTGGTGGCCGATTGCGGCAGTTTCACCACTGCGGCCGCACGCCTGCACTCGACCCAGTCCACCATCAGCCAAAAGGTGCGCCGGCTCGAAGAAATGGTCGGCCACCGTTTACTGGTGCGCGGCAACCGTGATGTGCTGCCGACCGACGCCGGGCAGACCTTGCTCGGTTATGCCCGCCATATGCTGGCCTTGAACGACCAGATGCTCGAAGCGCTGGCAGGGGCGATGGTCGGTGTCACCGTGCGCCTGGGCGTGCCCGAAGACTTCGTCGGCGGGCGCACTACCAATGCCCTGTCGGCGTTCAGCCGGCTGCACCCGCAGGTCAAACTGGAGGTGACCAGCGGGCTGTGCCGCGACCTCAGCCAGGCCTATGACAATGGTGAACTTGACCTGGTGCTGCTGAAACAGCGGCGCAACAGCCGCGAGGGGGTGGCCTGCTGGCCAGAGCGTCTGCAATGGATAGACAGTGCGCGCATGCCGTCCTTCGAACTTGACCCGATTCCGTTGGTGACTTTCCCGCCACGCGGGTTGTACCGAGACGACATGATCACCGCCATCGAAGGCATGGGCCGGCGTTGGCGTATCAGCTTCACCAGCTCCAGCCTCAGCGGCATCCAGGCTGCGGTAGCCGATGGCATGGGCATCAGCCTGCTGCCGCCTCGGGCGGCAACGCGCGAACACCGGGTACTGGGGGGTGAACAAGGGCTGCCCGAGGTCGACAGCTACGAGATCGTCATCGTGCATCGGCCCACGGCGGATGTGATGGTCAAGGCATTGGCCGAGGTCATGACGCAGTTGCTGGCGGGGGGTGGGATCTGACACCCGTGGTGCCAGGGAAGTGTTTCAGTCTGTGGCCGAATGGAATACCTGACAGGCTGTGCAGTCCTACCTGTTATCTGGGTATGACATCCCTCTTCCCCACGCTATGGAGAAACACATGAAAGCAGCGCTATTCGTCGCAATACTGGCCAGCGCCGGCCTTGCCCAGGCCGCCCAGACGGTGGAACTCAAGCTGGCAGGCCCCGACGGCGCAGGCAAGTCGATAGGGACCATCAGCATCGAGCAGAGCAAATACGGCGCCTTGCTGACCCCTGATCTGAAGGACCTGCCGCCTGGCGTGCACGGTTTCCACCTGCACCAGAATGCGTCTTGCGCACCCACCGAGGAAAACGGCAAAGCTGTGCCTGCCGGTGCGGCGGGTGGCCACTGGGACCCGGACGCGACCCAGGCGCACAAAGGCCCCTTTGATGACAGCGGCCACCGTGGCGACTTGCCAGCCTTGTACGTCGGTGCCGATGGCAAGGCCACCTACCCGGTACTCGCGCCACGCCTCAAGGCCTCGGACTTCAAAGGCCATGCGCTGATGGTGCATGCCGGTGGTGACAATCACAGCGACCATCCCGAAAAACTGGGCGGTGGCGGTGCCCGTGTGGCATGTGGGGTCGTGCAGTAACACGTAGACCACACATCACTTACTGATTTGGCGGGGTCTTGCGGGAGGTTGCCCAGCTTCTTGGGGTTGCGCTGCCACACAGAGAACAATGGTCATTGTGGGAGCGGGCTTGCCCCGCGAATTAAGCCACGCGGAGCATGGCACCGGCTTCGCCGGGGGTCGCGGGCATGCCCGCTCCCACAGGTTTGCTGCTAAATCAAAGCGTTAACTTTTCTTCTATGGGATTGCCCAGCTTCTTGGGGTTGCGCTGCCACACAGAGAACAATGGTCATTGTGGGAGCGGGCTTGCCCCGCGAATGAGACCGCGCGGAGCATGGCACCGGCTTCGCCGGTGTTCGCAGGGCAAGCCCGCTCCCACAGGTTTGCTGCTAAATCAAAGCGTTAACTTTTCTTCTATGGGATTGCCCAGCTTCTTGGGGTTGCGCTGCCACACAGAGAACAATGGTCACTGTGGCAGCGGGCTTGCCCCGCGAATGAGGCCACGCGGAGCTTGGCACCGGCTTCGCCGGTGTTCGCGGGCAAGCCCGCTCCCACAGGTTTGCTGCTAAATCAAAGCGTTAACTTTTCTTCTATGGGATTGCCCAGCTTCTTGGGGTTGCGCTGCCACACAGAGAACAATGGTCATTGTGGGAGCGGGCTTGCCCCGCGAATGAAGCCACGCGGAGCATGGCACCGGCTTCGCCGGTGTTCGCGGGGCAAGCCCGCTCCCACAGGTTTGCTGCTAAATCAAAGCGTTAACTTTTCTTCTATGGGATTGCCCAGCTTCTTGGGGTTGCGCTGCCACACAGAGAACAATGGTCATTGTGGGAGCGGGCTTGCCCCGCGAATGAGACCGCGCGGAGCATGGCACCGGCTTCGCCGGTGTTCGCAGGGCAAGCCCGCTCCCACAGGTTTGCTGCTAAATCAAAGCGTTAACTTTTCTTCTATGGGATTGCCCAGCTTCTTGGGGTTGCGCTGCCACACAGAGAACAATGGTCACTGTGGCAGCGGGCTTGCCCCGCGAATGAGGCCACGCGGAGCATGGCACCGGCTTCGCCGGTGTTCGCGGGGCAAGCCCGCTCCCACAGGTTTGCTGCTAAATCAAAGCGTTAACTTTTCTTCTATGGGATTGCCCCGCCTCTTGGGGTTGCGCTGTCACGCAGAGAACAGGGGTCATTGTGGGAGCGGGCTTGCCCCGCGAATGAGGCCACGCGGAGCATGGCACCGGCTTCGCCGGTGTTCGCGGGGCAAGCTCCCACAGGTTCGGTTGATCTTCTGCAAGTTACGTTGAATCAATTGACCGAAAGCGCCCTCGGGCTTCGTGGTGACAGGTGAATCCCCGCGATCATGCAGCGCACCGAGCCACCTGCCATTTCAATGGTCGGCACATCCAGCGGTACCAGCCGCGCCGAACGCTCGATGCGTTGACGCTGTTCACCTGTAAGGCTGTCGAACGCTTTTCGCGAGAGCGCGAGGATTCGGCCGTCCAGGCCAGAAAGCTCGATGGCGTTGCCGGCAAACTGGCTGATCTGCTGGTTGCTCAGGTCGATGACGTCACGGCCCGATTCGATCAGCCGCATACGCACCTCCTGCGCGCGGGCGGGGTTGGTGAACGTGTCGAACCCCACCAGCGCAAACTCGGTTGCCACGCACATCAGCACGTTGGTGTGATAGATCGGCGTGCCTTGCTCGTCTGCCGTGTCGAACACCATGGGCTCGAAATTGAAGTGCGTGCTGAAACGCTCGAGGGCGATTGGGTCGGCGCGGTTGGAACGCGCGGTATAGGCGACCCTGGACAGGTGGTCGAATACCATCGCGCCAGTACCCTCAAGAAACAGCTCGTCCTGTTCCAGGCCGGAATAGTCGATCACATCCTGCACGCGGTACTCGTGTTTGAGCATCTCGATGACATCCGCACGCCGCTCGCGCCGGCGATTGCGCGAGTACATCGAGTAGATCGCGATGTGGCCTCCGGGGTGAGTGGAGAACCAGTTGTTCGGGAACACCGAATCCGGTGTGTTCTGCTCGCCGAAGTCATCGAACAGGTGAACCCGTACACCTTCCGCTTCGAGCCTTCCTGCCGCCTGCGTGACCTCGTCGCGGGCGACCTCGGCCAGGTGCTGTGCGCCGATGTCGGGGTGGGTGCTCTGGAACGAGTTATCTGCCGCTGTTTCCGGGTTGGGGGTGAAGGCATGCGGCCTGACCATTACCACTGCCGCAGGTGCCTGAATCGAACGCGTTGGAAATGCCATCTGAAATACCGAGAGTGAGAAGGTTATGCAACGCGTCGGATACGGCTTTTTGCAGCGCGGCCGCGGGTATGGCTGAACAGGTCCTTCGGGTCTTCGTCAACCCAAGGCACCAGGTCGATCTTCGAACCCATGCCGCGCTTTTCGGCTTCCTGTAGTACGTACCGTAGTACGGTATAGTCTTCGAGCGCGAAGCCCACCGAGTCGAACACCGTTACCTGGCTGTCGCTTTGACGGCCTTCGATTTCGCCACGCAGTACACGCCAGAGGTCCACGACCGGGAAGTCGGCGGGCAACTGCTGGATGTCACCTTCGATACGGGTTTGCGGTTCGTACTCGACAAACACGCGCGCTTTGCGCAGTACGTCGGCATGCAGTTCGGTCTTGCCTGGGCAGTCGCCACCCACGGCGTTCAAGTGCATACCAGGTTCGAGCATGTCGGGGGTGATGATGGTTGCGTAGGCTTTGTCAGCGGTCACGGTGGTGATGATGTCGACACCTTTGACTGCCTCTGCCACGGAGTTGGCTTTGCGAATGGTAAGGCCGCTGTATTCCTTGAGGTTGGCGATCAGTTTGGCGGTGGCCAGCGGGTCGGTGTCGAAGGCGACGATTTCTTCGATGCCCAGGTGCTTGTGGAAGGCCAGCGCCTGGAATTCGCTTTGCGCGCCATTGCCGATCAGCGCCATTTTTTTCGCGTTCGGCCGAGCCAGTGCCTGCGCAGCCATCAATGACGTTGCGGCAGTGCGCAGGGCGGTGGCGATGGTCAGTTCCGACAACAGCACCGGGTAGCCCGTTGCCACATCGGCCAACACGCCAAAGGCCATGACCGTATGCAGGTCTTTCGCGGTATTGGCCGGGTGCCCGTTGACGTATTTGAACGCATAGCGATGCGTGTCCGCGACGGGCATCAATTCGATGACACCCACTTCCGAATGGCTGGCAACACGTGCCGACTTATCAAAGTCCTGCCAGCGTTTAAAGTCTTCACGTAGGGCCGCGGCCAGTTCGCCAATGAAGGGGGCTACGCCAATGTCCTGCACCAAATCGGACATCGTTGGAACATCAATGAAATACGTCATGCTCTTGCACCTTATGTGTGCGTTCTCACCTCAGTCCGTGCAGGGTGAACGCTTAAGATTGTTGAGGGGTTGCCAGCACGAAGAGTGTGATGAAAGGTTGAGTCAAATTGAAGAGAGCAGGTTGCCAGTTTCGTCAACTTTCTAGACAATCTGCCACCCCAGAATAACAATCTGATAATTTGGCAGGCACCATGGACACTGTAGATCGGGAACTGATCGCGCTGCTGCGTGACAATGCGCGCACCCCCATCCTTACCCTCGCGAAGAAGCTGAAGGTCGCCAGGGCAACGGTGCAGAACCGCATCACCAAGCTTGAAGAACAAGGGGTGATCATCGGCTACACGATTCGCCTCAGGTCAGATGCCCTGGAGCAGGGCGTACGGGCGATCACCAGCATCGGCATCAGCGGCCATCATGCTGCGGAGGTCAAGCACGCGCTGCGCGGGCATCCCAACGTAGTGGCCATCCACACCACCAATGGCCGCTGGGACTTGATGGCCGAGCTGCGTGCCGACACCCTCGAGGCTTTCGACCGGGCGTTGAACACCATTCGCTCGATACCGCACATCGAAAACACCGAGACCAGCATTTTGCTCTCCACCTACAAGATGTGATCGCCGCGATAGGCCAATTGCTCATGGCCGTAGCGCAAACTGTCACCGGGGTCTTCCAGTGTGCAACAAATCCCAATGCGTGTGCGCACTCTGTAGCGTTCCGATTGACCACACCGACTGGCAAAATGAAACAGCGTTAGCGCCCGGTTTTATCACGTTTAAACACTGTTTTGCCGGGCATGCCCCGTTCAGTCGGCGTGCGCGTGTAGTGGCTTTCAATGATTAATTAAGCCTGATGAGAAGTTTCATCGGGGCGTGCTTTCCCGTCTGCGTTAATACCCATGCCTCCCGCACTTGTCATTACATAAAGTGTGCACTTACGTGCCAATTAAAGGGCGAAGTGAAGGGGCTGTGGTTTCACAGAAAAAGAATAAGAGGTCAACTATGCATCAAACGTGCAACTCGCAAGACGCGGCTCCAGAGGCTAGCCGTACCCTGAAGCGACGGCTAGAGAACAGGCACATTCAGCTCATCTCGATCAGTGGCGCGATCGGCACAGGGCTGTTCATGGGGTCGGGCAAGATCATTGCGCTTTCCGGCACCTCGATCATCCTGGTGTACGCCATCATCGGCTTTTTCGTGTTCTGCATCATGCGTGCAATGGGTGAGATGCTGCTCGCCAACCTGAACATGGAATCGTTCGCCGACCTGGTGCACAACTACCTGGGGCCGCGTGCCGGTTTCATCCTCAGCTGGTCATACTGGCTCAGTTGGGTGGTGGCGGCGGTGGGCGATGTGGTGGTGGTGGCAGGCTTCTTCCAGTACTGGTACCCCGATGTGCCCACCTGGCTACCGGCATTCGCAACGATGTTCCTGCTGCTGGGGCTGAACATGCTGGCCGTGAAGGCGTTCGGTGAAGTCGAGTTCTGGTTCGGGCTGATCAAGATCGTTGCGATCGTGTTGCTGGTGGTGACGGGGCTGGTGATGGTTGCCACGTCCTACACGTCGCCAGCCGGTGTCACGGCGTCCTTCAGTCACCTGGTGGCCCCCGGAGTGGTCATGCCCCACGGCATTCTCGGCTTCCTGGCCGGGTTCCAGATCGCGATTTTCTCGTTCGTGGGCACCGAACTGATTGGTACTGCGGCAGCCGAGGCAAAGGACCCTGAAAAGACCCTGCCCAAGGCGATCAACACCATCCCGGTACGCATCCTGCTGTTCTACATCTGTTCGCTGGTGTGCATCATCAGCGTGGTCTCGTGGGCTAACGTGCCTGCCAATCGCAGCCCGTTCGTCGAGCTGTTCTTGCTGGGCGGCCTGCCGGCTGCTGCCGGTATCATCAATTTTGTCGTGCTCACTTCTGCAGCCTCGTCCGCGAATAGCGGCGTGTACTCCGGGTCGCGGATGCTCTATGGCCTGTCTCACCAGCAGCAGGCACCGACAGCGTTCGGGCGCCTGTCCGGGTCGGGTACGCCGGTCAGGGCGCTGATGTTTTCGGGGGTGTGCATGGCAATTGCGTTGACGCTGCTGTTCGTGATCCCGGAGGTCATGACGGTCTTTACGCTGGTGTCGACCATTTCTGCGGTGATGATCATTGTCACCTGGTCGCTGATCCTGATGTCCTACTTCGCCTACCGTCGCCAGAACCCCAAGGCGCATGAGCAATCCAGGTTCAAGCTCCCGGGGGGCAGGGTGACGGCGGCGCTGGCGCAGTTGTTCCTGATTTTCGTGCTGTGCCTGTTGACCTTGGAGCCTGACACACGGACCGCGCTGTATGTGATGCCGCTGTGGTACATCGGCTTGTTGCTTGCCTACCGGCGCCGGGTGAAGGTGCGCGCACGGCCGCTGACAGCCACGGTTTCCTGAATACGTTGAGCCCTCGACGCAGCCTGGCCGTGGGGGAGTACGCCACGGCCTTTGCTGTTTTCAGCTGGCTCGCAACCAGTCCACCAAGCCCAGTATTGTCGGGGTAGTACTGCGGCCATGGGGCACGACCAGGTAGTAGGCCTCCCGTGGCCTGACCACCAGATCGGTCAGGCGCACCAGCTCGCCGGACGCCAGCAGGTGGTCGATCATCCGCCCCCACCCCAGTGCAATGCCGTGCCCATGCAGTGCTGCCTGCACGGTGTCGGTGTACAGGTGGCAGCGCAGGCTGTAGCGAAGCTTGGGCGGGTGCCCGCCGACCTCGCGGAACCAGGTAGGCCAGGTCATCCAGCCTTCGGTAGTGGCATCGGCGTCAAGCAGCTCGGCGCCATACAACGCTTCCAGCGATTCTGGCGGGCTGTTGCGGGTAAGCCAGTCCGGTGAACACACTGGGAATATCTCTTCTTCGAACAGTTGCACGGCACTGCCGTCTTCCCAGCGGCCATTGCCATAGCGCACCAGCAGATCGACATCGTGATTGCGCAGGTCGCCCATGAACATCTGCGTGGCCAGACGCAGGCGCACCTGGGGCAGGGCGGTGCGCAAGGTGCTCAAGCGGGGCATGACCCGCAGCTGGGAAAAAGTCGCAGTGGTGCTCAGCACCAACTCCTGTTCGTTGCCACCCTCGCTGAGGCGGTCAAAGACCGAGGCGATCTTTTGCAGCGAGTCGGAAATCACCGCGTACAGTGCCTGACCCTCGCTGGTCAGGCGCACGCCCCGGTGCAGGCGCTGAAACAGCTGGCTGCCGAGGGTTTCTTCAAGCTGTTTGACCTGCTTGCTCACCGCCGCCTGGGTCACGCCCAGTTCCTGGGCGGCCTGGGTGAAGCTGTTATGCCGGGCGACTGCCTCGAATTCGAGCAATGCCGTCATCGACGGGATGATGCGCCGGTAGCCTTTGTGCGTGTTGCCGTTTTCTTGTGTTTTCATGCGACGTCCTGGCAAGGCGCGACGCGCTGGTCCGCACCGCGCGCAGACAGTGGCAGAAAAACCGCCAAGGCGGTAGTCGCCTGTGCTCCCATCGGCGAGGCTGGCCTCAGCGCTGACGCTCGGCCACTGCCCGCAGCGTGCGTAACGTCACCACCGGGGCATCGACCACGAACCGGTTGGCCAGCCACCCCGGTACATCCCCGGCAGGGTCTGCCTTGAGTTGGTAAGTGACCTCGGTCTTGCGCTCACCCAGCGGTTTCATCGCCCACTCGCCGGTGAGGTGCCGCACGCGGATCAGCCCAGCCACCTCAGGGATTTTGCCGGGGTCGGCGCTCAGGTGGCGCAACAGGGTGCCATCGTCGCGCAACTCCGTGGTGACCTTGACCACGATATCGCGCGGCATTGTCGGCCACGGCAGGTTGGTGGTCAGGTAGACCCAGGTGCTGTCGCCGTCGACCTCCAGCAGGCGCATCTCAGCGCAGGCATACAGCCATTTGCAGGCCACCCGCAGGTTTTCCTGCAGGTCTGTCAGCGTGCGTACGCTGGCCTTGATGGTGCTGACACCGCGAAACTGCTGGTAGGGCGAATCGCCAGCGCCGCTCAGGTAGACACGGATGCCTTCCCTGTCGTAGGCCAGGCTCCAGTCGTCGGCAGCCTGAACGGCGCCGGACAACGCCAGCAACAAAGCGGCAAGCAGGCGGTAGCGGTTCATGATGAATACCGCACAGGGCAGGGGTGTTCAGTATGAGCGGCAAATAGAAAGCCCGCCAGGGTGGCGGGCTTCGGTCCAACAGCCTGAGCTTGGGTGAACGCTTAGCGCTGTGGGTTGAGCGTCAGGTGCACGTGGCGGTTGACGTCTTTGTACAGCAGGTAGCTGAAGTTGCCTGGGCCACCGGCGTAGCAGGCTTGCGGGCAGAAGGCGCGCAGCCACATGAAGTCACCGGCTTCGACCTCGACCCAGTCCTGGTTCAGGCGGTACACCGCCTTGCCTTCCAGCACATACAGGCCGTGTTCCATGACGTGGGTTTCAGCGAACGGAATCACGCCGCCCGGCTGGAAGGTCACGATGTTGACGTGCATGTCGTGGCGCATGTCGGCCATGTCGACGAAGCGGGTGGTTTTCCAGCGGCCTTCGGTGCCGGGCATTTCGATGACCGTGGCGTTGTCACGGTGGGTGACGAAGGACTCTGGCAGGTCCAGGCCTTCAACCTTCTGGTAGTGCTTGCGCAGCCAGTGGAAGGTGACATTCGACTGGCTGCGGTTGCGCAGGCTCCACTCGGCGCCCGGGGCAATGAAGGCGTAGCCGCCCTGGGCCAGGGTGTGCTGCTTGCCTTCCAAGGTGATGTCGAGCTCACCCTCGACCACGAACACCACGGCTTCGGCGTTGACGTCCAGTTCTGGGCGCTCGCTGCCGCCTTCCGGAGCCACTTCGACGATGTATTGCGAGAAGGTCTCGGCAAAGCCGGTCAGTGGGCGGGCGATGACCCACATGCGCATCTTGTCCCAGAACGGCAGGTGGCTGGTGACGATGTCACGCATCACGCCCTTGGGGATGACGGCATAGGCTTCGGTGAACATGGCACGGTCAGTCAGCAGCTCGGTTTGAGCCGGGTGCCCACCGTGGGGGGCGAAGTAGGAATGATTCGACATGGACGATCTCGACTTGTTGTTCTCTCCCCGTGCCGTGAACCGCACCGGCCGGTGCGGCGCAGGGGATGTGCCGACAGAATAGGGTCGAGCGCGTGGCATCTACAAATTAAATGTTGGAATACCCGGTATTTGCTTGCTGAATGCGAACCTGGCGCCCTGCATGCTGCTCGGGCAGGCGGTCGCCCTGGCCGAACAGCTTGTGGCGCAGGGTGCCGTCCTGGTAGTGCAGGGGGTAGCGGCCGCGCCGTTGCAGCTCAGGCACCAGCAGCTCGACCACATTGGCCAGGTCATCGGGTTGTACCGCGTAGGTGAGGTTGAAACCGTCGATGCCGGTCTCATCCAGCCACGCTTCCAACTGATCGGCGATGTCACTGGCAGCGCCCACCAGGACCGGGCCGCGCCCGCCCAGGCCGACGAATTCAGCCGCTTCGCGCACCGTCCAGCGGCGGTTGGGGTCGGCGGCGGTGAAGGCGGCGAGGGCCGTGCGGCCGGCATCGTTTTCGACATACTCGATCAGTGCATCGGGGTCGAGGCCAGCGAAGTCGATGCCGGTCCAGCCCGACAGCAGGGCCAGGGCAGCGTCCAGGTCAACATAGCCACGGTACTCGGCGAAGCGGGCTTCGGCCTCTTCACGCGTGGGGGCGACGATCAACAGTGCCTGGGCGTAGATCAGCACGTCGTCGCGGCCACGCCCGGCAACCTCGCTGGCCTGGCGAATGCCGTCGGCATAACGGCGCAGCACCGTGGTCGTCGGCCCGCTGATGAACACGCACTCGGCATGCCGCGCGGCAAACTGTTGGCCGCGTGCCGAAGCACCCGCCTGGAACAGCACCGGTGTGCGTTGTGGCGAGGGCTGGCACAGGTGCGTGCCGGGCACCTGGAAGTGCTCGCCGACGTGGCCGATCGGGTGGACCCGGGACGGTTCGATGTAACGGCCGCTGTCACGCTCCAGCACCACTGCGTCATCGTCCCAGCTTTTTTCCCACAGCTTGTACAGCACTTCGAGGTATTCCTCGGCCAGGTCGTAGCGCTGGTCGTGGCCCAATTGGCGAGCCAGGCCCAGGTTGCGTGCGGCGCTGTCCAGGTAACCGGTGACGATGTTCCAGCCCACCCGGCCATTGCTCAGGTGGTCGAGCGTGGACATGCGCCGGGCAAAGGGGTAGGGGTGCTCGTAGGTCAGTGAGAAGGTCACGCCAAAGCCCAGGTGCTCGGTGACCCCGGCCATGGCCGGGACCAGCAGCAGAGGGTCGTTGACTGGCACTTGCACGCCCCCGCGCAGCGCCGCTTCGGGGCCGCCTTGATAGACGTCATAGATGCCCAGCACATCGGCGATGAACAGTGCGTCGAACAGGCCGCGCTCAAGCAGGCGGGCCAGGTCGGTCCAGTAGTCCAGGCGGTTGAAGGCCACGCTGGTGTTACGCGGGTGGCGCCACAGCCCGGGGGACTGGTGGCTGGCAGCGTTCATGCTGAAGGCGTTGAAGCGGATGGGGCGGGGCATGGCGGTCAGTCTCCGGTCACGGCAGCACGGAAGCCGGGTAGACCGCATCGGCTACCTGCAACTTGTGCGGAATCAGGCCCAGGCCCTGGAAGGTGTCGGCCAGCTTCTGCTGTTCGGCGACGATCTGCGGGGTGATGGCCACGGCGTTGTAGTTGCGTCGCTCGCTGGCCACTTCCAGCACGTCGGCTTTGATCCCCAGCTGTGGCGCCAGCAGCGCGGCGACTTCGGCAGGCTTGGCGTTGGCCCATTGGCTGACCTTGCCCAATTCGGCGAAGAAGGTCTTGAGCAGCGCGCGGTGCTGGTCGGCAAAGGGCGCGGTGGACAGGTAGAACGTGCGGTTGTTGGACAGGCCGCTGCCGTCGCGCAGGTTCTTCAGCCCTGGCTGGCTTTCTGCCGCGGCGAGGAAGGGGTCCCACAGGGTCGAGGCTTGGACGCTGCCCGATTGCAGGGCTGCGACGGCGTCGGCGGCGTTATTGACGTAGGCCGGGGTGATGTCCTGGTAGCTCAGGCCGGCTTGTTCCAGCGCGACGGCCAACAGGTACTGGGCGTTCCAGCCACGGCCTGTCGCTACCCGCTTGCCTTTGAGGTCTTGCACGCCTGTGAGGTGGTCCTGCTCACGTACCACGAGGCCGATACCACGGGGGTAGGGCTGCTCGGCGGCCAGATAGACCACCGGTTTGCCGGCGGCCTGGGCAAATACCGAGGGGGCGTCGGCGGCGTGGCCAAGGTCGATGGCGCCGGTGCTCAGCGCTTCGAGCAATTGCGGGCCTGCGGCGAACTCGTGCCAGCTGACGGTCACCCCTTGTGAGGCAAGGGCCTTTTCCAGGGCACCGCTGCCTTTGAGGATATTGATGCTGTTGAACTTCTGGTAGCCGATACGCAAGGTCTTGGCGTCTTCGGCCAGGGCATTGGACCACGGCAACAGGGCGCTGGCGACACTGGCCAACAGGCCGCCGATCAGCAGGCGACGCAGGGGAGAGAAGGCACGGGCGGGCATGGGGAGTGCTCCTTGAATGGGCTGACAATCAGTGCGCCCAGACTAAGGAGGTGGCGTTTGGCTTTCAATTTTTTAATTCCATTTAGTTAGAATGTTTAGTTATTTTTATATCCTTTTTGTAATTTTGCGTGAGCCTGCCGCTGTACAACAAGGCACTTTGCCATGACCTTTTTTTCACATCTCTTTGTTAGGATCGCTGGCATTCTCGAGGAGCCCTTTTTCATGCCGCACATCCTGCGCAAGCGCAGCACCCGCATCGCCCTGACCGCCACTGCCAGCCTGCTGGCTGCCACGCTTGGTTTCTTCGCCTGGCAGAGTTTTTACCCTGTCCAGGCTGCCAGCGGCTGGGACGTCAAGGTGTTGCACCGCGACGTGACCAAGGCTGCCTCGTTGTTGCCGCAAGCCGACGGCAGCCTGCTGGTCAGCCGCGAACTGGACGACGGCAAGGGCAGCATCCTCAAGATTACCGCCCAGGGCGACCGGGTCGTCGTGATCGACAACCTGTCCAAGCCAGACGGCATGGTCGCAGCCCAAGGCGGCTGGGTATTCAGCCAGGAAGGTGGCCTTGCGCCGGTCAGCCTGTCTCGCAATGGGCAGGTGACCCGGCTGTTCGACGGCGAGAGCGTGCAAGGGCTGTGGAACGATGACGATTACCTCTATGCCATCGAAGACCGCAAGGGCAATGGCCGTTTGATGCGCTATGACTGGCACAGCGGCCAGCTCGACGTGCTGCGCTCTGGGCTCACCGAAACCGAGGGCCTGACCCGCTGCACCGATGGGCGCCTGCTGTATACCGAGAAAGCCAACGGCAAGGTCCGCGCGTTGTCCGAAGACGGCCAGGACCCGGTGGTGGTCGATGGCCTGCGCAACCCAACCTTCCTGTTCTGTGACCAGCGCGGCTTGTGGATCAGCGAAGACAACACGCACCGCGCCCGCCTGCTGCGCATTGACGCCGACGGCTCGCGCCACACCGTGCTGTCGTTTCTCAAGGCGCCCCAGGCAATCGTCGCGGATGGCAAAGGCGGTTACTTGCTGGCCGAAGGCGGGCGTAACCGCGTGCTGCACCTGACGCCACCGGTCGAACGCAGCACGGCTCAGCGCGACTGAGGGCTCAGCTCGGCAGGCGCGCTTTGCGGCCAGGCAGCAGGCCCAGTACCAGCAGGCAGCCGACCAGCACCACCACGCCACCGGCAAGCTGTAGCAAGCTCAGGGCTTCGCCGAGGAACAGCGCGCCGACCAGCACCGCGACCAGCGTCACGACGAACTCCACACTGATCGCGCGGGTCGCGCCGATGCGTGCCACCAGGCCGAAGTACAGCACGTACGTGGTGGCGCTCATGACCGCGCCGCTGATCAGCAGATAAAGCCAGTCGCTGGCCTGGGGCACACTGGGCACGGGTACTACTAGCAACAGTGGCAGGGTCATCAGGCCCCCGGCCAGGAACGCGCCCCCGGTCACCGTCCACGGGTCCTGGCCACGCAGGTGCAGGCTGGCGTAGTTGCTGCCGAACGCGGCGCTCAAGGCACCGAACAGCGACGCGATACAGCCGTGGATGAAGACGTCGTTGACCGGTTGGGCCGGAAACCCCACCAGCATGGCGATGCCGACGAAGCCCAGGAGCAGGCCGATGAGGCCTTGCAGGGTGATCTTCTCAAGCCCCCAGAGACGGCCGATGATCATCGAGAACAGCGGGATGGTGGCCACGAAGATCGCCGCCATCGCCGTACCGATCCGTGGGGTGGCGTAGGTCATGCCGATCAACTGCCCGGCCACGGTGGTAGCGCCGATCACCAGCAGCGGTTTCAACAGCGGGCGCAGGCGCAGGGTGCGGCCGCACAAGGCCGCCAGAATCGCCAGGGTACCGCCGGCAATCAGCGACCGCAGGCTGACCGCACCGACCCAGCCGAAGGCGTGCACCACCTTGAGCAGGACCAGAAAGGAAAACCCCCAGGCAATGGCCAGAAACATATAGGCGGCAAGGTCACGCGGTTGCATGGGGCAGGGTCCGTCCAAGGCAGAGGGACGCAGGCTAGCGGGTTGAGGGGCGTGGCTTCAAGTGCAGTCTGCCGTTTGCCTGTAATAGCCCTTGGAGGCTACCCGACCAACAGCGCGCTTCCCTGCATGGCCGCGCTCACGGATAATCCCCTTATTCCAATAAACAGCCTGTGAGTGGGTATGAGTGATTCCGTAGTCAGCCTCGGTCAGCCTGAGATCGAAGGGGTGCGCAAGTCGCGCAAGAACAACCCCGAGAAAACGCGCGAGGACATCCTTCAGGCCGCCATCAACGAGTTCGTCCAGCAAGGCCTGGCCGGCGCGCGCGTCGATGCCATCGCCGAGCGCACCGCCACCTCCAAGCGCATGATCTACTACTACTTCGGCAGCAAGGAGCAGCTGTACGTCGAGTGCCTGGTCAAGCTCTACGGTGATATCCGCAAGACCGAGCAGAGCCTGGACCTGGAGTCGCTGCCGGCTGAGCAGGCGATCCGCCGCCTGGTGGAGTTCACCTTCGATCACCACGACTGCAATGTCGATTTCGTGCGCATCATTTGCACCGAGAACATCCACTATGGCGAGTACGTCAAGCAGTCGCCGGTGATTCGCGAGATGAGCAGCCTGGTGCTCGAAGCCCTTGGCAGCACCCTGCGTCGGGGCGAGCAGGAAGGCGTGTTCCGTTCGGGTATCGAGGTTATCGACCTGCACATGCTGATGAGCTCGTTCTGCTTCTACCGGGTTTCGAACCGGCACACCTTCGGCGAGATCTTCCAGATCGACCTTGCCGACGAGGCGATCAAGCAGCGCCACAAGAGCATGATCTGTGACGCTGTCATCCGCTACATCCGCGCCTGATCGGCGTTATTCGCCCAGCCGTTGTTCGCGCGACGGCGGGTAGCCGAAGTACGCCGCATAGCATTTGCTGAAGTGCGACACCGAAACGAATCCGCAGGCCACTGCCACTTCCATCACCGACAGGTCGGAGTACTGCAGCAGCCGGCGGCTTTTGGTGATGCGCAACTCCATGTAGTAGCGCCGTGGCGAGGTGCCCAGCTGGGCCTGGAACAGGCGGTCGATCTGCCGGCGCGAGCGCCCGCTGTAGGCGGCCAGTTGGTCGAGGCTGAGGGTTTCCTCAAGGTTGTTCTCCATCAGCTCGACGATGGTGCGCATATGCAGGCTCATGGACTTTTTCGCCCCCGGCCCGACCTGGCGATATCGCGCACCCGAGAACGACAGGATTTCTTCGACGCCTTCGGCCAGGCCATCACCGTAGAGCCTGCGAACCAGGCCGAGCATCAGCTCCATGGCGCCATTGGGGCTGGCGGCGCTGAGGCGGTCGCGGTCGAGGGTGAAGCTGGCGGGGGTGATGCGCGTTTGCGGGCTGCGCTCTGACAGGCTGGCGCGTTGCTCAGGGTGGATGCTGCAGCCGTAGTCATCGAGCACCCCGGCGCGGCCTAAGAACCAGGCGCCGTTCCACAACCCGCCCAGGGCCATGCCGTGGGCGG
Organism: Pseudomonas putida; assembly: GCF_025905425.1. NCBI lineage: Bacteria > Pseudomonadati > Pseudomonadota > Gammaproteobacteria > Pseudomonadales > Pseudomonadaceae > Pseudomonas > Pseudomonas putida. Next base: position 2,647,773 of record NZ_CP109603.1, on the reverse strand, counting down.
CGCAGTCGCCCAGCAACCGGTCGAGCTCAGGATATTTGAGCGGGGTGCGCAGGCCGCCACAGACAATCAGCAGGTCAAGGTCCTTCAGTTCGCTGGCGGCAAGTTCGGTGGCCACCAACTCCAGGCCCAGGTCGCTCAGCACCCGGTCACCGTCCAGCGACAGTGGGGTGAACTGGAAGCTGTCGGCGCGCAGCAGGTTGGCCGTGACCAACACATCCATGGCCACGGTGAAGCTGGCCATGGAGAAGTGTTCGAGCAAAACGAAGTCGACCCGATAGGGCGCCTGGGCATTTCCGGTGGTGGACTTGAGCCGCAGCATGTTGCTGGTGCTGGTCTTCTTGCTGAACTGACGTGGGGTGGGCACTCTGGACTCCGCTTCCTGGCTGGCCAGGGGAGTGTGGCGGGTGGCAGGGGGAAAGACAATCTCCGGGGTGGCTGTGTCGTATTGCAGGTCGTGTTCAGGCAATTGGCCCAAGGGGTGGCATGCCTTCTTGCCAAATCAATGTGAACCCTCGCCACCAGGCATGACCAAACCCATTACATGCCAAATGGGAGAGCGCTCATGGAAATCGGAACGATCTGGATCATCATCGCGGCCTTTGTGATCCTGCTGGAAATCTGGGCCATCTGGCACATCATCGGCAGTGACCGGCGCGCCGAGCGCAAGATGCTGTGGATCGTATTCGTGGTCTACGCGCCGTTTCCGGGCTTGCTGTTCTGGGCCTGGCGCGGGCCGCGAGCAGTGAAAGGCAGGGCGGTATTGCAAGAAAAGTGATGGCCAGCGCATCAGGCGCGGGGGCGCCTGATGCGGTCACCGTCAACGCTTAAGGCACAATGCTGAAGTGGATGGCCTGGCCCAGGCCATCGACCATCAGGCTACCGTGAAACTTCACCCTCGACACCACACGCAGGCTCTTGAGCTCTTCGTGTATGCGGTCGCGAATCTGCTTTTCGGCTTCATCGACACGGGCTGCCGTGGTGCCGTGATACAGGTGGAGCACGCCTAGCAGGGTGGTTTCGATATGGTCCACGGTGTCCCAGCCGATTTTGCGCAGGTGCAGCCGAGCGCGAGCGGCCTCGTCCTCATCGTCGTCATGCCGAGGGTTGATGGTGTAGGCAAGTTGAAAATGATGCTTGGTCATTGTTGCTTTCCTTGTTGCGGGCAGGCCTCCGTGCCGGGTTTTGCACTCTAGCGGCAGGCACACGCCGCTGAACACATACGCGTGGTTCAACACGCCGACAGCATCATGTGAAAAGTCCTACGGCATGCTTGACCTCAGGTTAACTAAAGGTCTGATACTCGGCCGCTCTATTCTCTGCGCGAGCATTCACCGTGACCCGTCCAGCACCCTTTCAGTTGTCCAACCCTGCGGGCTTGTATGACCCCAGTGGCAATGCCTATTCCCACGTCGCCGAAGTGCACGCCGGCAGCCGGCTACTGTACATCGCCGGCCAAGGCGGTGAGGACGCCAGCGGGCAGTTGTCACCCGTATTCGCCGAGCAGGCCCGTCAGGCCCTGGCCAATCTTGATACGGCCCTGGCGTCCAAAGGCGCACACCTGGGCCAGGTGTTCAAGCTGACCTTGCTGATCGTCGATCACTGCGAAACGCGCCTGCAGCAATGGGTGGCCGAGGCCGACAGGGCTTGGGGCCCACACATGAAACCGACCTGCACACTGATACCGGTACCCCGGCTGGCACTGGACGGCATGCTGGTGGAGGTTGAGGCAGTGGCCGCGCTGTAGCGGCGGTGACTCGGTGGTGACTCGGTGGTGGCGCCGACGAAACACTCTGTTGTATATCGGTATCCGCATGGCCGCTATAACAACAATGACCTTCTCAGAGGTGACCACACCATGAGCACCGGTACCACCACGCTTTCCGACCGCAAGGCCAGCGCTTGGCGCTGGCCCGCTCTTTTCAGCTTGGTGGCCTTTGCTGCCAATTCGGTGTTCTGCCGGCTGGCACTGATGGACGGGGCCATCGACCCGGCATCGTTCACGGTGGTGCGCCTGGCCAGTGGCGCCGTCTTCCTGTTGCTGCTGTTACATCTGCGCAAGCCTGCGCTTGCCATGGGGGGCAGCTGGAGAGGCGGCTTGGCGCTGTTCCTGTACGCGTTCCTGTTTTCTGCGGCGTACCTGCAGTTGGGGGCTGGCGCGGGTGCGTTGCTGTTGTTTGGCGCCGTGCAGATCACCATGTTCGGTTTTGCCGGGTACAAAGGTGAGCGCATCACCACACGGATGTTGCTGGGCATGCTGATCGCCTTCGCCGGCCTGTTGGTGCTGTTGTTGCCCGGTGCCGAGGCGCCACCCTTGACCAGCGCCTTGTTGATGGCCGCCTCGGGCGTGGCGTGGGGCGTGTACTCGCTGCTGGGTAAAGGCTCACCCAGGCCGCTGGCGGATACCGCCGGCAATTTTGCCCGCAGCCTGCCGTGCCTGGTGCTGCTGGTGCCCGTACTGTGGGTGGGGGGTGGCGCGCATGTGACAGCGCTGGGTTTGCTGTATGCGCTGGGCTCTGGCGTGCTGGCCTCGGGGGCGGGTTATGCCGTGTGGTACGGCGTGGTCAGGCAGGTCAGCGCACAACAGGCGGCGACGATGCAGCTCAGCGTGCCTGTGCTTGCCGCACTGGGCGGGGTCTGCTTGATTGGTGAGCCGCTGTCGTTGCGCTTGCTGGTGGCGTGTGTCGTGGTACTCGGCGGCATCGCATTGGCGCTGGTATCGCGGCGTTAGTTAAAAGAAGCTGCGCTGGGCCATGCTGCGTGGGGTGCCTAGCGTGAAGTCGAAGTCGGTTACCACAGGCAGGTTGTCGGCACGCTGGATCACCCGGCGTTGCAGCTCGTAGTCGTCCAGGGACAGGCCACGGCGCTGCAACGCTTCCAGTTGCAGCTGGCGGGTTTCTTCTGCGGTGTAGGGGCGCAGTTCGGGGTGGCTGGCGCAGCCGGTCAACAGGGCGATGGCGCTTGTGGTCAAGGCAGCGAGCGAGAGGCGGGCCAGGGTGTTCATCGAGTAGCTCCGGAATGCGAGTGATTCGCCAGGTTCGAATCAATGGAGCTAGGTTATTGGGCCGGACCGGTTAGTAGAAATTGCCTGGTTCGATAGTCACTATCGATGGCCACTATCGACACAACCCTCAGTGCGAAAAGTTTGCGCGCTCGCAGCTGGTCAAACGCACCGCCATTGCTACCCTTAATCCACGCGGTCTGACCTCATGGGGATAAGCGATGCGCATGCCATTGATTGCCGCCCTTTCGGCGCTGCTGTGCCTGAGCGTTGCGCCCGGCCTGGTGCTGGCAGAAGACGTACCCGCCCCGGCCCCGGCCCCACAAACCGACACGCTGGCGGCCAAGGACCCGGTGTTCACCCAGGAACAACTGGACCAGATGCTCGCACCTATTGCCTTGTACCCCGATGCGCTGCTGGCCCAAGTACTGATGGCCGCGACCTACCCGGGACAGGTGAGCGAAGCCGTGACCTGGTCCAAGGCCAACCCCAAGGCCTCCGGTGACGATGCCGTCAAGCAAGTAGCGAAGCAGCCCTGGGACCCGAGCGTGCAGGCACTGGTGGCCTTCCCGCAGGTGCTGGCGACCCTGGGCCAGGACCCGGTGTGGGTGCAGCGCCTGGGTGACGCCTTCCTCGCGCAACCCGACGATGTCATGGGCGGCGTGCAGCGCTTGCGCCACCAGGCGCAAACCGCCGGCAACCTGCAAAGCAACCAGTACCAGAACGTGACCGTGCAGGCGGCTCCGGCGGCGGCGCCAGCCTCCAGCAGTGCGAGCAAAAACCAGGCGGCCCCGGCCAGCAGTTCGCCTACCACCATCATCATCGAACCGGCTGACCCGCAAGTGGTGTACGTGCCCAGCTACAACCCGACCACCACCTACGGCACCTGGGCCTACCCGGCCTCGCCGCCGGTGTACTACCCGCCACCGCCAATGTACTACGCCGGTTCCGCGCTGGTGGCGGGCCTGGCCTTTGGTACTGGTGTTGCGATCATCAGTTCGCTGTGGGGCGACTGTGACTGGGGTAACAATGACATCGACATCGACGTCAACCGCTACAACAACATCAACGGCAACAACCGCATCACCAACAACCAGAACACATGGCGGCACAATGCCGCGAACCGCGAGGGCGTGCCTTACCGCGATGCCCGCAGCCGCCAGCAGTATGGCCGCCAGCTGGACGGCGCCACCCAGCGTACGGCCTTCCGTGGTGACGACACCCAGCGTGCCCAGGCACGGGACAAGGCCAGGGCTTCGATGGATCGGGCCGGTATCGAACGCCCGGCCACCAGCAACCGCCAGGCACGCCAGCAAGCGCGCGAGGCGCAGGCGGGCAACTCGGTCGGCAATCGCATGCAAACGCGTAACGACACTGCACGGCCAGCCGATCGCCGTCAGGAAACACGTAATACCCAAGGCCGCCAGCAGAACAACCCAGTGAGCCAGCGCAGGCAGGGCGAAGGCCAGGCGCGGCAGGTGGCGCAGAACCGGCCCACCAATACGGCAGGTCGGGCGCGTAACAACGCCTTCGACGGCGTACGCTCGCCGTCACGCACCAGCGCGCAGGCCAGCCGCGGCCGCACCAGCCAATCGTTCGCCCAGCGGCCAAACGCATCGCGTGCCGCCGGGCACCAGATCTCCCGGCCCAGTGCGCCTGCACGCCGTGGGGGAGGTGGCCGTCGATGAACCGTTCACGACTCGGAGCATTGCTGCTCACTGCGGGCCTGGCCTGGTCATCCCTGGCCGCTGCGCAAGAAGCCTTCCCGACGCCGGAGAAGGCCGTGGAGTCCTTCGTCGCGGCGTTGGGCCAGGAGAAAGCGGATGAAGCCCGCCTGGCCCAGTTGCTGGGCGATGACTGGCGCACCTACATCCCGCGCGGCGGTGTGCAACGCAGCGACGTGGACACCTTCCTCGAACAGTACCGTGCGCAGCACAGCATCGACATGACGGCGCAGGGCAAGGCCATACTGGCGGTGGGCAGTGAGCACTGGACGTTGCCCATACCGCTGAGCAAAAGCAGCCAGGGCTGGCGCTTCGACCTCAAGGCCGGCAGCGCCGAAATCCGCGCCAGGCGCATCGGCCGCAACGAGCTGGGCGCCCTGCAGTCGATGCTGGCTTACCACGATGCGCAGATGGACTACGCCGCACAGGACCGCAACGGCAATGGTGCGCTGGAATACGCGCAGAAGATTTTCAGCGAACCGGGCAAGCATGACGGGTTGTACTGGGATGATGACGGTGATGGGCAGGTCAGCCCGCTGGGCCCGCTGTTTGGCCAGGATGTGGTCGGTGACGACTGGTATGGCTATCACTTTCGCATCCTCGACGCGCAAGGCCCATCCGCCCCGGGCGGTGCCTACAGCTACTTGATCGGCAACCAGATGAGCCGTGGCTTTGCCTTGGTCGCCTGGCCGGCGAAGTATGACGACACGGGGGTGATGAGCTTCATGATCAGCCATGATGGCCAGGTGTTCGAGAAAGACCTCGGGGCGCACGGCGACAGGCTGGCCAAGGCGATGAAACGCTTCGACCCGGATGACAGCTGGAAAGAGGTCGATACCGCTGCGAACGACTGAGCACGGCGCATCCTTGCGCCGCCGCATTCAGTGGGCGCGCGCCGCGCGAACCTCGCGTGCGGTGCAGCCATAGCGTTGGCGGAAGGCGCGGGTGAACTGGGCCTGGTCGGTAAAGCCCCAGCGGAACGCCAGTTCGCCGATAGACACATGGCAGTGTGGGTCGCGCAGTTGGCGGTGCACCGCCTCCAGGCGCTGTTGGCGCACCCATTCGCCCAAGGTGTAGGGCGTGATCGCAAACAGTTTGTGCAAATAGCGCAATGACAGGCCGCAGGCGGTGGCGATGGCTTGCGGTGACAGGTCGGGGTCGCCGAGGTTTTGCAGCACGTAGTGCTCGACGCGGGTCAGGTGCAGTGTACTGAGGTTGGAGCCCTCACTGCCAAGCACCCGCTCGTCCTGTTGCAAGGCCAGCAGCAGCGTCGCACTGGCCTGCTCCAGCAGCAGATGGCGGGCGGCCGCGGGGCTTGCGTCGAAGTGGCGTGCGCAGAGGTCCAGTTGTTCGACGAAAATGCGCCCAAGGCCTTGGCTGGCATCGAAGCAGTGGCGGGTGTAGCGCTTGTGCCCGAGCAAGTTGGCCTTGAGCGCGCGTTCAGGCAGTTTCAGCACCCACAGGTCATTCTCGGCCCGGTAATGGAAGCGGTAAGGCGCGTCGCCGCGCTCGACGATAAAGCCGCCTGGGCGGCAGCTCAACTGGTGGCCGTCCTGTTCGAAGTGCACCTCGCTGCGGCTGGGCACCGTAACCAGGTAGAACGCGTCATGGTCCTGGCCAATGTGTGCCTTGCTACGTGAATAGCCGAGCTGGCTGGAGCGCAGGCGCGACAGACTCAGCGGCGTACTGGGTGTGCTCCAGCGCTGCAGGTGGCCATCGAATGGCTGTTCGGCGGCAAACTCCAGGCTCAATGGGAAGTAAGTGTCGCTGATCGCTTCGGCCCAGCGTGCCTGGCGTTCCGGCTGCGGCCAACCGTGGGTCGAAAGTTCTGTGGGCATGGGTTGTCCTTTTTCAAAGAGGGCAGCATTGAAAAAAGGAACTGCAGGCAAGCTACTCAAGCAGCTCTTGTTATTGTGCAAAAAAGCCCGGCAGCGCAATGCTGCCGGGCAGGCCCATGATCGGCGCGAGCCGACCCTTTGATCAAGCCCCGCGTGTCACCCGGTAAGTGGCCGAAGGCTCCAGGCATGCCTGCCAGCCTGGTGGCACGACGATGTTGGTGGTGTCCTCCTCGATCACACAGGGGCCTTGCACCGTCTGCCCGGGCAGCAGGTGGTTACCGTTGAACACCGGGGTCTGCTGCCACTCGCTATCGGCACTGAACAGCATCGGGCGCTCGCCCTCCGGGACGGCCGCCGATGGCTGGGCCGGCCCTTGCAGCGTTGGCTGGGGCGGGCGGGGCAGATGGCCGATCACCGAGCACTCCAGGTTGACCAGCTCTACCGGGCTCGCGGGCTCGCTGTACGAGTACAGCGTCTGGTGGCGCACATGGAAGGCCTCGATCAGCGCCGCCAGCCCGTCGCGGTCCAATGAGTGGCGTTCCAGCTCCACGCTGCACTCATGGATCTGCCCCCCGTAGCGCATCTCCAGGGTGTAGTGGCAACTGCTGGCCTGGTCGCCGAAACCGTCTTCGCGCAGGTTCGCCAGGCCTTGCTGGCGCAACTCGGCAAGGGCCTGGTTCAGCTGTGCGAGGTCCGCGTGTTCGGCGTCCAGGCGCATCGCCAAGCTGGTCAGTTGGTCGTAACGCACATCCGAAAGGATCTGGCCGAACGCGCACAGCCCTGACGCCACTTTGGGGATCAGCACAGTGTGCATGCCAATTTCTTCGGCCAGGCGCACCACGTGCATCCCTGCAGCGCCGCCAGCACCGATCAGGGCGAAGTCGCGCGGGTCATGGCCGCGTTCGATGGAGACACGGCGGATGCCGTTGACCATGTTCAAGTTGACCAGGGTGGTGATGCCAAACGCGGCGCGCTCCACGCTGATGCCCAACGGCTCGGCGATCTTGCTGCGGATGGCGTCCAGCGCAGCCTGGCGGTTCAGCCGAATGCTGCCGCCCAGCAGCGCGCCGTCCGGCAGGTAACCCAGGGCCAGGTTGGCGTCGGTCACGGTGGGCTCACTGCCACCTTTGCCGTAGCACACTGGCCCAGGCTTGGCGCCAGCACTGCGGGGGCCGACCTGTAGCATGCCGAACTCGTCGAGGTGAGCGATGGAGCCGCCACCGGCGCCAAGGGTTTCCACTTGGATCATCGGCACGCCGATACGCTGGCGCAGAAAGTCCACGTCCTTGCTGAAGTTGGTGCGCCCAGCGTTGGTCAGGGTGATGTCGAACGAGGTGCCGCCCATGTCCACGGTGATGACGTTGTCGATGCCAAACGGGCGGGCCACCGAGAGCCCGGCCTGGGGCGCCGAGGCCGGGCCGGAGTTGATGGCGTTGACCGCACGCTCGCGCATCAAGTGGCCGGGTGCCAGGCCACCGTTGGATTGGAAGTAGCGCACCGGTTGCTGGGCGCCGAGTTCTTCGAACAGGCTGTCGATGCGTTCCACGTAGCGCGCCATCACCGGGCTCAGGTAGGCGTTGACCACGGTGGTGGAGGTGCGGGTGTATTCGCGGATTTGCGGGAAGACCTCGACACCTGTGCAGACGAACACCCCAGGCAGCGCGGCCCGTACCAGCTCGGCGGCACGCTGTTCATGGCGGGGGTTGCGTACCGACCAGAGGAAGGAAATGGCCACCGCCTCCACGCCCTCGGCACGGAAGTAGTCGATGGCCTCGTGCACGGCGCGTTCGTCCAGCGGGCTGTGTTCGCGGCCATCGCCAAGGATGCGGCCACCGATCGGGCGACGCAGGTGGCGCGGGGCGAGCATGTGCGCCGGCGGGTAGTGGGCGTCATAGCGGTGGCCCTCTTCCTTGTGGCCCAGGCGGATTTCCAGGCTGTCTTCGTGGCCCTCGGTGCACAGCAGGCCGACCTTGACGCCGGTGCGTTCGATCAAGGCGTTGAGAGCGACGGTGGTGCCGTTGATGCACAGGTCGCAGTTGGCGATGATTTCGGCCGGCGTGCGGCCGGTGGCGTCGGCGATCTGCGCAAGGCCAGCGCGAATGGCCAGGGTGCCATCCTGCGGTGTGGAAGGGGCTTTGAACAGCTGCACACCGCCATCGCGGTCAGCCAGGATGAAGTCGGTGAAGGTGCCGCCGGCGTCGATGCCCAGGCGATATTGATTGCGCATGATGGGTCTCCGGTCAGTGCAGGTCGCGGGCAAGGTGAGTGGCGGTTTCGTCGAGGTGGCCGTCGGCATCGACGATCACACCGTATTCCAGGGCTGCGCCCTGGGGCGAGACCAGGCCGTTGCGCAGGTCTTGCAGCACGGCGGCCACCGGGCGGCGCAGCGGGTCGCCGTAACCGCCGCCGCCTGGGTTGATGTTGATGATCCGCTCGCCGGGCTGGAGGGTGAGCATGGGGTTCTGGGTGTAGTGGTCTTCGGTGCCATCGGCGTGGCGGTGGATCAAGCGGCCGAGCTTGGGCTGCAGCAGGGCATTGCGTGCTCCGGCGGCGCCGGCGGTGGGCAATTGGCGGCCTTCGCCGAAGCCGACCACGGTCATCGCGTGCTGCAGCGGCTCGATTTCCAGGCGGGTGCCTGAGCCGCCGCGAAACTCACCCGCGCCGCCACTGTCGGCCATCAGGCTGTAGCGGTGGATGAGTATCGGATAGGCATGTTCGAGCAGCTCGATGTCACCGCTCATCAGCGCGCCGAAGCAACACAATGGCCCGCACGCATGCCAGCCATCCATGACCTTGTTGGCGCCAGCACCGGCAATGATCGAGGCCAGCACCATGGTGACGTACTCGCTGTTGCCATTGCGTGGGTCGTGGCCGGCGATGTTGATGCCGCTGGTATGGCCCCAGGAGGCGGTGACCCGCTGCGGCGATGCCTGCTCCAGCGCCGTGCGCACGGCATCGGCCAAGGTTTCCATCGGGGTGGTGGTGCAGTTGACGTGGGGCGCTGGCTCCTGCGCATTGCACAGGGTGCCCCTGGCGCCGACGTCGACCGTGACGCAGCGATACAGGCCTTCGTTGTAGGGCGGCGCGACCTGGGCGAACATCATCAAGCCAAGGTACACACCGGAAACCGAGTTGCCCTCGTAAGAGTTGATGAAGTAGGGCACCTGCGGGGGGCTTTCGATGCGCACGTGGGCTTGCTCGCCGCGGACCTCGACATGGGCGGTGATGGCCAGCTCGCCCAGGCCATGGCCTGAGTCTTCGAGCACGGCGGTGCCGCTGTAGTGGCCGTCCGGTACGTCGCGCAGCAGGGCGCGCATATGGCGGTCGGCCATGTTCTTCAGCTCGGCGATACAAGCACGTACCTGCTCCACGCCATACTTGTCGAGCAAGTCGAGCAGGTGCCGTTCACCGACCTTGCAGGCACCGTACTGGGCGTTGAGGTCGCCCTCCTGATACGGGCGGGCGCGCATGTTGGTGAGCATGAAGTTGATCACGTCCTCCCGGCGCTTGCCCTTTTCCCACAGCTTGACGGGGGGGATGCGCAAACCCTCGGCGTAGATCTCCTTGGCGTCCGGGTTGTAGCCGGCCGGTACCGGGCCGCCGATGTCGGTCAGGTGGCCCTTGCACACGGTCCAGAACACCAGCTGGCCCTGGTAGTACACCGGCTTGTACATGCAGCAGTCGAGGATGTGGCTGCCCTTGTACGCTGGGTCGTTGTGGTAGATCACGTCGCCCTCGGCGATGTCGTCACCAAAAAACGCGGCCACGCATTTCATGGCGGGAATCAGCGAGCCCAGGTGGATAGGGATGTCCTGGCCTTGCAGGATCATTTCGGGGAGATGGTCGAACAGCGAGTTCGAGTAGTCATGGGCCAGGTTGAACACACTGGAGCGGCCGGTCTTTTCCAGGGTCAGAGTCATTTCGCGCTGCGCTGTCTCCAGCGCACCCCGGACAACCGCAAGGGTGATCGGATCTACTGTTTTCATAGGTCACCAACGTTTCTTCTTGTGCTTTTGGGTGCGTGCCGCAGTGATCGGCGCGTGGTGACAGGCTACGGGGGGAGCGGGGTGGCTGACTTGTCGGTGGGTGTACTGCTTGTTGCGCTTGGGTGCACTGTTGTTTGGGCGGTTTCAGCTCCCACATTGTTCAGTATTGTCTGGGCGATTGACTACACGCCCAGCAACCGCTGCACCAGCCACTGCCCGGCTGGGCCGAGGGCGCGGCGGCGGGACCAGGCGATGTCCATGTCGACGCGCCGCGGATAACCGGTCACCTGCAGCTCCACCAGGCCGCTGCCAAAGCGCGTGACCAGCGCCTTGGGCAATTCTGCCCAGCCAAAACCTCGGGCGGCGAACTCCAGCAAAGTCAGGTAATCCGGCGCCGACCAGGCCTGGCCGCGGTCGTGGTGCAAGCTGGGTGCGTAGGTCTTGATGTACAGCTGGCGCACGCTCTCCAGGTGCTGGCGTTGCACCGTGCGCAGCGCCGCCAGCGGGTGGTCGGCGCTGACATACACACAAAACTCCGCCTGTTCAGGCAGGCGCGCCACGGCGACGTCGGCGGGGTAGTGGCGCTGCGCGGCGAGAATGCCGATCTGGGCCAGGTCCTGCTGCACCAGCTCGATCACATCAGCGTCTTCCGAAGGCCCGCAACGCAGCTCGGTATGCGGGTAGCTGTGTGCGAAGCCGGCCATGACCGCGCTTTGGAAGGTGACGCTGTAGCTGTCGGACATCACCACCGAGACCAACGCTTCAACGTGCTCAGCCAGCCTGAGCGACAGCGCGTCGAGCCCGGCACTGGCATCGAGGATCGCTTCGACATGGGGCAATACCTGGCGCCCGGCGGCATTGAGCGTGGGGTGGCGCCCGCCCCGGTCGAACAGGGGGCAGCCGATATCAGCCTCGAAATTGGCAATGGCAATGCTGACGGTGGACTGGCTTTTCTTGAGTTTGCGGGCCGCCGCCGAGAACGAGCCCAACGAGGCGGCTTCGACAAAGGCAAGTAAGGCTTCGGGTGAGTAGCGCATAGGTATTGATAAAATCGATGGGTGCTATGTCGCGAGTATCTGTTCCATCAAAGAAAATAGGAAGCACGTCTTAAGCAAACGATGGAATCTGTGATGAAAAAGGTCTCTTTCACCGAACGTATGGTCCATGCCGTGGGTTATGAACTGTTCGCTGTGCTGCTGTGCGCACCGCTGTTGTCCTGGGTACTGGGCAAGTCGTTGGCAACGGCGGGTGGGCTGGCGGTGACCCTGTCGGTGATCGCCATGGTCTGGAACGTGGTCTACAACGCACTGATCGACCGGTTCGTGCAGACCGCTCGGGTGTATTGGAAAGCCTGGGCGCGCGTCGTTCATGGCCTGGGCTTCGAGGCAGGGCTGGTGGTGTGGTGCCTGCCCGTGGCGGCCTGGATGCTGGATATTTCACTGCTCCAGGCCTTCATGGTCGAGCTTGGCTTCTTCGTGATCATCCTGCCCTACACCGTGGTGTACAACTGGGTGTTCGACAAGGTCCGGCACTCTATGGCCCAGCGCCAAGCTGCAGCTTGAGGGGCGCTACCCGCGCCCGATGCCCTCGGCATGCATGATCTGCGCAATGATCGGCACGGGGGTCATCAGGTGCGAGTGCATCATGGCGCTGGCGCGCTTGGCGTCACGGGCCAGGATCGCATCGACCAGCGCCGCGTGCTCCTGGCGCTTGAGTTCAAGGGCCTGCTCGGAAAACACCGTCTGCGTCAGCCACAGATGACGATACCGCTCGGCCTGGTCAAACAGGTAGGTGCGGGCCTGCAGCAAGTGCTTGGAGCCGCAACCGGAGGCGATGGCGGTGTGGAACGCCTTGTGCCGCTCATCCCAGACGTCCAGGCGCTGCTCGCGGGTTTTCACTTCCACTACTTTGGCCAAGGTATGCGAACAGGCCAGCACCGAGGCCTCCCAGGCGTCGTCGCCGCGTTCGATGGCCAGGCTGATGATCATGGCTTCCAGGTTGGCGCGGGCATCGTAGATGTCGTTCATCTCCGCCAGTGACATGGGCGCGACACGGTAGCCTTTCTGGCTGATGGCATTCACCAGGTGCTCGGCCACCAACTGCGAGAGTGCCTCGCGCAGTGGCCCCACGCCGAGCTCGTAGCGATCCTTGAGGGTGCTCATCAAGAGCTTTTCCCCAGGCTTGAACACGCCACGGATGATGTCCTTCTTGAGCCTCTCATACCCGCTGAATGCTGAATTTTGTCGGGGAGCGAGCGCTTCCAAGGTCCTGTTCCTCAAAACGTTTTGCCGATCATACCGAAACCGCTGGCGGACGAAAAACAATGGACATACGTGCAATTTATCTTCGTTTTATAAAAATGTAGACATTTTTGTTGAGTGGCGATATTTTTGCTTCGCCCGCACTGATCCAGATCATGACTGGACAGCGCCACCCCCTTTTTCTGCCAGGACTTAGCCATGAACGCTTTTACGCAGATCGACGAACTTGTCATGCCATTGCCACTCGAACCCCGGGGTTACACCATCGCCCCTTCGAAGCAGTCGCCGCGTCTGCTTGAACTGACCTTTGCCCGCGAGACCGTGGAGGCGTTCGTCAAGGCGGTGGCCGAGTGGCCGGTGCAGGCGTTGGAATACAAGTCGTTCCTGCGTTTTCGGGTTGGCGAGGTCCTCGACCAGCTGTGCGAAGGCACGCTGCGCCCGGTGCTGCTCAATACCATCCTCGACCGCGCCACCGGCGGCATGCTGATTACCCCGGTCGGGCTGGATGACGTGAGCCAGGCCGAAGACATGGTCAAGTTCACCACTGCCTGTGCCCACCTGATCGGTCGCTCCAACTACGACGCCATGAGCGGCCAGTACTACGCCCGCTTCGTGGTGGTGAACAGCGACAACTCCGACAGCTACCTGCGCCAGCCACACCGTGTGATGGAGCTGCACAACGACGGCACCTTCGTGAACCAGATCACCGACTACGTGCTGATGCTGAAGATCGACGAAAGGAACATGGAAGGCGGCAACTCGCTGCTGCTGCACCTGGACGACTGGGAAGACTGCGAGGCGTTCTTCCGCCACCCGCTGGCGCGCCGCGAGATGCGCTGGACCGCACCACCGAGCAAGAAAGTGGCCGAGGATGTGTTCCATTCGGTGTTCGATACCGACGCCGAAGGCCGGCCGACCCTGCGCTACATCGACCAGTTCGTGCAGCCGGAAAACTTCGAGGAAGGCATTTGGTTGAACGCCTTGTCCGAATCGCTGGAAGGCAGCGAGCAGAAACTTTCCGTGCCGGTAGCGGTGGGCAGCTTCGTCCTGATCAATAATCTGTTCTGGCTCCACGGCCGCGACCGCTTCACCCCGCACGACGGTCTGCGCCGCGAGCTGATGCGTCAACGCGGCTATGTCGCCTTCCCCAAGCCGCTGTACCAGCGCGGCCAGTAAACACGGCGCGGGAGGTAACACTGTGTACGATTTCATCATCATCGGCGGTGGCATTGTGGGCATGTCCACAGCCATGCACCTGATCAAGGTGTACCCGGACGCCAAGATTCTCCTGCTGGAGAAGGAGTCCGGCCCGGCGCGCCACCAGACCGGGCACAACAGCGGCGTGATCCATGCTGGGGTGTACTACACCCCCGGCAGCCTCAAGGCGCGCTTCTGTCTGGAAGGCAACAAGGCGACCAAGGCCTTCTGCACCGAGCACGGCATTGCCTTCGACGAGTGCGGCAAGCTGTTGGTGGCAACCAACGACCTGGAAATGCAACGCATGAAAGCGTTGTGGGAACGTACCGCCGCCAATGGCCTGGAGCGCGAATGGTTATCGGCCGCGCAACTGCATGAACGCGAGCCCAATATCGTCGGCCTGGGCGGGATCTTCGTGCCCTCCAGCGGCATCGTCAATTACGCCGAAGTGACTGCGGCCATGGGCCGTCAGTTCCAGCGTGCCGGTGGCGAGATCCGCTACAGCGCCGAGGTGATCGGCCTGGAGGAGCGTGCCAACGAAGTGATCGTGCGTACCCGCAGCGATGAGTTCCACAGCCGCTTCCTGGTCACCTGCTCGGGCCTGATGGCCGACCGCGTGGTGAGCATGCTCGGCATCAAGACTGACTTTGTGATTTGCCCGTTCCGGGGCGAGTACTACTTGCTGCCCAAACAGCACAACCAGATCGTCAACCACCTGATCTACCCGATTCCGGACCCGTCCATGCCGTTTTTGGGCGTGCACCTGACGCGGATGATCGACGGCACCGTGACCGTCGGGCCAAACGCGGTACTGGCGATGAAGCGTGAGGGCTATCGCAAGTCCGACGTCAGCCTTGGCGACATGTTCCAGACCCTGACCACACCCGGCATCCTCAAGGTGCTGGCCAAGAACCTGCGTCCGGGCCTGATCGAGATGAAAAACTCGCTGTTCAAGGGCGGTTACCTCAAGCAGGTGCAGAAGTACTGCCCGAGCATCACCAAGGACGACCTCACGCCTTATCCGGCGGGTGTCCGGGCACAGGCGGTGTCCCGCGATGGCAAGCTCATCGACGATTTCCTCTTCGTCAACTCCCCGCGCAGCGTGAACGTGTGCAACGCGCCATCGCCTGCCGCGACCTCTGCGATTCCTATCGGCGCCTACATCGTCGAGAAGGTCTGCGAACAAGTCACCCGCCAGGGGGGCGGTTTGCCCAAGCCTGATCTGGCTGGCCAGCAGCGCGCTGCTGGCTGAGCAGGCGGGTAACCACGGCGGATCTGCGTTTCGTTTTACTCAACCCGTCCTTGCCCTACTCACCATTTAGGGCAGGGCGGGCTTTTTCGCGCCCGCGTTCGCTAGCCATGCGTGCTGACGGCCCAGCGCGGGCATGACAAGAATAAGAAGGTAAGACCATGCAAACAGACAAAAACAATTTGAGTCATGGATTGAAATCGCGGCATGTCACCATGCTGTCCATCGCCGGGGTGATCGGGGCTGGCCTGTTCGTCGGCTCCGGTCGCGCCATCGCCGAGGCCGGGCCCGCTACCATCCTGGCCTACATCCTGGCCGGCGGGCTGGTGGTGCTGGTGATGCGCATGCTGGCGGAAATGGCGGTCGCTTCACCGGATACGGGCTCGTTCTCCACCTATGCGGACCTCGCCATCGGCAAGTGGGCCGGTTACACCATCGGTTGGCTGTACTGGTGGTTCTGGGTGCTGATCATCCCCATCGAAGCCAACATTGCCGCGACCATCATCAACACCTACGTCCCGCAGATGGAGATCTGGGTGCTGTCGTTGGTGATCACGCTGCTGCTGACCGCCACCAACCTGTTCAGCGTGAAGAACTACGGTGAATTCGAGTTCTGGCTGGCGCTGGTCAAGGTCATTGCCATCGTTGCCTTCATCGTTCTGGGCGCCTGCGCCATTTTCGGCCTGCTGCCAAGCTCCGGTGTCAGCGGTGTTTCGCGCCTGTGGGATAACGGTGGGTTCATGCCCAACGGCTTCGGCGCGGTCCTCAGCGCCATGCTGATCACCATGTTCTCGTTCCTCGGGGCCGAAGTGGTGACCATTGCCGCCGCCGAGTCGGACGAAGCTGGCAAGCACATCTCCAAGGCCACCAACTCGGTGATCTGGCGGATCACGCTGTTCTACATCTTGTCGATATTCATCGTCATCGCGCTGGTGCCCTGGACCGACCCACGGCTGGCCACCGAAGGTTCCTACGTGACGGTGCTGGATACGCTCGGTGTGCCGCATGCCAAGGCCATCATCGACTTCGTCGTGCTGACCTCGGTCACCAGCTGCCTCAACTCGTCGCTGTACACCGCCTCGCGCATGGTCTATTCGCTCAGCCGTCGCGGTGACGCACCGGCCTGTGCCCAAGTGACCAGCCGCAGCGGTACGCCGATTGTCGCGGTTCTGCTGTCCACCGGCGCGGCGTTTTTGGCGGTGATCGCCAATTACCTGGTGCCGGCCCAGGTGTTCGGCTTCCTCATGGCCAGCTCCGGTGCCATTGCCTTGCTGGTTTACCTGGTTATCGCCATTTCCCAGCTGCGCCTGCGCAAGCGCCTGACCGCCCAGGGCAAGACCCTGAGCTACCGCATGTGGCTGTTCCCGTGGCTGACCTGGGCGGTGATCCTGTTCATCAGCAGTGTGCTCGTACTGATGTTGTTCCGTCCGGATCATCGGCTTGAGGTGGTTTCGACCATGGTGCTGGCGATCTTCGTGGTCTGCTCGGGGTTGTTGATCACCCGCCGACGGGCGCGGGTGGTGCAAGGCAGTACTGTGGGGCAGGGCGCCTAGGCGCCCGACACATCCCGAACAGACGAACGTTGCATCACAGACGAGCAAGATCCATCAGGCTGTGAGAGGATGGCCGCCACCTCCACGGCTCGGCCACAGGACCCCAGAACTCAAGCCTGATGAAGACTCCAAAAAGAATCGAACCCCTGATCGAAGATGGCCTGGTCGACGAAGTACTGCGACCTCTGATGAGCGGCAAGGAAGCTGCCGTCTACGTGGTGCGCTGTGGCACCCAGGTACGCTGCGCCAAGGTCTACAAAGAAGCCAACAAACGTAGCTTCCGCCAGGCCGCCGAGTACCAGGAAGGCCGCAAGGTCCGCAACAGCCGCCAGGCCCGGGCCATGGCCAAAGGCTCCAAGTATGGCCGTAAAGAGGCCGAGGATGCCTGGCAGAACGCCGAAGTGGCGGCGCTGTTCCGCCTGGCCAGTGCTGGTGTCCGGGTACCCAAACCTTACGATTTCCAGGATGGCGTGCTGTTGATGGAGCTGGTGACGGACGCCGATGGCGATGCCGCCCCACGCCTGAACGATGTGCACCTGGAGGCCGAAGAGGCCCGTGATTTCCACACATTCGTCATTCGCCAGATCGTATTGATGCTTTGCGCGGGGCTGGTACACGGCGACCTGTCCGAATTCAACGTGCTGCTGGGGCCTGACGGCCCGGTGATCATCGACTTGCCGCAGGCAGTGGATGCGGCCGGTAACAACCACGCGTTCAGCATGTTGCAACGCGATGTGGCGAACATGGCCCATTACTTCGGCCGCTTCGCCCCCGAGCTCAAGAGCACCCGCTACGCGCAGGAAATGTGGGCGTTGTTCGAAGCGGGCGAGCTGAAAGCGGACAGCCCGCTGACCGGCGTGTTCGATGACGACGACGAGGCGGCCGACGTGGACGGCGTGCTGCGTGAAATCGAAGCCGCCCGCTTCGATGACGCCCGCCGCCGAGCGGCGCTGGCCGATGCCGAGCGTGGTCCGGTCAAGGGTGAGGAACCACCGCCGCCCTGGTTGCAGTAAGCCGTAGCCCACAGGTACAGCGCCTCTCTTAAGCAAAGCGCTGTACCGGGTGGGAGATCCCCCTGCGCTTGCCCAGTCCTGTGGCAGCGGGTTTACCGGCGAAGAGGCCGGTGAAGACATTGCAAATCCACGCTATTGCCCCCACCGCAAGACACAATCTCGTCATTCAGCCTTTTCACTGAAGCTCAACAGGCATATGGTGTACGCCGTCCATATTCCCTGGAGCTGTCATGTCCAACCGTTTCCCCTCCGTTCGTCCTCGTCGCTTGCGCCAGAACGAATCCCTGCGTTCGATCTTCCAGGAAACCGAGTTCCGCCTTGAAGACCTGATCCTGCCGATCTTCGTCGAAGAAGGCATCGATGATTTCGTGCCGATCACCAGCATGCCGGGTGTCAATCGCATCCCCGAAAAGCTGCTGGCGCAAGAAATCGAGCGCTACGCCCGCGCCGGCATCAAGTCGGTGATGACCTTTGGTGTCTCGCACCATCTGGACGAAGTGGGCAGTGACACCTGGAACGAAAACGGCCTGGTGGCGCGCATGGCGCGGATCTGCAAGGACACCGTGCCAGAAATGGTGGTGATGTCCGACACCTGTTTCTGCGAGTACACCAGCCACGGCCATTGCGGCGTGGTACACGACCACAGCGTGGACAACGACGCCACCCTGGCCAACCTGGGCAAGCAGGCGGTAGTCGCGGCAGCGGCCGGTGCCGACTTCATCGCGCCGTCGGCGGCGATGGACGGCCAGGTCCAGGCGATTCGCGGTGCACTGGATGCCGCAGGCTTCCATGACACGGCCATCATGGCCTACTCGACCAAATTCGCCTCGTCGCTCTATGGCCCGTTCCGCGAGGCCGGCGGTACCGCCCTCAAAGGCGACCGCAAGAGCTACCAGATGAACCCGATGAACCGCCGCGAAGCCGTGCGCGAATCGTTGCTCGACGAGCAGGAAGGGGCCGATGTGCTGATGGTCAAGCCGGCCGGTGCCTACCTTGACGTGATCGCCGACATCCGCGCGGCCTCGCGCCTGCCGCTGGCGGCGTATCAGGTCAGTGGTGAGTACGCGATGATCAAGTTCGGCGGCCTGGCTGGCGCCATCGACGAAGGGCGCGTGGTGCGTGAGAGCATCGGTGCCATCAAGCGCGCTGGTGCCGACCTGATCCTGACCTACTTCGCCATGGACCTGGCCCGCGAAGGGATCTGATCATTGAAGTAAACGCGGCTGTGTGGGAGCGGGCTTGCCCGCGAACACCGGCGAAGCCGGTGTCATGCTCCGCGTGGCCTTATTCGCGGGTCAAGCCCGCTCCCACAATGACCCCTGTTCTCTGCGTGGCAGCGCAACCCTAAGAGGCCGGGCAATCTCTCATAGAACAAAACCTAACTCATTGAGTTAGCAGCAACTCTGTGGGAGCGGGCTTGCCCGCGAACACCGGCGAAGCCGGTGCCATGCTCCGCGTGGCCTTATTCGCGGGGCAAGCCCGCTCCCACCATGTCCCCTGTTCTCTGCGTGGCAGCGCAACCCTAAGAGGCTGGGCAATCTCTCATAGAACAAAACCTAACTCATTGAGTTAGCAGCAACTCTGTGGGAGCGGGCTTGTCCCGCGAACACCGGCGAAGCCGGTGCCATCCACCGCGTGGCCTTATTCGCGGGGCAAGCCCGCTCCCACAATGACCCCTGTTCTCTGCGTGGCAGCGCAGCCCTAAGAGGCTGGGCAATCTCTCATAGAACAAAACCTAACTCATTGAGTTAGCAGCAACTCTGTGGGAGCGGGCTTGCCCGCGAACACCGGCGAAGCCGGTGCCATGCTCCGCGTGGCCTTATTCGCGGGGCAAGCCCGCTCCCACCATGACCCCTGGTCTCTGCGTGGCAGCGCAACCCCAAAAGGCTGGGCAACCTCCCACAGTGGCTCAGCGTTGCTGCTCAGGCTGACAAAAAATTTATCAAGCGCTGAATTATTTAGTGTCCCTTTGCCTCTCATGCCTTAGAGCATTCAGTGACAAGGAAATGGGCATGAAATCTCGCAAGAAAAGCGTCAAGCCGATCGGCTTGAAAGATATCACCATCGTCGACGACGCCAAGATGCGCAAAGCGATCACCGCTGCCGCACTGGGCAACGCCATGGAATGGTTCGACTTCGGCGTTTATGGCTTTGTCGCCTACGCGCTTGGCAAAGTGTTCTTCCCCAACGCCGACCCCAGCGTGCAGATGATTGCCGCCTTGGCCACGTTTTCGGTGCCGTTCCTGATCCGCCCGCTGGGTGGGCTGTTCTTCGGCGCCCTGGGCGACAAGTTCGGCCGGCAGAAGATCCTCGCCGCGACCATCGTGATCATGTCGTTGAGTACCTTTGCCATCGGCCTGATTCCGTCCTATGCCACCATCGGCATCTGGGCGCCGATCCTGCTGCTGCTGGCCAAGATGGCCCAGGGCTTTTCGGTGGGCGGCGAATACACCGGGGCGTCGATCTTCGTCGCCGAGTACGCACCCGACCGCAAGCGCGGCTTCCTCGGCAGTTGGCTGGATTTTGGCTCGATTGCAGGTTTTGTGCTCGGCGCAGGCGTGGTGGTGTTGATTTCCACCGTGCTGGGCGAGGAGCAGTTCCTTGAGTGGGGTTGGCGCCTGCCGTTCTTCCTGGCCTTGCCGCTGGGCATCATCGGCCTCTACCTGCGCCATGCGCTGGAGGAAACACCGGCGTTCCAGCAACACGTCGAGAAGCTCGAACAGGGTGACCGCGAAGGCCTGGCCTCCGGCCCCAAGGTGTCGTTCAAGGAAGTGGCTACCCAGCACTGGCGCAGCCTGGTGACCTGCATTGGCGTGGTGATCGCCACCAACGTCACCTACTACATGCTGCTCACCTACATGCCCAGCTACCTGTCGCACAACCTGCACTACAGCGAAGACCACGGGGTGCTGATCATCATCGCGATCATGGTCGGCATGCTGTTCGTCCAGCCAATCATCGGGCTGCTCAGCGACAAGTTCGGCCGCCGGCCGTTCATCGTGGTCGGCAGTGTCGGCCTGTTCGCGCTGGCCATCCCGGCCTTCATGTTGATCAACAGCGGGGTGCTCGGGCTGATCTTCGCCGGGCTGTTGATCATCGCCGTGCTGCTGAACTTCTTCATTGGCGTGATGGCCTCGACGTTGCCGGCGATGTTCCCCACGCACATTCGCTACAGCGCCCTGGCCAGTGCCTTCAACATCTCGGTACTGATCGCCGGCCTCACCCCGACCCTTGCCGCCTGGCTGGTGGAAAGCACGGGTAATCTGTACATGCCGGCCTACTACCTGATGGTGATTGCAGCCGTCGGCCTGGTCACGGGGCTGACCATGAAGGAGACCGCCAACAAACCGCTGCGCGGTGCAGCACCTGCCGCCTCGGACATCGAGGAAGCGCGCGAACTGCTGCAGGAGCACCACGACAATATCGAGCAGAAAATCGAAGACATCGACACGCAGATCGCCGAACTGGAGGCCAAGCGCCAATTGCTGGTGCAGCAACACCCGCGTATCGAGTAAGGTACAGGGCCCTGTACTCAGTAGATTATCTTTATGGCCGAGGGCTTTTCGGCGCTACCGCCACTCAACGGGTTGCGTGTTTTCGAGGTGGTGGCACGCCACCTCAACTTCCGCCTGGCGGCGGATGAGCTGGGGGTTACCCAGGCGGCGGTGGCGCAGCAGGTTCGCGGGCTTGAGGCGAACCTTGGGCTCAAACTGTTCGAACGCTTGCCCAGGGGCCTCAGCCTCACCGGCGCCGGACAGCGCTACAGCACCGATATTCGCAGCGCGTTTGCCTTGATCGCCTCGGCTACCCAGGCGCTGCGCCCCGATGCATCCCAGCTGACAGTCAGTGTCACACCCACGTTCGCGGCGAAGTGGCTGATCCCTCGATTGTTGTCATTTGCCCACGATCACCCCGATATCGACCTTCAGGTGCTGGCTACCGACCGCTTGTCGCAGTTCCGCCCCGAAGGTGTGGACATCGCGGTGCGCTACGGCCGCCCTCCGTTCGGCCCGGCGTTACATGTCGAACCTTTCCTGAAGCAGCGCATCGTTGCCGTGGCGAGCCCTGGGTTGCTCGAACAGCTGGGCACGCCGGCTTCCCTTGACGATTTGCAACGTTTCCCACTGCTGCATGATGCGCACAACTTCTGGCCGGACTTCATCGCTGAGGTCTTCCAACAGCCGCTGTTGGCGGGCGCCAAGAATGTACGTTTCAACCAGACGTCATTGGCGATTGATGCTGCGGTTGCAGGGCAGGGGCTCGCCTTGGCCAGCGACTTCTTCGTGCAGAACGATATTGCAGCAGGCAGGCTGGCCTTGGTGTTCGAGCAGCACTGGGTGCTGGAACAGGCGTTTTACCTGGTCTGGCCGCGCAATGCCTACCAGCCGCCGGCATTGGAGAAGGTGCGCAGCTGGTTGCTGGAGCAGGCGAAGGCATCCTGGTAGTAGTTTTTCTGTCGTCTATCAGAAGCTTTACTGGCTCTCTGGCGGGTGGGGGACGGTGCTAGTCTGGAACCCATCACTCACCCGGGCTGAATGCTCGACAAGGGGGCTTCATGTCAGTAGAAAAAGTAGCAGTTGTCATCGCCGGTGGCAGCGGTATTGGCGCGGCGGCCGCCAAGCGTCTGGCCGCCGATGGGTTCAAAGTCGGCATCCTGTCTTCGTCCGGCAAGGGTGAAGCATTGGCCGAAGAACTGAGTGGCATTGGCGTGACTGGCAGTAACCAGTCCAACGCAGACCTGCAACGGTTGGTCGATGCGGTCATCGCCAAGTGGGGGCGCATTGATGTGCTGGTCAACAGCGCCGGGCACGGCCCTCGTGCGCCGATTCTGGAAATCAGCGACGAAGATTGGCACCAGGGCATGGAAACCTACCTGCTCAATGTCATCCGCCCGACGCGCCTGGTGACGCCGATCATGCAGCGCCAGAAGGGCGGCGTGATCATCAACATTTCTACCACCTGGGCTTTCGAGCCAAGCGAACTGTTCCCCACCTCGGCGGTTTTCCGTGCTGGGCTGGCGTCGTTCAGCAAGATCTTTGCAGACCAGTTCGCCGCCGATAACATCCGCATGAACAATGTGCTGCCAGGCTGGATCGACAGCTTGCCGGCCACCGAAGCGCGTCGCGACAGCGTGCCGCTCAAGCGTTACGGCACCAGCGAAGAAATCGCCGCCACCATCGCCTTCCTGGCCAGCGACGGGGCAGCCTACATCACCGGCCAGAACATCAAGGTCGATGGCGGGATTACGCGGAGCATTTGATCAACGCGGCATATAGCCCCGTTGCCATGAGCGCGGAATGAACCGTGTCACCAGGGCCAGCAGGCATGCGAGCGCGCAACTGCCTGCCAGCGCCTGCAGGCCCAGCTGGTGCTCAAGCCAGGCACCCAGTGCCGCGCCCATCAACATGCCCGCCCAAGGCACCAGTTGTACGCGCCAGCCATTGCGCCGCTCGCCCAGCAACCAGCGCCCCAAGCCGCGACCGAAGCGGGACAGGGCGCCGGTGACATAGGTCAGGCCGATTGGCAGGCCATTCACCTGTTCGACCACGGCATTGATCATGCCCATGGCCAGTGTCGCCGCCAGCAGCGCCCCAAAGGTCGCGGGCAGGGGCCATGCCGCCGCGACACCCAGCAGCACGGCGACCACCAGCAGCACCGGCCAGGCGCGGCGACGGCAGGCCCGAGCCAGCATCACGCCCAGGGCATTGCCCGCGACAAAGCCGAACACCGCACCACTCAGGCGCAGCACCATGGCCAGGTCCGCCTCGCTGATGGCCACCGCCAGGCGGGTGGTGTTGCCGCTCATGAACGAAGCGAAATCACCCAGGGCCAGCAGGCCGATGGCATCGGTCATGCCGGCCAGCACCGACAGCGCGGCGACCAGCCCCAAGCCGACCCGACCCCGCACGGCCCGGAGCCTGAGCCGTCGTGCGTTGCGTGCGGGCAGTACGTTGGGCAGCATGCTCAGCGCAGCAGTGCTTCGCGGGCCAGGGTGCCCTTGAGCGTGCGCTCGACCACATCGACCAAGACCATGGTCTGGTGGTCCACTTCGATGTTGAGCAGCTCGCCGGCCTTGTAGTGGGCGAACGTGGTCTGGCGCAAGGTCTCTGGGATCAGGTTGATGGTGATGACGCTGTCATCGACATCGGCGACCGTCAGGCTGCAGCCGTTTACCCCAAGGAAACCGCGGGGGAACACGTACTTGGCCCACGCCGCAGGCATACGGAACTTGATGAAGGCCCCGGTCTCTTCGATGGACAGTTCGACGACCTCGGCGGTGGTGGCGATGTGGCCTGCCATCAGGTGGCCGCCGACCTCGGCGTTCATCTTGGCCGAGCGTTCGACGTTCACCCCTTGACCGGCCTTGAAGCTGCGCAGGTTGGTGCGCTCCAGCGTGGCATTCATGGCGTCGAACTTTACTTGGGTGCCGTCGATCTCGGTGACTGACAGGCAGGTACCCTCGACGCTGACGCTGGCGCCGATCTTGAGATCGTCGAGCAATTCAGGGGTGAGGTCGAGGGTGAACTGCCTGTGGCCGGGGTAAGTGGTCACATCAAGCAACGGGCGAACGGCCTGGACGATGCCGGTGTACATGGAAATTGCTCCTGGGCACGGGAAAATGAAGTCCCCCGGAAACTATGCCTCTGAAGCGGTAAAAGCAAGGCGGGCGCTGCCCCTCAGACATGCCCGCTGCTGTTCACAATGCGCAGGCACAGCGCCTCGTACGGCTCCAGGCTCACCATCAGCCGCCCATCCTCGGTCAAGTCTCCCTCGACCGTCTCGTTGATCATGTCCACCACCGGTCCCGGTGTGAAGCCGGTCAAGTGCAGCTCCTCGGCGATCGCTTCCTGGCCAAAGTTCAGCGCGCTGATCTGGATACCGCGCCCCGCCGGCAGCTCATGCACCATCACCAGCAACCCAGGGCTACTGACCTCGGGTACCAGCACCTGGCGGCTGGTGGCGATGCCGTAGGCCTGGCGCACGGCCAACAGCTTCTTCACCTTGCTGGCAAACGAGTCGCTGTTTTCCAGCTGGCTGTCGAGGCTGCCATAGAGCGCCCGCGCCCGGGGCATGCCGCGTACTGACGCCTCGGCGTCGGGGGCGAGCCCGGCCAGGTCGTAGCCGCCACGGTGGATCCAACGGGTGTCGCCATCGAGCATCCGCTCTGCCACCGCCTCGGCAGGCAAGGGCAGGGCGCCGACCAGGTCCCAGCCAGACAGCGCCACCACGCCGGGCTGCATGGCGTTGTACATCACCAGCAGGAGGTGAATTTTCTGGATGCGCTCGATATCCGCTGTGTCGATCTGCTCAAGGTCGCGAATCCCGAGGGCTGCGGTGATCAGGCTGGCGGTGGTGCAACTGATGCCATTGGTGACGAACCGCAGGTTGTAGGGGGCATGTTCGCCAGACAGGCGTTCATAAATTTCTTCGCGAATGTGCTCGCGCAGGATGTTGCCGGGCAGGGTCTGGCCTTTGTACAGGTACATGTCGTGGGCATGCAGGGTCCAGAAATGCACCAGCTCGACGGTCAGCTCATCATGGTTCTGCAGGGCATGGATCAAGGAGGCCGGGTCGATGCCGAACGCGTGCATTTCCTTGAGCATCAGGCGCAGGAACTCGGTGTCGCCGGTCAGCAGCGCGTGCTGGTAGGCCGGGCGGGTGATGAAGTCGTAGGACAGATCGGCGCCACCCTTGGACATTTGGGCAATGTCGTCGATCGTAAGGTTGAGCTCCTGAAAGCTGAAGCCACCCGCCTTGCGAATCATGCCGCCCATCAGCTGGTTGCCGACGATCGACAGGGGGTGGCTTTCGGACCAGGCGGTGGCATTGAGGCAGGTTTCTACCCCGAGAAAACCGTTGGCGTCCAGGCGCAGGCCCCGTGCGCCAAGGCAGTCCAGCGCATGCAGGGCATCACCGATGATCATCTGTTGGGCGGCGAAGGTCGGGTCGAGCCAGTTGAGTGACGGCTGGCCTTCCTTGAAGTAGTGCAGGTACACCCACCGCCTTGTCTTGCCATCGACGCCGGTAATGGGCGGGGTGACGCTCCAGTCGGTCTCCTTGACCCCAGGCTCGAAGAAGATCACCCGCTGCAACTGGCCGACGATGTAGTGGCGGGCCTTGAGTTCGTCGCACACCGCCGGCAGCAAGTTGACCGCATCGCGGCCTGCTGGCACCTCGGGCAGCAGCGGCCAGTCTTCTTCGCGCACTTCGACCATGTGGTAGAGCCCAGGGTAGGCGCCGTGGGCCAGCTCAGCCAGGCGAAAGTCAGCACCTTTGCCGGTGTGCGAGGGGATCAGGTCATCGATGGTCACGGCGTTGTGCGCAGCGGCCATGCGGCTCATCTGGATCAGCTCCTGTTCGCTGCCGTAGAGCGGGTCGATGTCGAAGCTGATGCGGTCGAAATTGCCGTCCACGCTGGGGGTGAATGCGTGCCCGCGCACCCCGCCGGACTGCTTGATGGGGCCGGTGTGCACGCCTTGTATGCCGATCTCCGACAAGCGCCGCCACAGCGCCTCGTGGGCCAGGGCGGCGAGCACCGAGCAATCATCGGGGGCAATGATGGCGTCGGGATAGACGGTGAGCCACACCGAGGCGATTTCGGTCGCGCGGCGGGGCTGGGCTTCGGCGTAGGGGTTTTGCCACAGGCGCGATTGCCCCGAATACAGGCGGGCCCGCTCCTGGGAGGCCTTGAGCATGGAACGGTCTTCGAGCCACTGGATGTATGACGGGTCTGGTTGGGTCATCTCGCGTCCTCTCTGCGTGTCGGCACCGGCCACAGTTATGACGGCGTTGCAGGCGGAACGTTCGCCTTGCCAGCGATTGGGCCGCACATCAGCCCCACGGCTCAACGCCGCGCCGACAGCTGCTGCGGTGCCAGAAACGCACTGTGGAAGTAGTTGCGCAACGCCTGCATGGCCGGGCTGAAGGCCCGTTCCCGATGCCAGGCCAGGCCCACGCTCATTGGCGTCACTGGGTCGCTGATGGTCACCGTCTCGATGCGCTTGCCTTCCAGCGACCAAGGCCTGTGCACCAGGTCGGAGAGGATCGCCACACCGCTGCCATTGGCAACCATGCTGCGCACGGCCTCTACCGAACTGGTCCGCACGCGTACGCTGGGCCGCTGCCCGGCCAGCTCCCAATAACGCATGGCGCTTTGCTCGGCCTCATCCACGGTCAGCAGAATGAACGGTTCGCTGGCCACATCGGCCAGGCTCACCGCAGAACGCTCGCACAGCGGATGATGGCCGGGCAGCCACAGTCGGCGCTCGGAGTTGAACAGCGTTTCCGAAACGATATCCGGGTGGGTGAGGTTGGCGGTGAGCACCACGGCCATGTCGAAGCGGCCCTCCAACAGGCCTTGCTCAATGGCGCTGCGCTCCTGCTCATGCACTTCCAGGGTTACGTCAGGGTGCCAGTGTTCGAGGCGTTGCAGGTGGTGCGGCAAGAAGTAGCCAATCACGGTATAGCTTGCCGCCAGGCGCAGCAGGCCGCTGGCGCGCCCGTCCGGCAGCGGGCTGTTCAGCGCGTCGTCGACGCTGCGCAACACCACATAGGCGCGGTTGAGAAAATGCCGACCGGCCTCGGTCAGGCTCATGCCCTGGGCCGAGCGCTGGAACAGCAGCACGCCAAGCATCGCCTCCAGCTCCTTGATCGCCGTGGTCACCGCCGATTGGGAAATGTTCAGGTGGATTGCCGCCTGGGAGATCTGGCCGATCTCGGCGGTGGCAACGAAGTAGCGGACCTGGCGCAGGGTCAGAGACACGGTAGGCTCCTGGTGTATCTGATTTTCAGAAGACACCCTATCTGTTTATAGATCTACCCAAGGGGGTACAGAGAATCTAACGTGGCTTGCATGCAGTCACAAGCACCAGGAGATACGTTCATGCAGGTGGTGGATTTCAATTCGGACATGGGTGAGGGCTTCGGCCCGTGGACCATCGGTGATGGCGTCGACAACGAGCTGATGGCCTTTATCAGTTCGGCCAACATCGCCACCGGCTTCCATGCCGGCGACCCCGGCACCATGCGCCGCACCGTCGAGCGGGCCAAGGCACTAGGCGTAGCGGTCGGCGCACACCCAGGCTTTCGTGACCTGGTCGGTTTCGGCCGCCGACACATCAATGCCCCGGCCCAGGAACTGGTCGACGACATGCTCTACCAGCTGGGTGCACTGCGTGAAATCGCCCGTGCTCAAGGGGTGACGTTGCAGCACATCAAGCCCCACGGCGCGTTGTACATGCACCTGGCGCGCGACGAGGAGGCTGCCCGGCTGCTGGTGCAGAACCTGCGCGTGATCGAACCGCAGTTGCTGTTGTATTGCATGCCGGGTTCGGTGATCTGCCGCATTGCCCAGGAACTCGGGCAGCCGGTGATCCGCGAGTTCTATGCCGACCGCGAGTACGATATGAGCGGCTCCATCGTGTTTACCCGCAACGTGCGCGGCCATGACCCCAAGGCCGTCGCCGAGCGCGTGCTGCGGGCTTGCCAGCAAGGCCTGGTGCGCACGGTCGAAGGGCAGGACCTGGCCATCGCGTTCGATTCCATCTGCCTGCACAGCGATACCCCGGGCGCGCTCGACCTGGTCGAGGCCACGCGCCAGGCGCTGGATCAGGCTGGTATCGAGGTACGCACGCCACGATGAGTGTTACCGGCACCCGGCGCAGCTAAGCCGGGGCCGCTGCATGGAGTTGTTTTCGCCTGCCTTTCTATAAAGATTCCAAGAAAAGGAACAGTCATGGCCGAGCCGGTTGCTTCTACCCCGATCCGCTACAGCTTCGGTGCCGACGAGCACCTGTTTGCCGAAGTCAGTGACAGCATGTCGCTGGAGGCCTTTTTCAAGGGCATGGCCGTCACCCGCGCGGTGGAGCGGCTCGGCCTGGATGGCGTACTCGATGTATGCCTGGCCAACGCGTCGTTCCAGATCCGCTTCGACCCTGACCGCATTGCCCCCGAGACGCTGCTCGAAGCAGTACGCGGCGCCGAGGCAGACGCGGTGGCCGAGCGCTCGCTGCACACCCGCATCATCGAAATCCCGGTGCTGTACAACGACCCCTGGACCCACGAAACCCTGATGCGCTTTCGTAATCGCCACCAGGACCCGAGCAGCACCGACCTTGAGTATGCGGCGCGGGTCAACGGCCTTGCCGATGTCGAGGCGTTCATCGCCGCCCACAGTGGCGCGCCCTGGTTCGTGTCGATGGTGGGCTTCGTCGCCGGCCTCCCGTTCATGTTCCAGATGGTCGAGCGCCAGCGGCAGTTGCAGGTGCCCAAATACCTGCGTCCGCGTACCGACACACCCAAACTGACCCTCGGCCACGGCGGTTGCTTCGGTTGCATCTATTCGGTGCGTGGGGCCGGTGGCTACCAGATGTTCGGTGTCACCCCGGCGCCGATCTACGACCCCCAGCAGACCCTGGCCTACCTCAAGGAGCACATGGTGTTCTTCCGCCCCGGAGACATCGTGCAGTTCAAGCCAATCGACCGCCGAGCCTATGACCAGGCCGTGGCGGATGTCGAAGACGGCTGCTTCAACCTGCGCATTCGTCCGGTGGCGTTTTCCCTGGATGCCTTCCTCGCCGACCCGGTCGGATACCCCAAGACGCTGCAGGAGGTGCTGGCATGATCAAGGTACTCAAACCCGGCCTGGCCACCTCGGTACAGGACCTGGGCCGCGAGGGTTACTACCATCTGGGCATCCCGCCGTCCGGGGCGCTCGACCAGTACGCGTTGAGCGCAGCCAACCACCTGGTCGGCAACCCGGCAGGCGCCGCAGGGCTTGAATGCGCGCTGGTGGGCCCGGAACTTGAGTTCCAGCACGATGCACTGGTGGCGGTATGCGGCGCGCAGATGCCGGCATTGCTCGACGGCCGTGAGCAGCGCCCCGACACCGCGTTCGCGGTCAGGGCAGGGCAGGTACTGCGTTTCGGCTTCCCAACGGCAGGCGCCCGGGCATACCTGGCCGTCGCCGGGGGTATCGACGTACCCGAGGTGCTTGGCAGCCGATCTACTTACGCATTGGGGGCCTTGGGTGGGCACCAGGGGCGCAAGTTGCTGGCGGGCGATGTGCTGCCGGTCGGTGTGCCCAGCGGCAAGACACGAGCCGGTGCGAGCCTGCCGATGGCCTTGCGACAGTCACTGGGTGGCGAGGTGGTATTGCGGGTGGTCCCAGGGTTGTATTTTCATCGCCTGACCGCTGCGGCGGCGCAAAGCTTCTTTACCGAGGCATGGACGGTCGGCTCCGAGGCGGACCGTATCGGCTACCGCTACAAAGGCGGCAGCGCATTGAGTTTCCAGCCGCGTGAGCAGCCGTTTGGCGCAGGCTCTGACCCGTCGAACATCGTCGACAGCTGTTACCCGATCGGTTCGATCCAGGTACCGGCAGGGCTGGAGCCGATCATTCTGCACCGCGATGCGGTGTCCGGAGGCGGGTACGCCATGATCGGCACGGTGATCAGTGCCGACCTGGACCTGATCGGGCAGATGCAGCCCAATCAACAGGCACGGTTTTTGGCGGTGAGCCTGGAGCAGGCGTTGGAGGCGCGGCGGTCGTACAAGAAGAAGCTGGGGTGGCTGGCTCGGCTGTTTGCTTGATCGTTGTGCTGTTATTCAGGCGTTGAAATTATCTAAAGCGAAATTTCCTACGTTGTTTTAGGACGTCATTACCTGCTCTGGAAATTGATTCCTCGTTAGTGTTCAGGTCCCGGTTTATTCAGACCTGAGTACTAAAACGCACTTGCAGAGGAATCAATTTGCATAGCCAACCCGATCTGCATTCCCGCTTTTTGTCTAACCATGACTGACGCCTCCGTTAGCAGTGCTGCCTCCGGCCCAGCTTGCAGCGCCCGTGTGCCGATTCTTCCTGTGCGCTATGCCATCGTGCCGCGCATGGGCGGTGCGCCGTCTTCCCGCTACGCCCACTCAGGCTTGGCGCTGGAGCAAGGCTTCAAGCCGTTGCAGCGTTCCGCCTATACCTTGCGTGCCCTGCGCCCCGGTTACATCTACGTGTTCATGAAAGGCCCCCTGGGCGAAAAGCTAGTCATCCATGAGCACGACGGCGAAGGGCACTACAAGGAGTTGAGGTACCGCGGACTGGAGGACTACCACCAACGCCACCGTTATCTGTACGGCCAGACCATGGGCTGGGTTTGGGCCGACACCTGTAGTGACACTGCCCGCGAGGTCTGGATCGGTTACAGCCCGCATCTGTGGACCAACGCCATGACCACCCGCATTACGTCATCGACAGCGGTTCGCAATCGGCACATGCGCTTGCTGAACATGGGCGAATTGATCACGGGAAACCAGGCGCCTTCCGCCCAACGCCATGTGCTTCCCGTCAGTGCACTGAAAACCTGGGTCGAAGACTTCAAACCTGCCGATCAGCGCATGTCGCTGGCCTGGAGCAGCCAGCCGCGTACCGACACCCTACCCATTGGCAACCTCAGCGCCATGGCGCGGCACTACCCCAGCACCCAGCCGAAGATCCCGGCGGTAGTGGTGCTGAGCGATGCCGAAGGGATGGCCCTGGACCTGAGCCTGGCCGTTTCGGCTTACCAGCATCAGTTACGCGACCTGATGCCGGCTGAGCAACTGGAACACACCAAGCCGCTACAAGGTGCCGAGCAGGCTGGCGTGCCAGCGTGCTATGGGCTGGATGCTGAGCGCCTGAGTCCGCAGAGCCGCGACTACCACCATCGCAACCTGGTGGCCCTGCTGCTCGACAAGACCCTGGTAAGCCTCTACCCGCCGGAAGCACGCCCCCTGAACCAGGCCGCGCAGCGGCTGCAGTCACCGGGGGGCCGCCCCTCGCTGTCAGAGGCCGAGGCACGCTACCGGGCACTCACCCATGAATACTACTCCCCCAATGGTGCACGCCTGGGGCAACGCATCGATACGGCCAAATACCAACAGTTCTTGGCCGAGCGAGATCAACTGGAGCAGCGCATTGCTGCCTTACGCGACCTCGCCCTGCAAGCCAGTAACGACCACGACCTCTGGCTGGCCACCGCTGAAGCCCAGCATATCGATGACCCGTACAGCCTGGCGGCAGCGCTGTCATGCTATGACCGTGACGAGCGTACCTCGGCCCGAGGGTTGGAGATTTCACTGGCCTTGTTGATCCACTCAATGGGCCAGCCAGTCCCTGGCACCGAAGACCACGACCGGCGCTTCAAGCGCCTGGAGCGCTGGCTGGATCAGCATGACAGCCCGCTCTACACCGCGCTGGCGCCGTTCAATCCGTTCCGGGATAAAGCCGATACGGTCGGCACCTTGTTGGGCGGCAGCGACTATGTGATCGAAGGGTTGGTAGGTCGTTTTCCGGCCATTGCGGACATTACCGACCTCACTGCTCAGTCGGTGAGTGCCGTGGTACTTAAACGCCTGCGTGGGCAGACACGCTGGGATGCCAGCCGGACTTTGCAGCAGCAAGTGAAGGCGGCGGCGCGCGAGGCCAATGCCGAGAAAGCGCTGGGGTTGTTGGCGGCGCGTTACCAAGTCACTGAGCAGGCGGTAAAGGGAAATCCATTTAGTCAGGAGGTGGAGCGGTATTTGAAAACCGGGATGGCGCAGGTCGAAGAGATGAAGCAGATGCGTATTTCGGGAAGTCGGACAGTGGCGGTCGAGCTCACGACCACGTCACGGGTGCGGCCCACCTTACTTGGCTTGCTCACTTCAGGCGGCGGAACCGGTTTGAACGCGGGGATGCTGTGGTACAACGTGATCGCGCTCAAAGCGGCTTACAACAGCCTGCAAAAGAGTGATGCGCCGGAATATACCGCGGGGTTTGCTGCATCGATTTTCGGGGTGATCGGCGCGGCGGCGGCAACATTAGTTGGCATCAGGGCAACGCAAAAGGCCGTGATGCTGAGGTTGAGTTCAACGGCGCCCGGGATGGCTTTTGGGAATGGGGTTGTAAGGTTTCTGAGCAGCAATTTATTTGCCCGGCTTTCAGGATATTCGGCGATACTTCTTGGTTTTCGTTCTGATTACAATAAATATCTGAGACAAAAAGAAAATGGTGATCTGCAATCATCACACTACACCATCTCGGGCGGTGTTGCCGTTGCAGTAGGGTCTATTGCAATTCTAGAAGGAAGCCTAGCTATCGCAGGCGTTGCGAGTGCTGTTCCATTTGCAGGCTTGGCTGCAGCAGCGGTAGTGTTGTTAGGTGCTGTTGTGTTGGTTGGCGGGTTATATCTGCACGCCAAGGCACAGGGTTGTATTCATAATGCCATAGAGTTATGGACATCCAGGGGCATGTTTGGAACTCGAATGAATGATGGTGAAGCTCGCCAAGATTTAAGGCTGGGTTATGATAAAAAACTTCCTGGGTTCGCCAAGTTAGAACATGAGGTCGGCGCGTGGTACGGCGCATTTTACGTGCCACTTTTAATGTCGTCGAATGAAGCGCAAGCGTTTGGATTAGATAATCTTGATACGGGATGGAGTCGTAAGTATGTACGGGGGAGGTCAGCCCGCTCTTCTGGTCGTGAGTACTCGTATATCGCCGAGTTTACTGTATTTTTATCAGGCTTTGTCTTAGGGCAAAGCCGCTGGCACGCAAGCCTAAGTAGTAGTAAAAATGATGTGATTTCTACCTTTCCAATTACAGTTGATTGTTATGAGGTTAGCGGTGGCTTGGTAGTTAGCGTGAAGACAGAAAGTCAGTCTCGCGAACATGTCACGCTCATGTTTGTATATCGGCCAAACTTCGGCTTGGATGAAGATGCTGAGTCGGTTGCGTATTTCAATCTTGAGAAGTAGTTATGGCAATAATGTGGTTTTTTGATCCGCAAGTAAAGACGGATTATGTGCTTGCGATAAAGGGGCAGGTGGCAAGCTGTAGTAAAGATATTCTGGTTCTACGTAATCCGTGGGTGGCTGACTCGGTTTTTATGGCTAAGTTGTATACGGCTATGATATTGATTTTGGCGGTTGTTACCTACTCGGATGTTCTAAGTGCTCAGTATCGAGATGTTATTTTATCCGATGCAGTGTCGGTTGGGCTTTACATATTTACGCCTTTTATTTTTAGCCCTTTTTTGGTCTATCGAATTTTTCTCATCCGAAATTTATCGGGAATTCATCTAAATCGTACCGCTAAAAAGATCTACTATCAGCGTATAAATACCTTGATGGTGTTTGACTGGAACAATATCGGGGGTGGGTTGTTCAAGCGCACGGAATTTGGAGGATCTTCTTTCAGCACCAGTTACGCATTGGCATTCGCCCCCCGTAGAAAAGACGGTAGCCTCCACCAGAAAGACTGCCTCTGGGTCGACAGCAACGAACCCACCGAACCCGGCATCAAACACGTTGCCGAAGTGTGGGAATACCTGCGCCACTTCATGGACCACGGCCCGGATAAGCTACCGCCTCCCGGCGAACCCAACTGGTGGTATCGGCCGCTTCACGCCATCTGCTTGACGCCCGTAGAAGCCTGGCGGCACTACGCCCCTTGGCGAACCGGCGAGCCCGGCGAAATGCAGGGCAAAAAGAACTGGCAATTACCTTTTTGGGCCGTGTTATTCCCTTACAACTTTACCCTCGCACTTTGCTGGTTTGTGGTCTGCCGCGTATTCAATGTCCGCGCAGCACCTGCTCCCCCCGAGGCTTTCGAAACCGCTCCCGCTAAACCCAGCAAAAAGAAGCGCAAATAAGGTTTCATTCAACCTTGCTGATCCGCTTACCGCGCTGTGCGGCCACTTCCACCGCCTGCCCATCCCGCTGTTTACCCTGTCGCGCCAAGCCTTCAAGCTGCGGTATCAGCATCCCCTCCGGCAAATACCGCCAGAACCGCCCTGGCATGTGCAGGCGCAGCGCGTCCGGGTTGAGGCGGGCGGGGTTGAAGGTGTGGCGATAGTAGGTGCGCCACAGTTCGGCGCCGGGGTCGTCTGCGTTACGTGCCCATTGCCGCCAGTCCTCGGGGCAGTGGCGCCGATAGTCGAAGGCCTGGCCGTCGAAGCGGATGCCATCATTGGGGGTGGCGATCAACCAGCGTTGGCGGCCCAGGCGGTCGGCGAAATGCGCACTGGCACTGTGCAGGATGTCGTGCGCGGGTTCGTGATAGGCGACCAGGTCCAACTGCAGTCGTTCGGCCAACGTTTCGGGTAATGGCACGAAGCGCACGAAGGCATGCAGATGATGCGCTTCACGGCTGACCTGTTTGATGCGCCGGTGCAATTCGCTGCCCAGACGATCGCCGGCAAGCATGGCGATGCGGTCCCCATGGGCCACACGCCAAAGCACTTCGTAGAGCAGGTTCCAGCGTTGCTCGCCGCGATAGCGAGCGGCCTGTTCCAGATGGTTCAGTAACGCCGCCGGCACTTTGCCGCGAAATGGGCCGGGGCCCTCGGGCAGCGGTGCCGGCACGGCCAGCAGATCAGCGATCGGGCCTTGCGACCATGTCACCTCGGCCGGGTCGATGCCATGGCCGAGCAGCACGCGGGCTTGGTCACGCCAGGTCGTGAAGCAATCATCGCAATCGAGTGCGATCATCCCCACAACCCCATTTGCACCGGCGCCTGCGGTTCGCGTAGGCGTTCGCGCAGCAGGCCGGTGCGCAGCTCGGCCTGGGCCGGGCGGTAATCACTGGTGACGATGAACGGGCGGGCCTTGTCCAGCACGCAGCGTAGCTGGATCAGGTCGTCGTAGCGGATGCGCCGTTCCCGCCGCAGCGCCACCAGGCGCTGCACGCTGCGCAGGCCGATGCCTGGGATACGTGCCAGCAAGGCCGGTTCAGCGCGGTTCACATCCAGCGGGAAGACTTCACGATTGGCCAGTGCCCACGCAAGCTTAGGGTCGATGTCCAGTGCCAGGTTACCGCTGTGGCCCAGCAGTTCGCCGGCCTTGTAGCCATAGCCACGCAACAGGAAGTCCGCCTGGTACAGGCGGTGTTCGCGTAGCAGCGGTGGCGCCGCTAGGGGCACGCTGCCTGGGCTGTCGGGGATCGGGCTGAAGGCCGCGTAGTACACGCGCTTGAGACCGTAGCCTTGGTACAACGACTCGGCATTGCGCAGCAGGGTGCTGTCGTCGGTGGCGTCAGCGCCGACGATGACCTGGGTGCTTTGCCCGGCCGGGGTAAAGCGCGGCGCCTTGGGTTCGTTGGCCACGGCCTGCTGGCCATGGTGGATGACCGCCATGGCCTGACGGATGGTGTGCGCGTGTTTCTCAGGTGCCAGGCGCTTGAGGCTGGCATCAGTCGGCAGCTCGATGTTGACGCTCAGGCGGTCGGCCAGGCGCCCGGCTTCCTCGATCAGCAGCGGGTCGGCATCCGGTATGGTCTTGAGGTGGATGTAGCCGCGGAAGTTGTGCTCGTCGCGCAGCAGCTGTGCCACACGGATCAGTTGTTCCATGGTGTAGTCGGCCGAGCGGATGATGCCAG
Source organism: Pseudomonas putida (assembly GCF_025905425.1). Taxonomy (NCBI): domain Bacteria; kingdom Pseudomonadati; phylum Pseudomonadota; class Gammaproteobacteria; order Pseudomonadales; family Pseudomonadaceae; genus Pseudomonas; species Pseudomonas putida. The sequence goes on along the minus strand of NZ_CP109603.1, from coordinate 2,611,569 downwards.
AACTGAGAAACAGGCCGCTGATGCAGTTGCGCCGGTAGAAGTCGAGGGTCAGGCGCACGACTTCCTCTGGGGTAAAGCGCGCCCGTGGCACGTTGCTGGAGCGGCGGTTGACGCAGTACTGGCAATCGTAAAGGCAGAAGTTGGTCAGTAACACCTTGAGCAGCGACACACAGCGCCCGTCGGGGGTGTAGCTGTGGCAGATCCCCATGCCGTCGGTGGCGCCCAGGCCGTCGCCGCCCCGCGAGCTGCGCTTGGGGGCGCCGCTGCTGGCACAGGAAGCATCGTACTTGGCGGCGTCGGCAAGAATGCCGAGTTTGGCGATGAGCTGCATGGAGGCTGACTCGGAATACTGAATATTCATACAGTATTTTGAGAGTGCCTTGATTGCAAGCCCCATCGATGGGTGACTGGGGAATCAGTATCCCAGTAAATCCCTCAGCTAAGCTTGTGCTGGGCTTTACGGACAGTAACGAGGCGCGCGGGAGAGGACATGAAAATCACGATCGATGCGAAGCGAGTGCTGGCGGGGCTGGCGCTGGCTATGGGCATGCTCAATGCCCAGGCGGCTGAAACCAAAAAGGTCGATGTACTGCTGGTGGGCGGTGGCATCATGAGTTCGACCCTGGCCGTCTGGCTCAACGAATTGGAGCCAGGCTGGTCGATGGAAATGGTTGAACGCCTGGACAAGGTCGCCGAAGAAAGCTCCAACGGTTGGAACAACGCCGGTACCGGCCATTCGGCGTTGGCAGAGTTGAACTACACGCCAGAGAAAGATGGCAAGATCGACATCAGCAAGGCAGTGGAGATCAACGAGTCGTTCCAGGTTACCCGTCAATTTCTCGCCTGGCAGGTCAAGCAGGGGGTATTGAAGAACCCCCATTCGTTTATCAACACCACGCCGCACATGAGCTTTGTCTGGGGCGACGACAACATCCGCTTCCTGAAAAAGCGCTATGAGGCGTTGCAAGCCAGCCCGCTGTTCAAGCCCATGCAGTATTCCGAAGACCACGAACAGATCCGCAAATGGGTGCCGCTGATGATGGAAGGGCGCGACCCCAACCAGAAACTGGCCGTGACCTGGACGCCAATCGGCACCGACGTCAACTTTGGTGAGATCACCCGGCAGTACGTGGGCTACCTGCAGACCCGGCCGAACTTCGACCTCAAGCTGTCCACCGAGGTCCAGGACATCACCCGCAACGACGACGGCTCCTGGCATGTCGAGTACAAGAACCTGAAGGATGGCAGCCAGGCTGCCACCGATGCCAAGTTCCTGTTCATCGGTGCCGGTGGCGCGGCGCTGCCCCTGTTGCAGAAGTCCGGCATCGATGAAGCCAAGGACTATGCCGGCTTCCCGGTCGGAGGGTCGTTCCTGGTAACCGATAACCCGGCCATTGCCCAGCGCCATATGGCCAAGGCCTACGGTATTGCTGCGACCGGCGCACCGCCGATGTCGGTACCCCACCTGGATACCCGTGTCCTGGATGGCAAACGCATGATCCTGTTCGGGCCGTTCGCAACCTTCTCGACCAAGTTCCTCAAGCAGGGCTCCTTGCTCGACCTGTTCGCCAGCGCCAGTGTTCACAACGCCTGGCCGATGGTCAGGGTAGGGGTACGCGAGTTCGATCTGGTGCAGTACCTGGTCGGTCAGGTTTTGCAGTCGGACGATGACCGCTTCGAAGCGTTGCGCACCTACTTCCCCGAGGCCAAGAAAGAAGACTGGCGGCTGTGGCAAGCCGGCCAGCGGGTGCAGATCATCAAGAAGGACGAGGCCCAGGGCGGTGTGCTCAAACTGGGTACCGAAGTGGTCACGTCCAAGGACGGCAGCATCGCGGGGCTGCTTGGGGCTTCACCGGGTGCTTCGACCGCGCCTCCGATCATGCTGGATGTGTTGAACAAGGTGTTCAAGGACAAAGTGGCGTCGGCGGCCTGGCAGGCGAAGATCAAGCAAATCGTGCCGTCTTATGGCATTCGCCTGAACGAGCATCCGGACAGGGTGCAGCAGGAGTGGACGTATACCAATGAAGTGCTGCAGCTGAATCCGCCGTCGGGTGGTGAAACCCAGGCAGTGACGCCTTGATTCAAGCGCTCGGGACCGTTGCTGTCGCAGGCGTATGCGGCCGCTTTTACAGGGCTGCGTACGACCTTAAATAAGCTCGGCAGACCTTGGCGAAAAGGCGCTGGAGCGTGGATCAGGTAGGCGAGTACTTGCGACGCTTTCCTGAAGTGCCCGCGTAGACAGACCCCTCGACCTTGGCGAACGCTTCGATTGCCTCTTCAGTCAGGAAGCTGTCGTAGTGCGCCGACTCACGCAGACGTGCGAGCTTTGCGTCAGCAATTGCCCTGAAATGAGCTATAGATTCGCTGAAGTCGCTGCTTTTAGTCGACATCACGGATTTCCTCATGGTTGAGCGCAGCATAGTCACCACGCAGGTCGTAGGCAAGCCCGATACCTTTTACCTGCCGGAAACCCTCCTTTTGGTAGGCAACACGAGCTTCAGGAAGTGGGTCTTTCACCACAACCCATTTCAACCCAAGTAGAAGGGCGTAGAAACGGACGCCGCTCATGCACAAGGGCGCTATGTATCCTCTTGTTGCCAGGCGATCGTCCGGGTTTCGCTGAAGGTAGAGCACCATGATCTTTTCCTTGCTACCTAGTGGCGAGGCCCAGCAAAGGCCCGCGAGGGAATTGTCATGCCATATGGCAATGTCCAGCGCGTGTGCATGAGCACGCCGGCGTTTCCATTGCAGAACACGACTCCAGCCAAAGTCGTGAGGATTGGGATGCCAACACTCATGGGCTTCAATTGCTCTATCATCTATTTCCTCGACTGTTAACCGTTTATTCAGCTTGATGTTCTTGTGATTGTTTTCAAGGCCTATCTGCCCACGAGCGGCTTGTTTGAAGCCAATGAGGGCGGCCTGTTTTTCATCGTCCATGTGCAATCGCTTCACCACACGTTATCAAGCATTTGATGCTATTGCTGAAGCTCATCAGAAGGGGCCGAGAACCTGTTTTGGGTTCTCGACGATTGACGTAGTCCAAATCCTTCTCTGCCGAAATAGGGTCATCTAAACTTACAAACAGCCCGTCGCGTTGGTGGCGCGGCGCGCTTTCCATTCCAACGACCACCGCCCCCTCGGACCCGGACTTCCCCCGTCGACGGTGGCCTTCTTGCAGAGGAGGGCAGGTCATGGACGAGGCAAGGCTTCACGAATTCATGGGCAAACTGGTGGGTGACATGGGCGCTGCAGCGACCCTGGCCAATGTCATCCTGGGCGACGAACTTGGGTTGTACCGGGCGATGGCTGACAGCCAGCCGACGACCGCCGAGGCGCTCGCGACAAAGACCGGCTGCCACCCACGGCTGGTACGGGAATGGCTCAATGCCCAAGCAGCATCAGGCTACATGGTCCACGACAAGGGTAGTTTCGTGCTGCCCGAAGAGCAGGCCATGGCCCTGGCGCTGGAAGATTCTCCGGCCTACATGGCCGGTGGCGCAGCGGTGGTGGCGGCGCTGTTTCACGACAAGGACAAGCTGGTCGCAGCCATGCGTGGCGACGGTGGGCTGGCCTGGGGGGACCATCATCCATGCATGTTCAGCGGCACCGAACGGTTCTTCCGGCCGGGTTATCGAACGTTTTTGGTGCCTGAGTGGCTGCCGGCTTTGGATGGCGTGGTGGCCAAGCTGCAAGCCGGTGCCAAGGTGGCCGATGTGGGCTGTGGCCATGGCGCCTCGACGTTGGTCATGGCACAGGCCTTTGAGGCCTCGACCTTCTTCGGCTACGACTATCACGGGCCATCTATCGCGACCGCCAACCAGCGTGCTGATGAGGCGGGCTTGGGTGCCAGGGTGAGTTTCCAGCAGGCTACCGCCAAGGACTATCCGGGCCACGACCATGACCTGGTGTGTTTCTTCGATTGCTTGCACGACATGGGCGACCCGGTGGGTGCTGCGCGGCATGCTTACCGCGCCCTGAAGAGCGACGGGACGGTGATGCTGGTGGAACCGTTTGCCGAGGACTCGCTGGAGGGCAACCTGACGCCGGTCGGGCGCTTGTTCTACGCGGCGTCGACGTTTATCTGCACGCCAAACTCACTGTCTCAGGAGGTGGGGCTGGGGCTCGGCGCCCAAGCCGGGGAAGCGCGCTTGCGGGCAGTGTTCGAGGAGGCGGGGTTCACGCGGTTTCGGCGTGCCACGCAAACGCCGTTCAACCTGATACTGGAAGCACGTAAATAGCGGCCGCCCTTGCCGCAACCTGAGCCGTTGGGCTTTTACGCATTGTAATGCCGCGCCCTGATCGTCAGAATCGCGCCCGGTTGTCGAGAAGGGGCTTACGTTGAACGAACAGACACTTTCCATGCGCCTGGAGCGCGTGGCGGCGCATGTGCCACAGGGCGCGCGCCTGGCCGATATCGGCTCGGACCACGGTTATCTGCCGGTGGCATTGATGCTGCGTGGCGCCATCGAAGCCGGTGTGGCCGGTGAGGTGGCGCACACCCCCTTTGCCTCGGCCCAGCGCAACGTGCGCCGCAACGGCCTGGAGGCACATATCACCATTCGCCTGGCCGATGGGCTGGAAGCGATCGAAATGGGCGACCGGATTTCGGTCGTCAGCCTCTGCGGCATGGGCGGCGACACCATGTGCGAGATTCTCGAACGTGGCAAGCATCGCTTGAGCGGCAGTGAGCGCCTGATCCTGCAACCCAACGGCGGCGAGTGCGCGCTGCGCGGCTGGCTGATGGACAATGGCTATCGGATCGTCAGCGAAGAATTGTTGCGGGAGAACCGTTTCGACTACGAAATCATCGTCGCCGAACCCAGTGAGGCAGTGGCCTATACCGCCGAAGAGCTGTACTTCGGCCCGCTTTTGATGCGCGACAAAGTGCCGGCGTTCGTGACCAAATGGCAGCGCATGCTGCGCCAGAAGCAGCAGACCTTGGCCAACTTCGAGCGCGCCCGGGATGCGATCCCCGAGGAAAAGCGCCGCGATTTCGACCGGCAGATTACCTGGATCACCCAGGTACTGGCCTGAGTCATTGCTGCGAGCAGTTACCCATCTCCCGGTAGTTGACCTCTCGGGTACGGCCCTGATGGTCGACATACACCATGTGCGCGGTGCCTACCTGGCAATCGGCCGCGTTGCTGGCAGGGGTGATGGAGATGACTTTGGCGACATCCAGCGGCATGCCGTACTCGTAGTTACCACTGCTGGCGACCGGCTGGTTTGTGCCCGCGTCGGCAACGGCGCCGAACGAGGCGAGGGTAGCGGCAACGGCAAGGACAGCGATCGAACGTTTCATGGCAGGCGCCTTCTTCAATGTTTTACCAATGATGTATTCATTGGTGATCCACAATAAATGGGCTAAGCCGTGATAGATTCCTGCCTGGAACGTAAGAATAAGACCGATCAAGGAGCACACCCTTCATGGACATGCTGCATGCCATGCGTACCTTCGCCCGTGTGGTGGAGTGCGGCAGCTTCGCTGCGGCCGCCAACGCCTTGGACATTTCTGCGGCGCAGGTGTCGCGCATCGTTGCCGAGCTTGAGAACCAGCTACAGACCCGCCTGCTGCACCGCACCACGCGCCGTTTGCGCATGAGCGAGGCGGGCGAACGCTTTCTTGAGCGCGCGCGACAAATCATGCTGCTGACCGAAGAAGCCGTAGGCGAAGCGCGAGGCGCGCACCTCACGCCCCGTGGCCGCTTGCGCCTGCATTGCCCGCATGGCCTGGGCCTGCTGCTGATGCCGCTGGTGGCTGGCTACAACGCGCTGTGCCCGGACGTGGTGGTCGAGTTGACCCTGTCCCAGCGCAACCCCGACCCCTTGGCCGAAGGGCATGACGTGGTGATCACCGTGGACGGGGCTTTGCCGGATTCGCAATTGATCGCCGTGCCGTTGGGCAACATCTTCAGCATCCCCTGTGCGGCGCCTAGTTACCTGGAGACCTTTGGTGTCCCCGAGCGGCCGGAAGACCTGCATGAACATCGTTGCCTGCGCATGGCGTATCCGATGTATGAGGGGGACTGGGTATTCCCCCAAGGTGTCGATCATTGCGTGATCGCACCGCGCGACAGCTTCCTCACCAATGTGGCCGACGCCATGCTGGTGGCCAGCGAGCTGGGCATGGGCATTGGCCTGCTGCCGTTCTACACCGCCAGCCAGGCGATCGAGCAGGGGCGTCTGCGCCGGCTGTTGGCCCCGTATCGCTTGCGCGAGTGCGCGCTGTATGCGATCTATCCGTCACGGCACTACCTGGATGCCAAAGTGCGTACCTGGATCGACTACCTCAAGGAACAACTGCCCGCGCTGTTCGAGGGGCATGCGCGGACAGTGGATGATGCGCGTTATTGGCGTTGAGGTGTGTTTCTAAAGTCGGCTTAAACCTGTGGGAGCGGGCTTGCCCGGCGAACACCGGCGAAGCCGGTGCCATACACCGCGCGCGCCCTTCGCGGGGCCGTGTTACCCAGCAACTACAGCGGATAGTGCTTGAGCTCCCGCGCAATCAACATCCGCTGGATCTCGCTCGAACCCTCATAGATCTGCGTGATCCGTGCGTCGCGGTAGTGGCGTTCCACCGGGTAATCCTCCAGGTAGCCATAGCCACCATGCACCTGGATGGCCATGGAACACACCCGCTCGGCCATTTCCGAAGCGAACAGCTTGGCCTGGGACGCCTCCGACAGGCACGGCTTGCCAGCACTGCGCAAGCGCGCCGCATGCAGGATCAGCAGGCGTGCGGCATTGACCTGGACCTGCATGTCGGCCAGCAGGTTGGCAATGCTCTGGTGTTCGTTGATCGGCTTGCCGAACTGCACCCGGTCGCGGGAGTAGGCCAGCGCGGCTTCGAAGGCGGCGCGCGCGATGCCCAACGCTTGCGCGGCAATGCCGATACGCCCGCCTTCGAGGTTGGACAGGGCGATGGCCAGCCCCTTGCCGCGTTCACCGAGTAGGTTGGCGGCAGGGATGCGGCAGTTGTCGAGGGTCACCGCGCAGGTGTCGGAAGCCTTGATACCCATCTTGTGCTCACTGCGATCAACCTTGAACCCTGGGTTGTCGGTAGGCACCAGGAAGGCCGACAGGCCTTTCTTGCCCAATTCCGGGTCGGTCACCGCAAAGACGATCGCCAGGCCCGCCCGACGGGCGTTGCTGACAAATTGCTTGGCGCCATTGATCACCCATTCGCCATCCACCAGCTCGGCACGGGTGCGCAGGTTGTGCGCCTCGGAGCCGGCTTGCGGCTCGGTCAGGCAGAAGCAGCCAATCACCTCGCCCGTGGCCAGGCGCGGCAACCAGGCCTGCTGTTGTTCGGCAGTGCCATAGGCCAGCAACGGGCCGCAGCCGACCGAGTTGTGGATGCTCATCATCGCCCCGGTGGCGCCGCAGCCAGCAGCGATTTCTTCCACCGCCAGCGCATAGGCGACGTAATCGGTGTAGCTGCCGCCAAAGTCTTCCGGCACCACCATGCCGAGCAGGCCCAGCTCGCCCATCTTGCGCACCACGCCATCATCGATCCAGCCGGCCTTTTCCCAGGCCTGGGCATGGGGCGCGATTTCGCCACGGGAAAAATCCCGGGCCATGTCGCGGATCATGATCTGCTCTTCGCTCAGTTCGAGGTCTTGCATCTGTGTACTCCCGGGCTCACAGGCCTTCGAAGAATTGGTCGACCCGCTGACGCTCGAGCCCGGCCAGGGTCGGCGGGTTCCAGCGAGGCTGTTTGTCCTTGTCGATGATCAGGGCGCGTACACCCTCGATGATGTCGCCGTGCTGGAACCACTGGCGGTCCAGGTGCAGTTCCATGGCAAAGCACGCCTCAAGCGCCAGGTGGCGGCCGCGGCGCAGCATCTCCAGGGTAACCGCCATGGCCAGTGGCGAGCGGCTTTCCAGCTGGTCGGCGGTGGCCAGGGCCCATTGGTGGCTGTCGCCGAGGCTTACGGCGCGCAGTTGCTCGATGATCGCCGGCAGGTCGGGGAGGGCGAAGAAATGGTCAATGACCGGGCGCAGCTTCTGCAGTGGCGCGTCGTCCAGCACCTGGGTGCCCAACGTGGCCAGCAGGCTTTGCAGGTCCTTGAGCGGGTTGTCGCCGAAGGCTAGTTGATCCAGGCCCTGGTCAAGGGCGGGCAATGTGTCGCTGCTCACGTACCAGTCGGCCAGCCCGCAGTAGAGGGCATCGGCAGCCTGCACCTGGTGGCCGGTAACGCCGAGGTAGATGCCCAGTTCACCTGGGATGCGTGGGAGGAAATAGCTGCCGCCCACGTCTGGGAAATAGCCGATACCGACCTCCGGCATACCCAGCCGGCTGCGCTCGGTGACCACACGCAGGTCACAGCCCTGGGCCAGGCCCATGCCACCGCCGAGGGTGAAACCGTCCATCAGCACCAGTACCGGTTTACGGTAGTGATGGATGCACAGGTCGAGCGCGTATTCCTCGACGAAGAAGTCTTCGTGCAGGTGGTCACCGTTTTTATAGCTGTCATGCAGCGAGCGGATATCGCCACCGGCGCAGAACCCTTTAGGCCCTTCGCCACGTAATACCACCGCGTGCACGTGAGGGTCTTCGGCCCACTGGTCGAAATGCTGGCGCAGGCTGCGCACCATGTCCAGGGTGAGGGCATTGAGGCCGGCGGGGCGGTTGAGGGTGAGGTGGCCGATCTGGTTACGGACCTCGGCCAAGACATGATCCGTTGCCGAAGTGTGAGCGTGCGCGGTCATCGCGTTCTCCCTGCTTTGTTATTGATTTTCCAAGTGAAGTCTGGAGTTCGCTGGAGGATCGCTGGATCCTGGCATGCGAATTTGTCGTGCACAATCGGTAAATCTGCAGGGGTGTTCTGCATTTTTGCCTTGTGCATAGGCTGAGCCTTGCAGCGCCTATGAGATCGAGCGCCACTAATATCACGCCCTACAGCGCCAAGCCCACTCCCGCAATTCATTAACCTGAGCGTAACGATCACGCACCCAGCTTGATTGATGCGCAAACCCGCCTCGCCCTAAGGTGGCCCCACGACAGCGAACCCGTGGAGTCACCATGACAACAACGAAGAATCCACCGCCGCAATGGTCGCGCCGGCGCGCCGAGAAACAGCGCCGCCTTGACCGGGTCCGGCACCTCGCCGACGGCGTGGTGCTGCCCACCGCGCGTATCGTCGAGGCCCTGGAGCTGTTGCTCGCCCCCGGAGACCGGGTGGTGCTTGAAGGCAACAACCAGAAGCAGGCCGATTTTCTCTCGCGCTCACTCGCCAAGGTCGACCCCACGCGGCTGCACGACCTGCACATGATCATGCCCAGCGTCAGCCGTGCCGAGCATCTGGACCTGTTCGAACGCGGCATCGCGCGCAGGCTCGATTTCTCTTTCGCCGGGCCACAGAGCCTGCGTATCGGGCAGTTGCTGGAAGACGGCCTGCTCGAAGTCGGCGCCATCCACACCTACATCGAGCTGTACTCGCGGCTGCTGGTCGACCTCATCCCCAACGTGACGCTGGTCGCAGGCTTCATGGCCGACCGGGATGGCAACCTCTTTACCGGCCCCAGCACCGAAGACACCCCGGCCCTGGTGGAACCCGCCGCGTTCAGCGATGGCATCGTCATCGCCCAGGTCAACCAGTTGGTGGATCGGGTCGATGACCTGCCGCGCGTCGATATCCCCGCGTCCTGGGTCGATTTCGTGGTGGTCGCCGATCAGCCGTTCTACATCGAGCCGTTGTTCACCCGCGACCCGCGCCACATCAAGCCGGTGCATGTGCTGATGGCGATGATGGCAATCCGCGGTATCTATGAAAAACATCAGGTGCAGTCGCTGAACCACGGCATCGGGTTCAATACGGCGGCCATCGAGCTGATTTTGCCGACCTATGGCCAGTCCCTGGGCCTGAAAGGCAAGATCTGCCGTAACTGGACACTTAACCCTCACCCCACCCTGATTCCCGCCATCGAGACGGGCTGGGTCGAAAGCGTGCATTGCTTTGGCACCGAACTGGGCATGGAGGACTACATTGCCCAGCGCCCGGACGTGTTCTTCACCGGCCGTGATGGCTCGTTGCGTTCCAACCGCATGATGTGCCAGCTGGCCGGGCAGTACGCCGTCGACCTGTTCATCGGTGCCACCTTGCAGGTGGATGGCGATGGTCATTCCTCGACCGTGACCCGCGGCCGCCTGGCGGGCTTCGGCGGTGCGCCGAACATGGGGCACGACCCCCGTGGCCGCCGCCATGCAACACCGGCGTGGCTCGACATGACCGTGCCCGAAACGATGCTCGAGCGCGGCCGCAAGCTGGTGGTGCAGATGGTCGAAACCTATCAGGAAGGCGGCAAGCCCACCTTCGTCGAAACCCTCGATGCGGTCGAAGTGGCCAAAAAAGCGGGCATGCCGCTGGCACCGGTGATGATTTACGGCGACGACGTCACCCACTTGCTCACCGAGGAGGGCATCGCCTACCTGTACAAGGCCAGGTCCCTCGAAGAGCGTCAGCAGATGATCGCGGCCGTGGCCGGTGTCACCGCGATTGGCCTGCGGCATGACCCCAAAGACACCCAGCGCCTGCGCCAGCAGGGCCTGGTGGCATTGCCCGAAGACCTGGGTATCCGCCGCACCGATGCTAGCCGTGAACTGCTGGCCGCGCGCAGTATCGCCGACCTGGTCGAATGGTCCGGCGGCCTGTACAACCCGCCCGCACGGTTCAGGAGCTGGTAATGAAAGCACTCGACTTGCAATCTCATGGGCTTCTTCGCGAGCAAGCTCGCTCCCACAGGTACATTGCAGGCCTTGAAGCCTGTGGAGCCATCACAGGCCTTGAAGTCAGTGGGGCCTCTGTGGGAGCGGGCTTGCCCGCGAAGAGGGCTGCACAGACAACCGAGATCCCTCTGGCCGACCACCTGGCGGATTTGGCAGTAGAAGCCCTCATCGACGAAGCCGACTTGTCGCCCAAACCGGGCCTGGTAGACCGTCGCAGCAACGGCGCCCACACGGACATGACGCTGGCATTGATGCATGCATCGGCGCTGGCCCTGTGGCCGTGCCTGCGGCAAATGGCCGAAACGGCCGAGGCCATCGGCGAAGTCGGCCAGCCCTTGCGCACCGCACTAGGGCGCATTGGCCGCGAAGGCGAGGCCGCGATGCTGGCGACCACGGGAGGGGTAAACACCCACCGAGGCGCAATCTGGGCCTTGGGCCTGCTGGTGGCAGCCCGCGCCCTGGATGGCCAGGTACACCCCTGCGCCCTGGCTGCCCGCGCCGGGCGCATCGCGCTGATCGACGACCCGGGTGCCACCCCTGGCGACAGCCATGGTGCCCAGATCAAGCGCCGTTATGGCAGCGGCGGTGCCCGTGAGCAGGCGCAGCTGGGCTTCCCCGCCGTCATCGCGCACGGCCTGCCACAGCTGCAGCGCAGTCGTGCCCTCGGTGCCAGCGAAACCCACGCGCGGCTCGACGCCTTGCTGGCGATCATGGCGGCGCTGGCTGATACCTGCGTCCTTTGGCGCGCAGGGCCTCAAGGACTGGCCAGCGTCCAGCAGGGCGCCCGTGGCGTACTGGATGCCGGCGGCAGCGCCACGCTGGACGGGCGCCGGCAACTGCGCCTGTTGGACCAGCAATTGCTGCAACTCAATGCCTCTCCGGGTGGCGCCGCCGACCTGTTGGCGGCCTGCCTGTTCCTCGACAATGCCGGGAGCCTGTGACATGGAAACCCTGACCTTTCAATTCCCTGCCGCCGCGCCGGGCCGTGGCCGCACCGTGGTCGGCTGCGTCAGCTCCGGCGACCTTGAAGTGCTGATCGAGCCTGGCATCGCCGGTAGCCTGCAGATTCAGGTCGTGACCTCGGTCAACGGCAGTGGCGCTCGCTGGGCACAGCTGTTCCAGCGCTTGTTCGAAGGCCGCCAATGGCCGGCTGTGAACATCGACATCCACGATTTTGGCGCCACCCCCGGCGTCGTGCGCTTGCGGCTGGAGCAAGGCTTCGAGGAGATCGCCCCATGACTGACATCGAACGCTTGCTGCAAAGCCGCAGCTTTGTCGAACTGGGCGCGCGCCAGCGAGCACGCGCCGTGCTCGACCCAGGCAGCTTCCGCGAACTGCTGGGCCCGTTCGACCGGCTCATGTCACCTTGGCTCCCGCGCCAGGGCATCGTGCCCCAGGCCGATGATGGCGTGGTCATCGCCAAAGGCCGTCTCAATGGCCGCACTACGGTAGTCGCCGCCATCGAAGGTGGGTTCCAGGGCGGCAGCCTGGGCGAGGTGGGTGGGGCCAAGATCGCCGGGGCGCTGGAGCTGGCCATTGAAGACAACCGTAACGGCATCCCCACCTGCGCCGTGTTGCTGCTGGAAACCGGGGGCGTACGCCTGCAGGAAGCCAACCTGGGCCTGGCAGCGATTGCCGAGATCCAGGCCGCGATCGTCGAGTTGCGTAGCTACCAGCCGGTGATTGGCCTGATCGCCGGCTCAGTCGGCTGCTTCGGTGGCATGTCCATCGCGGCCGGGCTGTGCAGCCACTTGCTGGCCACCCGCGAGGCGCGGCTGGGCCTCAACGGCCCGCAGGTGATCGAGCAAGAAGCCGGCATCGCCGAATACGACGCCAAGGACCGGCCCTTCATCTGGAGCCTGACCGGCGGCGAGCAGCGCCATGCCAGTGGGCTGGTGGACGGCTACGTGGCCGATGAGGTGGATGCGATACGCCAGCAGCTTGTGCAACTGCTCGACACCCCCGGCGCAGACCGAGCCCGGCGCCACGCCTGGTTCCTCGAACGGCTATCGCGCCTGGGCGATGACTGCCCGCAACTGGATGCCGCCGCCGTGCGCACCCTCTATCAAGGAGAAGCCAAATGAACCGTGCCATGAACTGGTTGCCGGGCCTGGCCGGCGGGCAAGCGTTGCCGGGCTACCCCGCCTCGCTGCAGGTGATCGATGGCGAACTGGGCAACCGGCTGGCACGCTTCATCGCCGTGGTGCCGGATGCGCACAACCCGTTCCCCCGGGCGCGCGCGGGCGAAGTTGGGCTGCTGGAGGGCTGGGGGCTGGCCAAGGCGGTGAGCGAGGCAGTCGAGGCGGACCGCCAGGGCGAAAAGCGAGCCATCGTCGCCGTCATCGATGTGCCGAGCCAGGCCTATGGCCGCCGCGAAGAAGCGCTGGGGATTCACCAGGCCCTTGCTGGCGCGGTGCAGGCGTATGCCGAGGCGCGCCTGGCCGGGCACCCGGTGATTGGTCTGCTGGTCGGCAAGGCGATGTCCGGCGCGTTCCTCGCGCACGGTTATCAAGCCCAGCGCCTGATCGCATTGGACGACGCCGGGGTGATGGTGCATGCCATGGGCAAGGCCGCCGCTGCGCGCATTACCCTGCGCAGCGTCGAAGCGCTGGAGGCCCTGGCCGCCGAAGTGCCGCCGATGGCTTACGACCTCGACAGCTACGCCTCGCTGGGTTTGCTATGGCGACGCCTCGGCGTAGACAACGCGCAGACACCGAGTGCGGCCGACCTGGCCAAGGTGCGTGCCTGCCTGGCCGAAGCGGTGCGCGACATCGGCAATTCGACCGACCTGGCATCGCGGCTGGCGGGTGAAAACCGGCGTGCCTCCCGCGAGGTGCGCGAACACCTGCGCCGTCAGTGGCAGGGGGCTTGAGATGAGCCTGCCACGCGCCCACGACCTGCTCTGGGGCATGCCCCTGACTGCACTGCCTGGCGGTGCCCCGCACTGGGCGTTGCTGGGGGTGGCAAGCGGTCAACCTGTGGTGGTGCGCCGCGCAGCCTGCGCTGACGGCTGGGTGGCGGTGGGCGTGCGCGGTCTGCGCCGGGACCAGCGGCTGGGCACGCAGATGCGCCTGGCCGATATCCAGCGCCTGCAAAGCCCCGAGGCCTTGCGTTGGCAAGCCGCGAGCCCGTGGCCTGCGCTACAGGCCTTGGTCGCGGTGGCCCCGCTTTTGGAAACCACCGGGCTGGCCTGGGGGCCTACGGGCGGGGTGGGGTATCAACTGGCCACGGGCATTGGCGTGCTGCACCTGGCCAGTGACCTGGACCTGGTCGTGCGCACGCCGCACCCCCTGGCACGCGCCAAGGCCCGAGAACTGCTGGACGTTCTGAACTGCGCGCCGTGCCGTATCGACGTGCAACTGGAAACACCGGCAGGCGCTGTCGCCCTGCGCGAGTGGGCAGGCAGTGCCCGGCGCGTACTGCTCAAGTCGCTCCTCGGCGCACACCTGGTGGCCGACCCCTGGGCTGCCCTGGAGTGCACGGCATGAGCAGCCTGTTCGCGTTCCCCGGCCAGGGCGCCCAGCAGGTGGGCATGTTGCATCGCTTGCCTGAAGGGGCTGCCCAATGGCTGGAAGAAGCCAGTGACACCTTGGGGCAGAACGCTCTGGGCCTGGACAGCCAGCAGGCGTTGCAAGGCACCCGTGCGGTGCAGCTTTGCCTGCTGCTGACCGGGGTGGCCTGGGCCCGCTGGTTGATGCAGCACAGCCCCGCCCCGGACTACGTGGCAGGCCTGTCTATTGGCGCCTATCCCGCTGCGGTCACGGCCGGGGCCTTGGCGTTCGCCGATGCGGTGCGCCTGGTCGCGCTGAGGGGCGAGTTGATGCAGGGCGCCTATCCGCAGGGGTACGGCATGACCGCCCTGAGCGGCCTGGACCTGGCCAGTGTCGAGCGCTTGCTGCGTGATGCTGGCGGCGAGGTGTACGTCGCCAATCTCAACAGTGAAAACCAGATCGTCATTGCCGGTAGCGAGGCGGCCATGGCAGCGGTGGTACGCCGTGCACGCAGCCTGGGCCAAGGGGTTGCACGGCGCCTGGCGGTCAGCGTGCCGTCCCATTGCCCGCTGCTCGCAGGCCCGGCTGCGGAACTTGCCGAGGCCTTTGCGGCGGTCGAGGTGCGACGGCCATCGATTACCTACCTGAGTGGCAGCAGTGCTCGGCCGATTTTCGACCCGCAGCGCTTGCGCGATGATCTGGCCGGCAACATGGCACGGGTGGTGGACTGGCGCGCGACGTTGCGCACCGCCTATGAACGCGGGGTACGCCTGCACCTGGAAGTGCCGCCGGGCAGCGTGCTGAGCGGCCTGGCGCGCCCGGTATTCGCCGACGGCAGGGTGCTGGCCATCGAGTCCACCCGGCTGGACAGTATCGACGCACTGTTGCGTCAGGAGGTGGCCTGCAACCGCTGAAGACGCTGTGCAACGCGAAGGACAACAACAAGCAACTTCGACAACACCTGAGGACAACAACAATGATTATTTACGGTGTGGCTCTGCTGGCGGTGTGCACGCTTGCCGGCGTTATCGTCGGCGACTTCCTGGGCGTGCTGTTGGGCGTCAAATCCAATGTGGGCGGGGTCGGCATCGCCATGATCCTGCTGATCTGTGCGCGGCTGTACATGCACCGCCATGGCGGCATGAGCAAGGAGTGCGAGTTCGGTGTCGGCTTCTGGGGCGCCATGTACATTCCAGTGGTGGTGGCCATGGCCGCCCAGCAGAACGTAGTCACCGCATTGCACGGTGGGCCCGTAGCCGTGTTGGCGGCGGTGGGCGCGGTACTGGTGTGCGGTGCGACCATCGCGCTGATCAGCCGCAGCCACCGCGGTGAACCGTTGCCCGCACTTGAACCTGCCCCCGAAACTCACGAGCAGGTTGCCCCTGCTGGAGGTCGTTGAACATGTGGCCGATCATTGAAAATGCCCTGGAACACAACGGCCTGATCACGGCGTTCGCGGTGGTGGGGGCGATCATGTGGTTGTCGGTACTGTTGTCGAAATACCTGACCTTTGGCCGGGTGCACGGCTCGGCGATCGCCATTGTCATCGGCCTGGTGCTGGCCTGGGTCGGTGGCACCGTCACTGGTGGGCAAAAAGGCCTGGCAGACATGGCGCTGTTTTCTGGCATCGGCCTGATGGGTGGGGCGATGCTGCGTGATTTCGCCATCGTCGCCACCGCATTCGAGGTGCAAGCCACCGAGGCGCGCAAGGCCGGCATGATTGGCGCCGTGGCGTTGCTGCTGGGCACGGTGCTGCCGTTTATTGTCGGCGTGGCGGTGGCCTATGCGTTCGGCTATCGCGATGCCGTGAGCATGACCACCATTGGCGCGGGCGCGGTGACCTACATCGTCGGGCCGGTGACTGGAGCGGCTTTGGGCGCGAGCTCCGAGGTGATGGCATTGTCGATTGCCACCGGGTTGATCAAGGCGATCCTGGTCATGGTGTTCACACCTGTGTCGGCGCGCCTGCTGGCCTTGGACAATCCGCGTTCGGCCATGGTGTTCGGTGGCCTGGCAGGAACGGTATCGGGGGTGACCGCAGGGTTGGCGGCAACGGACCGACGGCTGGTGCCGTATGGCGCGTTGACGGCGACGTTCCATACCGGCTTGGGGTGCTTGATGGGGCCTTCGATACTGTATTTCTGCGTGCGCGGGTTGGTGGGTTGATCCACCGGGTGATGGGCTGCCTGGCAGCCCCGTCCCCCGAATCGGGGAATGCCGTTGGGGAATCCTCCCCAATCTGTTTCGGTTGACCCTGTAACTCACCGAAAAATATAACAATTCTCATCTGGCATATACCTTGCTCAGCCTCCTCGCAGAGTTCTTGTGTCCCGGAGGTGCAGCATGTCGACCCCGCTCAAAGGCCCCGTCCTGTCATCACTCGTACTGGCCCTGCTCGGCTGGGTAGCGACCAGCGAGGCAGCTGTGCAGTGCCAACGCACCTTGGTCGCCAATGTGGTGGCACTGGACCAGCCACTGATGTTCAACCGCCTCGGCGCGCAAAACGCCAATGGCATGATGTTCGCCCTGCGCGAGGATGTGGTGGACGAGCACCAGGTTCCGCTCGGTAAAGGCGGGGCTGCCGTGCCAGGCAAAGTCACCCTGCGCCCGGACAAACGCCCACGGCCCATCGTGTTGCGTGTGGCCGCAGGCGACTGCCTGACCGTCAACCTGACCAACCTGCTGGCCTATCAGGCCAACCCCAACAAGCACGGTATCGACCACGAAGAGAACGAGGCCGAAGGTGAGGAGGGGGAAGGGCCGGAAACCGAGTTCGAGAACCAAGGCGGCGAGCACTTCGTCGCTGATGAGCAAGTCAACGACCGCCACGTAGGCTTCCAGGTCAACGGCATGCAAGCGGTCAACAGCATTGGCGATATCGCCGCCAACACCGGCCGCAACGGCAACTTCCTGGTGTCACCGGGCAACACCCGCAGCTACACCCTGTATGCCGAACGCGAAGGGGCGTTCGCCGCCACCAGCCAAGGTGCGACCTTCGGCGGCCAGGGCGGCGCCGGCAACGTTGCCAATGGCTTGTTCGGCCAGGTGGTGGTGGTGCCCAAAGGTGGGCGTACCTACCGCAATACCCTGACCGAAGAAGAAATGCGCCTGGCCACCACCGGTCGTACCGCCACGGGCCAACCGGTAATCGATTACCAGGCTCGCTATCCGCAGGCCGAGCCGTGGATCACCGAAGGCAAGGCCGGTAAACCGATCATCGCCATGGTCGATGGCAACGAGATCCTCAACAGCGAAACCGATGCCATCGTCATGGGCCCCAACCCGGACGGTAGCTTCCCCCGTTCGACCTACCCGCTGGAGAGCGTCAGCAAACGCAACCCGGCGTTGCCCAACCGGCTGGACGCGTTCCGTGATTTCGCCTCGCAGTTCGCCGACGAAGTGGCCGCGACTCAGGCTTTCCCCGGCTACTGGGCCGACCCGATCATGGGCCATGTGCTGGAGCCGACCCGCGACTCGTTCATGATCAACTACGGTTCGGGTGGCATGGGCGCGGAAGTCGTGGCCAACCGCCTGGGCGTGGGCCCGATGCACGACTGCCTGTCGTGTGCCTACGAGGAGTTCTTCCTCAGTGCCCACACCGTGGGCGATATCGGCACACTGGTGGACGTGCCGGCCAACGTCGGCCTGGAGAACATCCGCCCAGGCGAGACCCCGCCGGCCAATGCCGTGGGCGTCAAGGCCAGCATGGCCCTGTACCCGTCGGAACCGGCCAACGTCCACCACAGCTACATTGGGGACTTCACCAAGTTCCGCAACACCCACAACGGTCATGAACAGCACATCTTCCACTTGCATGGCCACCAGTGGCTGTTCAACCCCAACGACGACAACTCCGACTACGTGGACGCCCAGGGCATCGGCCCGGGCATCGGTTATACCTATGAGATCGCCAACGGCGGCTCCGGCAACCGTAACCGCGTCGCCGGCGATGCCATCTACCACTGCCACTTCTACCCACACTTCGCCCAAGGCATGTGGGCCATGTGGCGGGTGCACGATGTGTTCGAGGAAGGCACCCGGCTGGAGGTCAGTGGCCAGGACGCAAACGGCTTCCACAGCACGCCGTTTGCCCTTCGCAGCGGCAAACCGGCAATTGGCGCGCGGGCTTTGCCTGACGGTGAAATCGTTGCCGGTACGCCAATCCCCGCAATCGTCCCGCTGCCTGGCAAAGCCATGGCACCCATGCCGGGCAAGGTCGTCGTGGTGCCTAAGCTGGCAGAGCAATTGGTGGCTGCGAATGATCAGGGCGATGACGACGAGGAGGGCGACGATGACAATGGCCATGCCAACGCGGGGCCCAAGGCAGTCGGCTCCCTGGCGCTGGTCGACCGTAGCGAGACCAACCGTAACGCCGACGGCACCTTGAAAAACCCGGGTTATCCGTTCTGGATCGGTGGCATGGAAAGCAGCGTAGGCCAGCGACCACCGACCCCGCCGCTGGACATGCTCGACCCTGCGCTTGCTCAGCAACTGAAGAACAGCGGTAATGCCCTGTGGGCGAACCTGGACCCCAACCAGGTCGATGGCTGGGATGGCGGCCTCGGCCGGCATGCGCTGGACGGAGTCTCGGCAGGTGGTGAAGCACAGACCACCACCACCAAGCTGGATTTCTCCAAGGTGGTGCATAAGGCCAAGCCGATCTACCTGCCAGAAGAGGGCACCGAAGTCGAGCAGGCGGCCATGAAATTCCACGCCAAGGCCGAGCACCCCAGCTATGCGCTGATGCCGGGCAGCCAGCCCGTGGCGCGTAACTTCCGCACCAACGGCGCCCTGCCGACTGCCGGTGCGCCGTTCTTCGAACCGTGCATGGACGACCGTGGCAAGCGCCTTACCCAGTCCTCGGGTGTCGGCGAGTACGCCAGCGGCGAGAGCCTGACGGGCATGAACTTCCGTGGCGCCTCAACCTTCACCGCAGACCGCCCGCGCATCTACAAAGGCGCCAATATCCAGTTCGACGCGGTCTACAACAAGGTCGGCTACCACTTCCCGCAGGCGCGCATCATCGCCCTCTGGGAAGACGCCTGGCCGGTAATTACCAAGCAGCGGCCGCCAGAGCCGCTGGTGATGCGCATGAACACCTTCGACTGCACCATGTACCAGCACACCAACCTGATCCCGTCGATTTATGAGATGGACGACTACCAGGTGCGCACCCCGACCGACGTGATCGGCCAGCATATCCACCTGCCCAAGTGGGACCTCACCGCAGCCGACGGTTCGGCCAACGGCTGGAACTACGAGGACGGCATTCTCTCGCCCGGCAGTGTGGTCGAACGTGTGCATGCCATTCGCGCCTACAACGGTTGCACCGAAGGCGATAGCCGCGACGGTACCGCCGCCTGCCCGAAAGCCAAGCAGCATCCTTTCTTCGGACGCTTCGGCCGGGCCGACTGGCTCGGTGCGCGGACGGCCATGCAGCGTTGGTTTGCCGACCCGGTGGTCAACGTGCATAACGTAGACCGCGGCCTGGGCACCATCTTTACCCACGACCATCTCGGCCCATCGACCCACCAGCAGTTGGGCCTGTACGCCACCGTGCTGGCCGAGCCTGCCGGCTCCACCTGGTACCACGCCGAAACCGGCGAGCAACTGTACAACCCGTCTGCCCGCCAGGACGGCGGGCCGACCTCGTGGCAGGCGGTAATCAAGACCGGCGACCACGATGGCGATGGCAAGAACGATAGCTATCGTGAGTTCTTCCTTGAGTACAGCGACTTCCAGCATGCCTATGAAGCCGGTGTGTACGTTGGCGCGGGGCCGGACGGTATTCCCAATGGCCAGTCGTATCCGGCCACTGCCGACAGCTTCCGCTACGCCATCAACCCACCGGTACGGCAGAAAGCCTCGTCGCTGCTCGAATCGGTGGTCGAGTCCCGCGGCGGGCTGAGCCCAGGATGCCCGAGCCGGCCGTGCCCACAGGCCATTTCGGTGGATGACCCTGGCATGTTCGTCGTCAACTACCGCAACGAACCGCTGGCCCTGCGGGTGTTCGACCCCAACAAGGTGGCCCCGGACGGCAAGCGTGGCATGCAGGCCGACGGCCTTGGCGGCGACCTGAGCTATGCCTTGCAGAGCCGCACCGACCGCGCCATCCCGGCGATGAACATGGCGCCTTCGGCGATCACCTCGGCGGTAGGCCCGACCGGTGGCACCACGGTATTCCCACCGCACATCAACACTGCTGGCAGTGAGCCCGGTGACCCGTTCACACCGATGCTGCGCACCTACTCGGGCGACAACGTGCGGCTGCGCATGCACGCCGGTGGCCATGAAGAGGAGCACAACGTCACCTTGCACGGGGTCAAGTGGCTGCAGAATGGCTCGGGCTTCGGCAGCAGCTCCAACTCGGGGTGGAAAGCCTCGCAGATGATCGGTATCTCCGAGCAACTGGGCTTCATGGCGCCGGTGTCGATGATCTCCAGCTCCGCCGCCACCAACGGCGACTACCTGTACTCGCTGGACGCGGCACTGGAAGGCTACTGGAATGGTATCTGGGGCATCATGCGTAACTACACCACCTTGCGCCCTGACCTGTTCCCGCTGTCGAACAACCCGCAGCCGGTGGCCATGCGCAATACCGTGAACTTCGACGGTATCTGCCCGAAAACCACCGCCAACGCCAATGGCATTGGCACCCGGGCGACGGTCAAACGCAGCTACGAAGTCGTCGCCGCATTGGCCAACGATATCCTCGAGAACCGCCACGGGGTCAGCATCGCCGACCCGGCGGGTGCCGGCCAGCATGTCGGTGGCCCGCTCAAGGCCGCTGGCGGCACGCTGGTGTTCAACAGCCGCAAGACCAGCATCCCGCAGATCACGGTGATTGATGAGGAGGACGGCACCACCTTCACCGTCGGTGGCCACAGCGCGCCGCTGCATGACCCGACTGCCGTGCTGTATGTGCGCAAGGCCGATCTGGATGCAACCACCGGCAAGCTCAAACCCGGCGTACCGGTAGAGCCCCTGGTGCTGCGCGCCAATGCCGGCGACTGCATCAGCATCACCCTGGAAAACCGCTTGCCGTTGGTGATGCCTGACCTGCCGAGCACCGCAGTAATGCAGAACGTGGTCAAGCGTGACCGCAACGGCAGTGAAGGCTCCACGGCCTTCAACAACAACCTGATGCGGCCTTCCAGCCATGTCGGCCTGCATGCCCAGTTGCTGGCCTACGACATCACCAAGTCCGATGGTGCCAACGTCGGCCTCAACCCGGTGCAAACCGTGCCACCGCGTGCCGGCACCAGCGGCGCCTACCCGTCCAAGGTGTACCAGTACTACGCCGGCCACCTGGAGCGTGAAGGCAAGCCGGTGCTGCAACTGGGCCGCACGGTGGACAACATCAACACCACGGCGATCGAGTTCGGCGGCCTGAACCTGACCCCGTCGGACTTCATCAAACAACCGCAAAAAGGCCTGGTGGGTGCCATGAGCATCCTGCCGCAGACCGCCACCTTCACCGAAGACACCGCCAGTCGTGCCCAGGCCACGGTGAAAGTCACCGGCCAACCGGACTACCGCGACTTCGTCACGGTGTGGCAGCGCTCGATGAACATGCGCTGGGCTGATGGTCGCCCTGTGGAAGGTATCGCCACGGAAGGCAACGGCGTGCCGGGCGACCCTAAAGACAACGGCAACATGGCCATGAACTACAAGACCGAACCGTTGTGGCTGCGCTTTGGCATGGCGCCGGACGCACCCTTCGGCCATGCCGACGGCAATGGCTTCGCCGATGTGCCAAACGCCCACATGGCCTACAGCAACGCCCTGGTCGGTGGCGATCCACAAACGCCCGTGCTCTGGGCCAAGCCTGGCCAGCCAGCACGCAGCCATGTGCTGATGCCAAGCGGTGGCAGCCGCGGTATCACCTACCAGCTGGACGGGCACCTGTGGCCGCTGCATGCCTACCAGGCGGAGAAGAACGACGCCAATGGCTACCCGATGAACCTGCCTGGCATCGGCTCGGTGCGCTTCGGCTACAACCCGATGTCGATCTACATCGGTGCCCAGGAAAGCGTACTGCCGGCGGCGCACTTCAGCTTCATGCTGCCCAGCGCAGGGGGAGCCAACGCGGTGCCTGGGGACTACCTGTTCCGCGACTATGCCGCCTACGGCAACCTCTCGGGGCTGTGGGGGATCTTGCGGGTGACCAACGAAGCGCCGCCAGCAACGGCTGCCGAACAATAACGATAAAGGAGCGCGAGCATGAACAAGAAGACTCGCCCTGCTTACATGGGGGTAATGCTGGGGGTAGCGCTGATCGGCCTGGGCGTGGCGTACGAAAAGCTCTGGTGCGATCCCCGCGAGCTGTTGCAGGAGTCTGCCGACCCGCAGGCCCTGCATCGGCTGAGCCGGGACGGCGTGACCGTGGAGTTCGAGGCCCGGCCGCTGGCCGGGGGCGAGCTGCGTGAAGGCGCCTTCGCCAGCATCCGCTTCAAGGTCAGCGACCAGACCAGCGGCCAGCCGCTGTCGGGCATGGCGCCGGGCGCCTGGATCGACCCGGCGCAGTCAGCGCCGGTCGGCGACCGCGACCAAAGCTGCAAGGCCCGTGTCGCGCTGTTTCTCAAAAGCAGTATTGGCGCCCGGCCGTTGCTCGACCTCAACAGCTACTTCCTGTTGATGCTGAACAAGGATGCCAGCCTGACGGTCATCGACCCGACGGTGTCGGTGGGTGGCGTCACCAGCACCATGGCCCGTATCGAATTGCCGGGTCGGCCCATGGATTGGGCGGCCACCGGTGACGACAAACAGGTGTTCGTGTCGATCCCCGAGCGCGGCAAGGTGGCGGTGATCGATACCGAAACCTTCACCCGCGTGGCGGACCTGGAGGCTGGCGAGCAACCGACACGGGTGGCGCTGCAACCGGACCAGCATCGGCTTTGGGTCGGTAACAACAGCAGCGACCCGGCCAAGGGTGGGGTCACAGTGATCGACGTGCCCGGGCGCACTACGCTCAAGTCCTTCGCCACAGGCTCCGGGCACCACGAGATCGCCTTCAGCAGTGACTCGCATTATGCCTACGTCAGCAACCGCGACAGCGGCACCTTGAGCGTCATCGACATCCCCGAAATGCGCCTGGCCAAGACCCTGAAGGTGGGCCCGCACCCGCTGTCGGTGAGCTACTCGGCGCTGTCCCAGGCGGTTTACGTGGTTGATGGCGAAGAGGGCACGGTGCGGGTGTTCGATGCCCGCAGCCATCAACTGCGCCACACCGTCACGGCCGAGCAGGGCCTGGGCCCGATGCGCTTCAGCAGTGATGGCCGCTACGGCATTGTGCTCAACACCCTGGAGAACCAGGCCCTGGTGATTGACGCCAGTACCGACAAGCTCATCCACCGCATCCCGGTGGCGGCCGAACCGTATCAGCTGACCTTCACCAAGGGCTATGCCTACGTTCGTGGGCTGGCATCGCCCAAGGTCAGCATGATCAACCTGGGCAGCCTTGGCGAAGGGCGCGCGCCGATCGTCCAGGGCTTTGATGCAGGCCCCGCCGCGCCACGCCAGGCCGGCGACCTGCCACTGGCCCAGGGGTTGTCGGTGTCGCGTGACGACAACTCGGTGTTCGTGGTCAACCCGGTGGACAACACCACCTACTTCTATGCCGAGGGCATGAACGCGCCGATGTCTGGCTACAACAACCGAGGCCATCAGGCCCGGGCCGCCATCGTCGTCGACCGCAGCCTGCGCGAGGTGGCCCCAGGGGTGTACGGCTCGACGGTGAAAATGCCGGCGGCCGGCAAATTCGACGTGGCCTTCCTGCTCAACCAGCCGCAGATCATTCACTGCTTCAGCACCGATGTGGCCGAGGCGCCGAATGCCCGCAAGCACAAGGGCGCGCATGCCGAGTTCCTCGGCCTTGAGCAGCCGATGCCGCAGCACAGCGCCTTCACCGCACGGGTGCGCATCGTCGGCGACGACGGTGAGCCGCGCCTGGGCCTGAACGACCTGAGCCTGCGCTATTTCCTGGCGCCGTCGTCGATGCCGCGCAACCTGCGCCTGGAAGAGGTGGGCGAGGGCGTCTATCAGGCGGCCTTGACCCTGCCAGAAGCCGGCGCCTGGTACCTGCATGTGCAGTCGCCGTCGCTAGGGCGCAAGTTTGCCGAAGAAAACTACACCAGCCTGCGCGTCCTGCCGGCTGCGGTCTCCACGGCCGCGCAAGGGGACGCTTCCCAGCTGCAAATCAGGAGTGTGCGATGAACGCCAAGCATGCTTTTACACGCCTAGGCCTGAGCCTGGCGCTGCCCCTGTTATTGTCCAGCAACCTGGCCCTGGCCCACGCCGGGCATGACCACAGCGGCCATGCCGAGCAACCGCCTGCAGCGCGACAGGAGAAGGCCAGCCTGCGCTTCGCCGATGTCTCGCTGCTGGACCAGGACGGCATGCCGGTGCGCCTGGAGCGGGATCTGGTCGGTGATCACCTGGTGGTGATGGGCTTCATCTACACCAGCTGCACCACGGTGTGCCCGGTGGTGTCGTCGATCATGGGCAAGGTCCAGCAACAGTTGGGCGGCCGTGTGGGCGAGGAAATCCACCTGGTATCGATCAGCGTCGACCCCCAGCGCGATGACGCCAAGCGCCTGCAGAACTACGCCAAGTCCTTCCAGAAAGGGCCGGGCTGGAGCTGGCTAACCGGTACGCCGTACGCCATCACCGAAACCCTCAAAGGCCTGGGCAGCTTCAGTGCCGACCTGAGCCAGCACCCGCCGCTGATCCTGGTCGGTGACGGCCGCAGCGGGCACTGGACCCGCTACTACGGCTTCACCGACCCGGCGGTACTGGTCGAGGAAATCAACCGCCTCAGCGCCCGCCGGGTACATGCCAAGAGCACGGCCATTGCCGAGCATAGCGCCGAACACATTGCCGACGACAGCGAGGTGCAACCATGAGCCATCTGACCTCTCGCCGCGTCGGCATGCGCACGTTCGACTGGCTGGTACTGGGCGGCTGCCTGTGGATTCTTGCCTCGGTGGCCTTCGCCCATGAAGGCCATGCGCAGCAAGCACCCCAGCCACAGCCTGCGCCCCAGACCATGACCAGTGGCGGCGGCACCCGCGATGCCCAGACCTGGTTCACCGACACCGTGCTCAAGGACCAGAACGGCCGCGAGCTGCGCTTTTACAGCGACGTGCTCAAGGACAAGGTGGTGATGCTCAACGTGATCTTCACCCACTGCACTGACGCCTGCCCGCTGATCACCCGCAAGCTGCGGGAGGTGCGCGAAGCCATGGGGCCGGAGCTGGCCGGGCGGGTGACCTTCGTCTCGATCAGCAGCGACCCGCAGAACGACACCCCGGCGGCGCTCAAGGCCTTTGCCGAGAAGCAGGGCGTAGATGGCCCCAACTGGTTGTTCCTGACCGGCGACAAGGCCAGTGTCGATCTGGTACTGGGCCGTATCGGCCAGTTCCTGCCCAGCCCCGAGCAGCATTCCACGCAACTGATTGCCGGTGACGTGGCGGGCAAGCGCTGGAGCAAGATCCGCCCGGATGCGCCACCGGTGGCGATCGCGCAGCGCATGCAACTGCTGACCCAACCTCTGGCAGGGCGGTGAACATCATGAACCTTGCGCGCGCCAAAGCCCTTGTAGGCGCGGCCTTGTGTCGCGCGTGCGTGCTAGGTGTCAGCCTATGTAGCACTGCCTTCGCCCTCGACCTCACCGAGCACGAACAAGCGGGAAAACGCCTGTACCGCGAAGGCTTGTCGAGCAGTGACGCGCAGTTACTGGCGCGGGTGGGGGCCAGCGACATGAGCGTGCCGGCCAGCGTGTTG
Organism: Pseudomonas putida; assembly: GCF_025905425.1. Lineage (NCBI taxonomy): Bacteria > Pseudomonadati > Pseudomonadota > Gammaproteobacteria > Pseudomonadales > Pseudomonadaceae > Pseudomonas > Pseudomonas putida. Next base: position 2,585,562 of record NZ_CP109603.1, on the reverse strand, counting down.
CCCTGTGCCAGCTGCCACGGCAGCGACGGCCGCGGCCGTGCCGAAGGCGGGGTGCGCCCACCGAGCCTTGACTGGCAACGCCTGGCGCTGGGCCAGGGCGAGCGACAGGCCAACGGCCGCAGTTACCCCGGTTACACCGACGCCAGCCTGGCCAGGGCGATCCAGCAGGGGGTGGACCCTGCCGGTAATCACCTCGACGCAGCCATGCCGCGTTTCGAGCTGACCTTGGCCGACCAGCGCAACCTCACGGCCTACCTCAAACGCTTGGCCGAGGACCGCGACCCAGGCGTTGAGGAGGGTGTGCTGCGGCTGGGGACGTTGCTCCCCGCAAGCGGGCCGCTGGCCGAAGCAGGCCATGTGGTGCGGGCGGTGCTCGAAGACGGCCTGGCGCAACTCAATCAGCAAGGCGGTGTGCATGGGCGGCGCCTGGAACTGGTGGTGCTCGACCCCGGCAGCGACCCGCAAAGCGCCGAGCAGGCTCTGCATCAGCTGTTGGACCAGGAGCAGGTGTTCAGCCTGATCTCGCCACTGGCGCCGATGCTCGACCAACGACTGGCGGCGGTGCTGGCGCAACAGAACGTGCCGCTGATCGGCAGTACCCCGCGCAGTGGCGGCAGTGCCCAGATCTTCGACCCCCTGCCGGGCTTGCCCGCGCAGCTGCTGAGCCTTGCCGGCCATGCCCGCACAGCCTTGGGCCTGGCTCCAGAGGGCCTGCGCGTAATCTATGCCGGTGACGAGCAAGCGCCGCTGGCCGAGCAGGTGCGCGAACGCCTAGTGCAGCAAGGCTGGTCCCCAGGCCCACTGCTGGCTTTCGATGGCCAGGCCGTGGATGGCCAGGGCATCGTCTTTCTTGGCCGCGCCCAAGCCTTTGCCGAGCTGGCTGCGACGCTCCAGGCGGCAGGCCGTCAGCCTTATCTGTTCGCGGCGTCCAGCCAGGTTGTCGGGGCGGTGGCGAGCTTGCCTGAGCAGTGGTCGCAGCGGGTTTTCCTCGCCTATCCATTCGTGCCCGAAGACTGGACCGAACAGGGCCTGGCGACCCTGGCTGGCCTGCAGCAACGCCGGGGCCTCGACCCGCGTCAGGCGTCCTTGCAGGTCAATACCCTGTGCGCCTTGCGCCTGCTCACCGAAGCGTTGAAGCAGATTGGCCGGGATGCCAGCCGCGAGCAGTTGATCAGCGCCCTGGAAGGCCTGCACGATGTCAGTACCGGTCTGACCCCGGCCTTGGGTTTCGGCCCCGGTCGCCGGCAGGGCATGGCCGGTGCCCACGTGGTTGCGGTGGCCTTGCCTGGGCCGCGTTTTACTTCGGTCACCCCGTACCGGCCTGTGCCGGACACTCCTTGAGCGGAGGTCGCCATGCGTATCCTGTTGCTGTGCCTGTTGCTGATGGTCGCCAAGGCGAGCTGGGCCGATGTGCCGGTCGCGCGGGTGAACGGTGTAGAGATCAATGCCACGCGCTTGGAGCGCTACTTCACCGAATACCTTGAAGCCCAGGGGCGAGCGGTGGCCAGCATCCGCAACCCGACCCTGTACAAGCGCCTGCGCGACCAGGCCTTGGACGATCTGATCGATAAGGAGCTGCTCTGGCAGGAGGCCCAGCGTCAGGGCATCGCCATCAGTGATGAACAAGTATCAGGCCATCTCGGCGAAGTGGAAGCGGCGTTTGGCAGCCCGACGGTGTTCGAGCGGCGGCTGGCGGAGGCGGGCTTTGATAGGGCAGAGTACGCTGAATACACCCGTCGCGAGATGGCGGCCCAGCAGGTGTATGCCCAGCTGAGTGCGGTCGACGCGCCCAGCCAGGCACACGTGGAGGCCTTCTATGAGGCCAATCGGCAAACACTGCAAGGAGCGCAGAACCAAAGTGATAACACTTCTGTCATACGGGAACAGGGCTTGGTATTGGCCAGGGCCACGCTCACGGGGCAATTGCAGGCGCAGGCCCGGCAAGCCGTGCGCCAACGTTTGCGCGAATCCGCTAAAGTGGAAATCGCCGACTGAGGCCCCTGATGGTGCTTCCCCAAAGCTGGGGAATAACGGCTTGGCAAAGTGCCATCAAGTTCCCCGGATATGGGGAACCGGGCGAGCCTGCCTGCTCGCAGCGCGCCGGGTGCTCTCGGGCACCCTTGCAAGATCAACGACTTACAGTGGTGCAGCATGACTATTCACGCCTGGCACGAAGCCTGCTCAAGCCTTATCGAGGCCGCACTTCGCAGACCGGGAAACCGGGCAGTATTTGGGAGTCGACCTTGGTGAACAGAGTATTGGTAGTCGATGACGAACAGACTCTTGCGCAGAACCTGCAAGCGTATCTGCAGGCGCAAGGCCTGGAAGTTCATGTTGCCCACGACGGTGCCAGTGGTATCGAGCAGGCTGAGTGCCTGGCACCGAAAGTGATTGTGCTGGATTACCGCTTGCCCGATATGGAGGGTTTTCAGGTCCTGGAGACCGTGCGCAAGAACAGGCAGTGCCACTTCGTGCTGATCACCGCCCACCCGACCGTCGAGGTCCGTGAGCGAGCTGCCGAAATTGGCGTGACCCATGTCCTGTTCAAGCCGTTCCCGTTGGCGGAACTGGCCCGCGCGATCTTCGACCTGATGGGCATCGAGCGCCGGCGCAGGGCCACGGACAACCCGGCAGAAGGGTTCGTCGAACGACGCCAGAACAGGAACCAATCGTTCCCCCTGCAGTTGTACGATGGTAGCTGGGTACTGGCCGACCGCCGCCGTAATGGCGCCAAGCCCCCAGGTCCCGACGACGAACAACTGCTCACAGGGGAATAGCGGCGCCCGCTGCCCTGGCTGAGCCAGCCTGCGACGCGCCCCCTGAGCGGAGTCGCAGGCCATGCCCGAAGTACTCGAGATTGTCGGTTTTTCACGCGAGCTGCTGGCCCAGGCCCGTCTGCAAGCCGATGACGAACGCCTGCTCAATTGCCTGGAACGCCTGGCCAACGACACCCCCGACACCTTCACCCGCCGCCTGGGCATCACCCTGCATTACCCGGTGCTGCACAGCCAGGCCCTGCTGGCCAGCACCCCACGCTTTGATAAGGTCAGCCTGGCCCAATGCCTGAAACGCGAGTTCGTGCTGATCGAGCAGGGCGGTGAGCTGCTGGGTGTGTTCGCCGACCCCTTCGACGCTGCCCGCCTGGCCTGGATTGACGATGTGCTGCAAGGCGCGCCGCTGTACCTGGCCCACGCCGCGGAGCTTGCGACGTTTCTGGCCCGCCATGAAGAAAGCTTCCATGCAGTCGATGCCCTTGGCCATGACAGCGAAGCCAGCAGCGAAAGCGACCCACTGCAACGCCTGTCGCTGACCAGCATCAGTGAAGATCAGAGCCGGGTGGTCAAACTGGTCAACTCGACCCTCTACGACGCCCTCAAGCTGCATGCCAGCGATATCCACCTGGGCATGACCGGCCAGGGCCTGACCATCAAGTACCGTATCGACGGCGTGCTCAATGGCGCGGGCAAGGCCAGCGGCAGCGCCTTCGCCGACCAGGTGATCTCGCGCATCAAAGTCATGGCCGAGCTCGACATCGGTGAGAAGCGCGTGCCCCAGGACGGCCGTTTCAAGGTTGCCGTGGGCGAGCGGCAGATCGACTTCCGTGTCTCGATCATGCCCAGCATCTTTGGCGAGGACGCGGTGCTGCGGGTGCTCGACAAACAGGACCTGTCCGACAAGGTCAGTGGTGTGCAGTTGCAGGCACTGGGGTTTGCCGACGAGACCCTGCGCGCCCTGCGCCGACTGGCCGCCGAACCCTACGGCATGATCCTGGTCACCGGCCCCACCGGCAGCGGCAAGACCACCACCCTGTACGCCATGATCAGCGAGATCAACCATGGCGTGGACAAGATCATCACCATCGAAGACCCGGTCGAGTATCAACTGCCAGGGGTGTTGCAGATCCCAGTCAACGAAAAGAAAGGCCTGACCTTCGCCCGCGGCCTGCGCTCGATCCTGCGCCATGACCCGGACAAGATTCTGGTTGGCGAAATCCGCGACCCGGACACCGCACAGATCGCCGTGCAGTCGGCTCTGACCGGGCACCTGGTATTCACCACCATCCACGCCAACAACGTCTTCGATGTGATCGGCCGCTTCAGCCAGATGCAGGTCGACCCCTACAGCTTCGTCTCGGCGCTCAACGCCATCCTCGCCCAGCGCCTGATTCGCCTGGCCTGCCCGCATTGCGCCACGGCGTGCGAGGTTGACGATGAAACCCTGCAGGCCTCGGGCCTGACCCGCGCCGCCGTGGTCGGCTGGACGTTCGTTCGCGCCCAGGGCTGCGGCCAGTGCCGTGGCAGTGGCTATCGCGGGCGCAGTGCCATTGCCGAGCTGCTGCACCTGGACGACGACCTGCGGCAGATGATCGTCGAACGCCGCCCCCTGTCGCAGATCAAGACACTCGCCTGCCAGCGCGGCCTGCGCTTGCTGCGGGCCTCGGCCCTGGACCTGGTCCGTGACGGCCGCACCACCCTTGAGGAGATCAACCGTGTCACATTCATTGCGTGATCGTGGTGCTCATAAATACTGTGCCGTGCTCGGCGCCGAGGGTGTAGGCCTGGGTTGCTGGCATGGCAATCAACACCAGTGGCTGGGCAGCCGCGAGTTCAACTGCGACGCTGCCCAACCGGCCTGGGAGGCCGCCGTCGAGGCGCTGGCCGCACTGCTGACCGAACACGCCGTGCGCGGTGCCCAGTTGCGGGTGCTGCTGTCAGCCCGCTACAGCCGCTTCTGTCTGGTGCCCTGGAGCGACGCCATTGGCCATCCACGCGAGCTGGAGGCTTATGCGCGGGCCTGCTTCGAGAACCTCTATGGGCAGTCGTTGGGCGACTGGCGCATCGTCCTCTCGCCGGAGCCGGCAGGCGCCGCACGCATTGCCACGGCGTTGCCTGAGGCGTTGCTGCAGCGGCTGCAGGCACTGGGCCGGGAAAGCCGCCTGAACCTGCGTTCGGTGCAGCCGTACCTGATGGCCGCCTACAACCGTTGCTCGTCGCAACTGGCACCGGGCGACTTCCTCTTCGTGCTTGCCGAGCCGCGCCGCAGCGTGCTGCTGCTGGCCGCCGGCGGTGCCTGGCAACAGGTGCTGGCGCAAGGCTGTGCCGACAGCGACCAGGCCCTGCAGGCGTTGATCGAACGCACCTGCGAGTTGTACGGCGAGCATATGCCGCAGGTCTACCTGCATGCGCCTGGCCGGGGCGACGTGCCGCAACTGGCGGCGGTGCAGCTGTGCCAACCGGCCAGCGAAGCCGACCCGCTGTGCGCCATGTGGCGGGCGGTGGCCTGACATGCGCCGCCTCGACCTGGAATTCCAGCCCCGCCGCAACGGCGCCTTGGCGTGGTCGCTGCTGGCCCTGGGCTGTGCAGTGGTGGCCGCACTGGTGCTGCTGCAACAACGCTTGCAGGTCGAGCAGGTAGACCTGGAAGACCGCCTGCACAGCCTGGAACTGCAACTGGGCCGGCGCCCGGCCACCGCAGCCCCGCAAAGCAGCGCTGCCAGCCGCGAGCAGGCCGAGCGCCTGGCGCAGATGCGCAGTGTCTCGCAGCAACTGCAACGGCCCTGGCAGCAACTGTTCGCCATGCTCGAAGCGCAGCCGCAGGACGATGTGGCGCTGCTTGGCCTGACCCCGGACGCCCGCAAGGGCCAGGTCCGTATCGCCGCCGAAGCGCGCAACCTGGAAGCGATGCTGCAGTACCACCAACGGCTGGAGGCCAGTGCCGAGCTCAGCGATGTTTCGTTGCTCAACCACGAGGTGATGATGGGCCAGCCGGAGCACCCGGTGCGCTTCACCCTTACCGCTACCTGGGAGACCGGCCATGCGCGCCCCTGATCCGCTCAGCAGCCTGATCATTCAGGAGCACCTGCGCCGCGTAGGCCCGGTGGGCCTGGCTGCCGTCGCCGTTGGTTTGCTGGCCGTCGGTGTGGCATTGGCCGGTGTGTTGCCGCACTGGCATACCGTGCGCGAACTGCGCGCCAGCGAGGCGGACGCCAGTGTGCAAGTAGGGCGGGTGCAGCGCGGCGAGCTGAAAATCGCCGTCAAACCCGAGCAGCAGGCCCTCGACACCCTGCGTCAGCAACTGCCCGGTCAGCCGCAGGCCAGCGAACTGATCGAGCGCCTGTATCACCTGGCCAGTGCCGAGCACATCAGCCTGGCACGCGGCGAATACGCCTTGGGCATCGACCCGAAAACCCAGTTGGCGCGCTACCAGATCGTGTTGCCGGTACGCGGCAGTTACCCGCAGATTCGCGGCTTCCTCAAGGGGCTGCTTGGCCAGCTGCCAACCTTGGTGCTGGAAGACCTTGAGCTGCAACGCAAACGCATCGGCGACAGCGAGCTCAACGCCCGCCTGCGCATGACCCTCTACTTGTCGAGGTCGTGATGAATACTCAACGTGCGCTGATCTGGGTTGGGTTTTTGGGGCTTTCTGCCGTGTTGGCGTGGGCGCCTGGGCACTGGTTTGGCCAGGAGGACGGCGTTGCCGCCTTCGCGGGCAAGCCCGCTCCCACAGGATCGGGGGTGCCCATGGAACCTGTGGGAGCGGGCTTGCCTGCGAACAGGCCGGAACAGGCCTCCACCGATCTGTTCCCGAGCCAGCGCTGGAGCAAACCTCAAACCCTGGCCACCGTCACCGAACAACCGGTCATCGCCGCACCCGTGGTGGTCGCCGCACCCACCGCCCCGGAGCTGCCCTTCCAGTTCGTCGGACGCCTGGGCGACCGCGATGACCTGCAGGTGTTTCTGCAGAGTGGCGAAAAGCTCTACGTCGTGCGCCAAGGCGACGTCATCGAAGACACCTACCGCCTCGACCGGGTCTCGGCCAACGAGCTGAGCCTGGTCTACCTGCCTTTGCATCAGTCGCAGACCTTGTCTGTCGGGAGCGCACCATGAAGTCATCGAAGCTGTGCAAGCCTGCTCCGTTCCTGCTGTTGGCGCTGTGCGTGGCCATCGCGGGCTGCGGCTCCAGTGCGGTACGCGAAGACAGCGCAGAACTGATGAAGGAGGGGCAGTACGAAGCCGGGATCGCGCGCCTGGAAGAGGCCCTGCGTGACGACCCGCGCGACACCGAACTGAACATCGCCCTGGCCCATGGCCGCCAGGCAGCGGTCGAGGCACTGTTGAGCCAGGCCGACAGCGACCGTATCCGTCACGACTTTGCCGGTGCGCGCATGGGCTATGGGCGGGTGCTGAGCATCGAACCGAACAACCGCCGCGCCCAGGAGGGCAACCGCCAGCTGGAGCTGATCCGCACCCTTGACGAACGTGTCGCTCTCGGCCAGGCGGCCCTGCGCCAGGGTGACTTGTTTGGCGCCGAGCGCTACATGCGCGAAGTGCTGCGCCTGGACCCGCAGAACCAGAAGGGCATGACCCTGCGCAGCGACATCGAGAACGTCCAGGCGCGCACCGCACAGCCATTCCCGCAGCTGCGCAGCAAGCTGGAGCGGCCGGTGACCCTGGAGTTTCGCGATGCCAACCTGAAGACCATCTTCGAAGTGCTGTCCCAGGTTGCCGGTATCAACTTCATCTTCGACAAAGACCTGCGCCCCGACATGAAGGCCACCATCTTCGTTCGCGAGGTGCGCATCGAGGACGCCGTGGCCCTGCTGCTGGAGCAGAACCAGCTGCGCCAGAAGATCGTCAACGACAACACCCTGATGATCTACCCCGACTCGCCGCAGAAGACCAAGGACTATCAGGAACTGGTCATGCGCACCTTCTACCTGACCAGCATCGACGCCAACACGGCGCTGAACATGGTCAAGACCATGCTCAAGACCCGTGACGTTTTCGTCGACGAGCGCCTCAACACCTTGACCATGCGCGACAGCCCGGATGCGGTGCGCATGGCCGAGAAACTGCTGCAATCCCAGGACCAGTCCAACCCTGAGGTGGTGCTGGAAGTGGAGGTGATGGAAGTGGCCACCTCGCGCATCCTCGACCTCGGCCTGCAATGGCCCAATACCTTCGGCGTGCTGACCTCCGACGGCAAGCCGGTCAGCGTGCTAGACCAGTTGCGCGGCATCGACTCCAGCCGCATCGGCATCTCGCCGGCGCCGCAGGCCAAGATCAACGCCCAGGACAAGGACATCAATACCCTGGCAAGCCCGGTGATCCGCGTCAGCAACCGCGAGCAGGCGCGCATCCACATCGGCCAGCGGGTGCCGATCATCAGCGCCACCTCGGTGCCTTCGACCCAGGGCCCGGTGATCACCGAGAGCGTCACCTACCTGGATGTGGGTCTGAAACTCGAAGTGCAGCCCACCGTGCACCTGAACAACGAAGTGGCGATCAAGATCGCGCTGGAGGTGAGCAACGCCACCCCGCTGGAAGCCACGCGCCAGGGCACCATCCCGGTCCAGGTCGATACCCGCAACGCCCAGACCAGCCTGCGCCTGCACGACGGCGAAACGCAGGTGCTGGCCGGGCTGGTGCGTAACGACCACAACGCCAGCGGCAACAAAATCCCGGGCCTGGGTGACATTCCCGGCCTGGGCCGGCTGTTTGGCAGCAACAAGGACGACATGAGCAAGTCGGAACTGGTGCTGGCGATTACCCCACGCATCGTGCGCAACCTGCCGTACCAAAGCCCTTCGGACATGGAGTTCGCCACCGGCACCGAATCGAGCCTGCAGGTGCGCCAGATGGCGCCATTGCCACCGACCGATGTACCGGGCAATGCGCCGTCCAGTGACACGCCGACCGTGCAAAGCCAGATGGCCGTAGTGCCCGCCACTGGGAGCCCGCAGCCATGAAACGCCGCATGCAAGGCTTCAGCCTGATCGAGGTGGTGCTGACCCTGGCACTGCTCGGGCTGCTCGCCAGCATGGCCGCGCCGCTGACCGAAACCGTGGTCCGTCGCGGTAAGGAGCAGCAACTGCGCGAGGCGCTGTACCAGATCCGCGATGCCATCGATGCCTACAAGCGCGCCTTCGACGCCGGGTACATCGAGAAACGCCTGGATGCCAGCGGCTACCCACCCAACCTGCAGGTCCTGGTCGAGGGCGTGCGCGATGTACGCAGTGCCAAAGGGGCCAAGTTCTACTTCCTGCGGCGCATCCCCCACGACCCGCTGCTGGCGGCCAAGGATGACGATGAGGGCGCCTGGGGCCTGCGTGCCTACGACAGCAGCCCCGACAGCCCGCGTGAAGGCGAAGACGTCTTCGACGTGTACTCCAAGGCCCGTGGCAAAGGCCTCAACAACATCCCCTACGGGCAATGGTGACGGCCATGAAACGCAGCCAAGGCTTCACCCTGATCGAACTGCTGGTGGTGATGGCGATCATCGCCACGCTGATGACCATTGCCATGCCGCGCTACTTCAACAGCCTGGAGAGCTCCCGCGAGGCCACCCTGCGCCAGAGCCTGGCGGTGTTGCGCGAGTCGCTGGACCACTTCTATGGCGACACCGGGAAGTACCCCGATTCGCTGGAGCAATTGGTCGAACTGCGCTACCTGCGCAACACCCCGGTCGACCCCATCACCGAGCGCAGCGATGCCTGGCAGCTGGTGCCGCCGCCAGAAGGCGTGGCCGGTGGTGTGGCCGACATCAAGAGCGGTGCAACAGGGAGGGCGCGTGATGGCAGCCTCTATGCCGAGTGGTAAGGCCTGTGCCGGCTTCACCTACCTGGGCGTGTTGCTGCTGATTGCAGTCAGCAGCGTGGCCCTGGCCGCCACCGGGACGATCTGGTCGAGCGCCGCTCAGCGCGATCACGAGCGCCAGTTGCTGTGGGTCGGCAGCCAGTACGCCCAGGCGCTGCGCAGCTATTACCGAGCGTCGCCGGGGCTGGCCCAGTACCCACAGGAGCTGGCCGACCTGTTGCAGGACAACCGTTTCCCCGAGGCCAAACGGCACATCCGCAGGCTCTACCCGGACCCGATCACCAACAGCGACGACTGGGGCCTGCTGCGCTCGATCGACGGCCGCATCACCGGCGTGCATAGCCGCTCGGATGCCACGCCGTTCAAACACAGTGGCTTTGCCGCCGAGTGGTCGGGTTTTGAAGGGTTGGAGCACTACAGCGACTGGCAGTTCGTCGCCGAGCAGGCGTTCGCCGACAGCCCCAATGGCCTCCAGCCCCAGGCTGGCGCGGGAGACACACCATGAAGCGCCTGGCTGCACTGTGCCTGAGCCTGCTGCTGGCGGCGTCGTCGAGCAGCCTGCTGAAGGCGGCTGAAGAGGACGAGATGATGGGGTTTATCGTCGACAACACCATCTCGCACATCGGCCACGACTTCTACTACTACTTCGCCGACCGCCTGCGCGCCACCAGCCGCCTGGATTTCAACCTGGTGGTGCGCGAACGCCCGGATGCCCGCTGGGGCAGCCTGGTTACCGTGGAGTTCGAACGCGAAGTGATGTACCGCCGTTTTCTGCCACCCAACACCACGGAACTCAAAGACGAGGCCATCGCGGCCGCCGACCTGGTCAAGCAGCAGATCATTCAACGCAAGCTGCAACGCTTGCTGCAGGACACCACCGATCTGGAGAGGGACGAGCTATGAACACCCGCATTCCCCGTTGCATCGCCGCCTGCCTGTTGGCCAGCGCCTGTGCTGCCCAGGCCACCGAGCTGGTGTACACCCCGGTCAACCCGGCCTTCGGTGGCAACCCGCTCAATGGCACCTGGCTGCTCAACAACGCCCAGGCGCAGAACGACTACGACGACCCCGACCTCAAGGACCGCGCTTCAGCCTTCTCCGGCACCACGGCCCTGGAGCGCTTCAGCAACCAACTGGAGTCGCGGATGTTGTCGCAGCTGTTGGACAACATCAGCAATGGCAGCACCGGAAGCATGGCCACCGATGCCTTCCTGATCGACGTCATCGACGATTCAGGGGCGTTGAGCATCAAGGTCACCGACCGCGTCACTGGAGAAATTTCGATCATTGAGGTCAGCGGCCTGAACCCCTGAGAGGGAAGGGCTTTTATGTTGGGGAGAGAACACCATGAAACGTCTGCTGAGCACGCTGCTGATTCTCACCGCCCTGGGCCTGCAAAGTGGTTGCAGCCTGCGCGAACCCATGTCGGCCGAACAGGACTCGGAAACCCCGACCCTGACCCCGCGCGCCTCGACCTACTACGACCTGATCAACATGCCACGCCCCAAGGGCCGGCTGATGGCGGTGGTGTACGGCTTCCGCGACCAGACCGGGCAGTACAAGCCGACCCCGGCCAGTTCGTTCTCGACCAGCGTCACCCAGGGCGCGGCAAGCATGCTGATGGATGCGTTGAGCGCCAGTGGCTGGTTCGTGGTGCTGGAGCGTGAAGGCCTGCAGAACCTGCTGACCGAACGCAAGATCATCCGCGCCTCGCAGAAAAAGCCGGACGTGGCCGAGAACATCATGGGCGAGCTGCCGCCGCTGCAGGCCGCAAACCTGATGCTCGAAGGCGGCATCATCGCCTACGACACCAACGTGCGCAGTGGCGGCGAGGGCGCCCGCTACCTGGGTATCGATATCTCCCGCGAGTACCGGGTGGACCAGGTGACCGTGAACCTGCGCGCGGTGGATGTGCGCACCGGGCAGGTGCTGGCCAACGTGATGACCAGCAAGACCATCTATTCGGTCGGGCGCAGTGCCGGGGTGTTCAAGTTCATCGAATTCAAGAAGTTGCTGGAGGCCGAGGTGGGGTACACCACCAATGAACCGGCGCAGCTGTGCGTGCTGTCGGCGATCGAGGCGGCGGTGGGGCACTTGCTGGCGCAGGGGATTGAGCGGCGGTTGTGGCAGGTGCAGGGGGATGCGGGGGATGGCAAGGCGACGGTGGACAAGTACCTGAGCCAGAATCAGCAGCCGTGATTGGCGTTTAGGGCCTATTCGCGGGCAAGCCCGCTCCCACGGGTACTGCGTAGTCTTTGATATCACGCAATCCCTGTGGGAGCGGGCTTGCCCGCGAAGGGGCCGGTGCATCCAATCAAAGTGTTACGGCAAATGCCCTCGGCTTGAAACCCTTCCCTGACCCCGGTAGTCTTTGCCCGCTGCTGTCAATCCAGCAGTCGGGTTTGGTCACCCGCAATCATCAAGGCGCACAAGCGCCCGCTCTGCGATACAGTTGGCGCTTTTTTGTGCTCGGCTGTTTCGTTTTATGGCGGCTGTGCGTGGGGCGCCTCCGTGCGCGCCGGTTTCCTTGATTCCCGGTTGACCAACCCGCGTACAGTCGCCACCCATTCGTTTGGTCACGTTGTGTGGCGGCTCCATTGAATCAAGGAGCGACACGATGACAAAAGGCTTACCTGATCCTCCCGTACGCGCCACCACGGCATCTTCCAGTTTTTCTACGTGTGAATGCAGCCACCCGCCGCTGTTTGCCGTGCGTTCGGGGGTGGACTACGAAGATGCGCTGGTGCATCTGTCTACGCTGCTCAAAGGGGCGTTTGCGACCAACCTCAAGGCGTTGGAGCTGGCCAAAGGGACTTGTCGCGATCTGCTGCTGAGCAATGACCATGGGCTAGATTCGGCCAAGGCGGTGGTGGAGGCGCTGTTGGATGGGGTGGAGGGGCAACAGTTGGCCGAACGGGGGAAGGCGGCGCAGATCCAGGGTGTTTGAGGGCTGGCTCGATTTCTGCGCGCACTCAAAACCCAAGCCATGCACGCCCAGCCATATCCCAACCCATCAACCAGATGACGCCCAGCCTTTTCTCCCGCACACTGCGCAAAATTCCCAAGCCCGTACCCCGCCACCTTGCGGGGCGCAGCCGGAGTAGAAAATGGCGCGACAATTAATAACAAACGCCCAAGACCCGCTTCACGAATCCCGCCAAGCCCGGCTCAAGCTGGCCAGCGAAGGCGAGCTGCCACTGGGCATGCTGCGCGACGAAATCGACGCGTCCTGGCGCCGCAGCCTGGGCCATGGCCTGGACTGCCTGCAAGGCGAGCAGGTTGGCCTGGGCCTGGGGCAGGGTAACGACCTGCGCATGCTGCTGGAGCGCAACCGCCTGCTGGTCGACGCCGTCACCCCCGAGCTGGACTACCTGGTCTCGCGCCAGGGCAAGGCGGGCATCATCATCCTTGGCGATGCTCAGGCCAACGTGCTGGCTATCGAAGGCCAGACCCACGTGCTCAGCCGCGAAGGCCTGCGTGACCTGCACCCCGGCAGTTGCTGGAGCGAATCCTTGCGCGGCACCAATGCCATCGGCACGGCCGTGGTGGAAGGGCGACCGACCCTGATCAACTGTGGCGAACACTACCTCGACCGCCTCAGCCCATTCTCCTGCACCTCGGTGCCGCTGCGTGACCCGCGCGGCGAGGTGATCGGCGTGCTCGACATCACCCGCGAAGGCGTGATGGCCCAGCCGCAGGACAGCCTGTCGACGCTGATGCTGGCAGCAGGCAACATCGAAGGCCGGCTGTTCGGCCTGTGCCACCCGGAGCAGCTGGTGCTGGCCTTCCACAGCCGCCCGCAGTACCTCAACAGTGCCTGGCACGGCCTGTTGGCGTTGAGCATGGACGGCGAAGTGCTGGCAGCCAACGACAGTGCCTGCCAATTGTTGCAGGTGCCGCGCCAGGAGCTGATCGGCCGCCGCAGCAGCGACCTGCTCGGCGAGCGTTCGCCTGCCTTCATTGCCAGGCTGTGGCAGGGCGGTGTCAGCAGTGTGCAGACCGCCAAGGGCGAATTCTTTTTCCGTGCGTTGCAACTGCCACGCCATGGCCAATTGAATGGCAGCGTGGCGGTAAGCAAACCGGCGCAGGCCAACAAGTCACCTGCGCTCGATGCACTGGCCGGCGGCGACCCACGCCTGGCGCGCAACCTGCGCATGGCCCGGCAGGGCCTGGGCAACGGCCTGCCGGTACTGCTACTGGGTGAGACCGGCACCGGCAAGGAGGTCGTCGCCCGGGCCCTGCACCAGGCCAGCCCGCGGGCCGACAAGCCGTTCGTTGCGGTCAACTGCGCGGCCATTCCCGAAGGGCTGATCGAGTCCGAACTGTTCGGCTACCGCGAGGGTGCGTTCACCGGCTCGCGCCGTGGCGGCATGGTCGGGCGGCTGATGCAGGCCCATGGCGGCACGCTGTTCCTCGACGAGATTGGTGACATGCCGCTGGCCCTGCAGGCCAGGCTGTTGCGGGTATTGCAGGAGCGCCGGGTGGCGCCGCTGGGCGCGGGCGACGAGCAGGACATCGACGTGGCGCTGATCTGCGCCACCCACCGCGACCTCAAGCGCCTGGTGCTCGAACAGCATTTTCGCGAAGACCTCTACTACCGCGTCAATGGCGTATCGCTGCGCCTGCCGGCCCTGCGCGAGCGAGAGGACTTGGCCGGGATCATCCAGGGCCTGCTGGACAAGTCCGGCGCCAAGGGGGTGACCCTGGACCCGGCGCTCAGCGCCTTGCTCGATGGCTTTGACTGGCCGGGCAACATCCGCCAGCTGGAGATGGTCGTGCGCACCGCGCTGGCCATGCGCGAGGACGGTGAGCAGGTGCTGACCCTCGATCACCTCACCGATTGCCTGCTCGATGAACTGGCCAGCGGCACGACGCCGTCCGGCAGCCTCAAGGACAACGAACTGGAGCTGATTCGCAGCGCCCTTGGCCGCCACCAGGGCAATGTCTCGGCCGCCGCCGAGGCCCTGGGTATCAGCCGGGCAACACTGTACCGCAAGCTCAAACAGTTGCGTAGCTGACATGGGCAGTCTGTTCGCAAGGCTGGTGGAGTCCAGCGACCCTGTGCTCATGCGTCAGGCCCTGGCCTGGCTGTATGGTTTCGTCCGCCCCCACCGGCGCGCCATCGGCGTGTTGCTGGGCCTGTCCCTGGGCGCCTCGCTGCTGGCCCTGGCGCAACCCTGGCTGGTCAAGACGCTGATCGACGAAGGCCTGCTCGCCAAGGATTACCAGACCCTGTGGCACATGGCAGCGATCATGATCGTCGCCGGCCTGCTCGGCACCGTGCTGGCCGGGGTCAACCGCTACCTGCACACGCGGCTGTCCGGGCGCATCCTGTTTGCCCTGCGTGATGACCTTTACCGGCACCTGCAACAGTTATCGCCGACCTTTTACGGACGGCGGCGCATCGGCGACATTCTCTCGCGGCTGGACGGCGATGTTGCTGAAATCCAACGCTTTGCCGTGGACTCGCTGTTTTCGGCGGTGTCTGCCGTGATCGGGCTGATCGGCGCGGTGGCCTTGATGCTCATGTTGTCCTGGCAGTTGTCGCTGTTACTGGCGCTGCTGATCCCGATCGAGGTGCTATGGCTGCGCTGGATGCGGCGCAAGGTCGAGCGCGAGGTGCGTAGCCTGCGCGAGCGTTCGGCGGATGTGTCGTCGTTTCTGGTCGAGACGCTGCCCGCCATGAAGTTCATCCAGGCGGCCGGCCAGCAGGAGCGGGAAGCCGGGCGCCTCGACCAGTTGGGCCAGGGCTACATGAGCCAGTTGCTCAAGGTTCAGGTGACCGAGTTCTTTACCCAGGCGATACCCGGCACGTTGACCTCCTGGTGCCGTGCCTGCGCCTTTCTGGTGGGCGGCTGGTGGGTGATCCAGGGCACCTGGCAACTAGGCGCGCTGATCGCATTTTCCACCTACATGGGCATGGCGGTCGGGCCGGTGCAAAGCTTGTTGGGCTTGTATGTGGCGGTACAGCGCATGGCCGTGAGCCTGGGGCGGGTGATGGAGCTCAAGCAGGAAGCCGTGGCCGTGCGCCCGGCGGCCACACCACGGCCGATACCGGAGGGGCCAGGCGAACTGCGCCTGGAAGCACTGCACTTTGCCCACGACGGGCGCCAAGGGGCGGTACTGAACAACGTGGAGGTGTGCGTGCCGGGTGGCCTGAAGGTCGCCATCAGCGGTGCATCCGGGGTTGGCAAATCGACCCTGATCGATTTGCTGCAACGGTTCTACGACCCTGACGCCGGGCGCATTCTGCTGGACGGTACCGACCTGCGCGAGCTGGATTTGGCCGCACTGCGTCGGCGCATCGCCGTGGTCAGCCAGGACATCGTGCTGTTTCGTGGCACCCTGGCGCAGAACCTCGCCTACGGGGTGCCGGAGGCCAGCCGTGCGGAGCTTGAGCGAGTGGTGCAGTTGGCGCGGCTGGACAGCCTGGTCGAAAGCTTGCCGCTGGGCCTTGACGGCATGCTGGGTGAACGCGGCCAGCAGTTGTCTGGCGGGCAGAAACAACGCATCGCCATTGCCCGCGCCGTGTTGCAGGCCCCCGCGATACTGGTGCTGGACGAGGCCACCTCGGCGGTGGACGAAGCGACCGAGCGGGAGGTGATCGCGGCTATCGACCAGTTGTTCGCCGGGCGCACGCGCATCCTCATCAGCCACCGCGCCTCGACCCTGGCCGATGCCGATTTGCACTTGCAGCTGCGCGATAGGCAGTTGCAGGTCTTGCCCCAGGAGGCCGTCAAGCATGGGCACTGAGTTGCGCGTTGGGGTTATCGACAGTGGCTGTTCGTCGGCCCAGGTAGCGCAGCTGCTGGGGGCGCGCCGGTTCTGGCTTGAGCAAGGCCTGCTGCGCGAAGGCGAAGCGCTGCCTGACCAGTTGGGGCATGGCAGTGCGGTTATCGCGGGCTTGCTGCGTGAGTCGGGCGCCGTGCCACTGCTGTTGGCCCAGGTGTTCAGCGCGCAGGCGAGCACCAGCGCGTTGCAGGTGGCCGCCGCGTTGTTGTGGCTGGTGGAAGAGGGTGCGACGCTGATCAACCTCAGCCTTGGCCTGCTTCAGGACCGGCCTGTGCTGCACCAGGCCTGTGCCGAGGCCCAGGCCGCGGGCGTGCTGCTGTGCGCATCCAGCCCGGCGCAGGGGGGGGCGGTGTATCCAGCCAGCTATCCGGGGGTGATTCGCATGACGGGTGATGCCCGTTGTGCCCCCGGGCAGTGGTCGTGGCTCGGCAGCCCTCAGGCGGACTTCGGTGGCCATGTGGGCGCAGGTGGCCTGGCCGGCGCAAGCCTGGGCTGCGCCGCCTTGAGCGGGCGGGTGGCAGCGTTGCTGCGCGAGCGGCCCGGCATGGGCCGGCAGCAGGTGTTCGACTGGTTGCGCACCCATGCGGCGTTCAATGGCCCTGAGCGGCGAGGTGGCGAAGGTGTCTGAACCGCACATCGTGGTGCTTGGCGCGGGCCCTGCGGGGGCGGCCACGGCCATCGGTTTGCGACGCCTGGGCTACCCCGTCACGGTGGTGTCCGAATGG
Source organism: Pseudomonas putida (assembly GCF_025905425.1). NCBI lineage: Bacteria > Pseudomonadati > Pseudomonadota > Gammaproteobacteria > Pseudomonadales > Pseudomonadaceae > Pseudomonas > Pseudomonas putida. The sequence continues at coordinate 2,568,449 of NZ_CP109603.1, read as the reverse complement.
CGCCGCTTTGCCGCCGTTGAAGGCGTTTCGCAGCGGGTGCTGGAAGGCTTGCGCCACGCGGGCCTTGGCGGCGCACTGGGGCTGGCAGCGATGCCCGCGACCCGGCAGGTGCGCTGGAACGGCCAGCACCTGCACCTGAACCAGGAGTTTCTGCTCGACCGACAACGCTTTGACCGGGCGCTGCGTGACGACCTTTCACGTGCTGGCGTGACGGTGATCGAAGGCCGGGTACGCGAGGTGTCGCAAGCCGATGGGCACCGTGTGCGCCTGGAGGATGGCCAGGTACTGGCGGCGCAGTTCCTGGTCGAAGCCCGCGGCCGCCAGGCACCGCTGGCAGCCGACCGCCTGCGCGGGCCAGAGACGGTCAGCCTGCTCAACACCTGGCAAGCTCGCCCAGGCACACCGGCATCGGCGGTGGAGAGCCTGGAGGATGGCTGGGCATGGATGGCTCGTCTTGAAGATGGCCGCTGTTACTGGCAGGTCACCCTGGACGCCGAAGGGCTGCCGGGCAAGGCCGCTCTGGCCGAGTATTGCGCCAACCGTCGGCGGCAAAGCGCGCTGGTGGCCGAGCTGTTCGATAGCCAGGCCCTGGAGCCGGCGCAGGTCCATGCCCGCAGCAGCACGGCAATCCTTGCGGGCGACTGCGTTGGGGAGGACTGGCTAAGGGTAGGGGATGCCGCCATGGCGGTTGACCCCTTGTCGGGCAACGGCATTTTCCAGTCACTGTCTTCGGCGCTGCAGGCGCCCGTGGTCATCAACACACTGCTGCGCAGGCCCGAGCGGGCAGGGTTGGCGCGCCAATTCCATCAGCAGCGCATCGAGCAGTTGTTCCTGCGCTTTGCCCGTATTGGCCGGGACTTTTATGCCCAGGAGCAAACCCGGGTGGGGCAACCGTTCTGGGCCCGGCGCCAGGGCTGGCCAGATGCGCAGCCGCTGCACCTGGCGGCGGACTGGCAGGCGGTACGGGTGGCGCGCCAGCCGGTGTTGCGTGACGGGCTGGTGGATGAAACCGAGGTCGTGGTGACGGCGGACCAGCCGCTGGGGGTCTGGCATGTGCAGGGGGTGGAACTGGCGCCGATAGTACGCGGGCTGCAGGTTGGCCAGGCGTTAAGTGTTCTGATTGCACATCAGCCCGTGGAGCAGCAGATGAGGGTGCGGCGTTGGCTTACAGAGCAGGGCTACGCCTGAGAACCAGGGGCGCAAAGCACCCCCAGAAATGTCAAATCAGAAAAACGTCCCGACTACCAACTGCATATAGGTGCCGGTATCGCGGCTGCCCATCTGCGTGCCGCCATTGGCCGCACTGCGTTCAGGCGTGTAGAACCCTACCAGCGGGCTGATCAACAGGTGGTCATTGACCATCCATTCCACATACAGGTCCAGCTCCCGCCCACCCAGGTTGCCCTGGTCGGTGTCGAGCGTGTCGAAGTCGAAATACAGCGCCCCGACGGTCAGGTTGTCGCGCGGCTTGCCCTTGAGCGCCACGTGGTGCACTTGGCTGTTGCTGTTGAACGGGCCGGCATAGTTGGCTGCCACCTCGCCTTGGAACCAGGTGCCGTAGCCACGGCTCAGGCCATAGAACAAGGGGTCGAAGTCTTTCGAGAAGCGGCTGTAGCGGTAGGTGGCGGTGGGCGTCCAGGGCAGTTCGGAAAAGGTCCAGTTGCCTTCCAGGTACCAGGCGTTCTCGCGCCCGCCCGTGCGGTCCTGGCTGACGTATTCGCCGGCCAGTTCCAGGTCTTTGACGCCCAGGTTGCCACGCCCGCGCACGCTGACCGTGTCCATGCCGTCGCGGTGTTCCAGACCCATGATCTGTGCATAACGCTGATCCACGTCCAGGCCACGGATCCAGCTGAGCCCGAGCGTGCCAGCGTCAGCGACATGCTCGATGTTGGTCACCGCCATCGACGTGTCGGCCTGGTAATGGTTGTCGGACTTGAGCCACATCAGGTCGCCGCGCCAGCCTTGCTTGCCGCCCAGGCGCAGCACGGCGGTGCGGTCAAACGCCTTGCGCGCGGCCAGGTAATAGGCGCCGCCGCGGTCGAAGTTGGCGCCTAGGTCGACCTTGCCCAGGTTGACCGGGTCGCCCTGGATCAGGAAGCCATCGCCCAGGGTCACTACCTGACGGCCGCCGGAGAGGTCGATGCCATCTTCGCCCAGAGCGGGGAACAGGTTGGCCGAACGCCAGCCCAGGTACAGGTCTTCGATGGCCGTGCGGCGTTCGTCGCCGAGGGTCAGGCCAGCGGCGTCGCCATCACCCCAGGTGGCCGAGCTGAGCAGGTTGACGGCGCCGTACAGGGCGCCACGCTCGGCCAGCGCCTGGCTGCCGCTCAGGCCGTATTTGACGTAGCCCTCACGCCAGTTACTGCTGCCGGGCTGGCGGTTGCCGGCCTGGTTGAAGCTTTCGTCGCTGTGGAAGACGCCGAACAGGGCTTCGAGGTCGGCGTTGAGGGTGGTGCCGTTTTGGTTGTAGAGCTCGTGGGCTTGGGTGAGGGATGCGGTGAACAGCAGGGCCAACGTGCAGGCGAGCGTGTGCTTCATGGTGTGCTCCATGTTTTTATTTTGGGTGTTGGATTGCCTGTGCTGGCCTCTTCGCGGGGCAAGCCCGCTCCCACAGGGACCCCACCGTTTTCAGCCTTGTGGTGATCCTGTGGGAGCGTGCTTGCCCCGCGAAAGGGCCGAAACAGGCAGACGTCAGAGCTTGATCAGCACCGACTTGAGCTCGGTGTAATGCTCGATCGCCGCCGCGCCCATCTCGCGGCCGACGCCGGACATCTTGTAGCCACCGAACGGCAGGGCCGGGTCGAGCGCGCTGTGGCAGTTGACCCACACCGAACCCGACTTGATACGCGGAATCATCCGGTGCACCGCGCCCAGGTCGTTCGACCAGATGCTGGCCCCCAGCCCATAAGGGTTGTCGTTGGCCATGCCGATTACCTCGTCAAGGTCATCGAACGGCATCGCCACCAGCACCGGCCCGAAGATTTCTTCCTGCACCAGGCGATGGCGCTGATCGACATCGACGATCACCGTCGGCTTGACGAAGTACCCTGGCCCAAAGCCTTCGCCACCGCAGGCGATGGTCGCGCCCAGCTCGCGGCCGAGCTCGATGTAGCCGGTGACCCGGTCCTGCTGCTTGGCCGAGATCAACGGGCCCATCTGTACTGCGGGGTCCAGCCCGCTGCCCAGCTTCATGCCGTTGGCAATACCGGCGATGTCCGCCACCACGTTGTCGAAGTGCTTGCGGTGCACGTACAGCCGGGAGCCTGCGCAGCACACCTGGCCCTGGTTGAAGAAGATGGCCGTGGCGGCGCCGGCAGCGGCTTCCTGCAGGTTGGCATCGGGCATGACGATGGTCGGCGACTTGCCGCCCAGCTCCAGGGTGACGCGGGTCATGTTGTCCATGGCCGCCTTGCCGATCAGCTTGCCGACCTCGGTGGAGCCGGTGAAGGTCAGCTTGTCGACGCCTGGATGACGGCTCAGCGCCGCGCCGGCATTCAGGCCGGTGCCGGTGATCACGTTGAGCACACCGGCGGGGTAGCCGGCTTCATCTACCAGTTCGGCCAGTTTGAGCGCGGTCAGTGGGGTTTCGTCGGCTGGCTTGAGCACTACCGTGCAGCCGGTGGCCAGGGCTGGGCCCAGCTTCCAGCAGGCCAGCAACAGCGGGAAGTTCCAGGCGACGATGGCGCCCACCACACCCACCGCCTCGCGGCGAACGAAGCCATGGAACTGGTCGTTGGGCATCAAAGGCATCGAGGCTTCGACGGTGCTACCCTCGATCTTGGTGGCCCAGCCTGCCATGTAACGCAGGAAGTCGATGGCCAGTTGCACGTCCATGACCTTGGCCACGGCGGCACTTTTACCGTTGTTCAGGCACTCAAGCTCGGCCAGCTGTTGCGCATCGCGCTCCATCAGGTCGGCCAGGCGCCACAGCATGTTCTGGCGCTCACGCGGGCGCAGGCGGCTCCAGGGCGAATCGTCGAAGGCTTGGCGCGCGGCACGCACGGCGCGGTCGACATCGTCGGCGTCGGCGGCGGGTACTTCGCCGAGCACCTCGCCAGTGGCCGGGTTGCGGAACGACAGGGTGCGACCGCTGGCGGCGTCCTGCCAGTCGGCGCCAATGCGCATCTTCAGCTTGCGCTCGAGAAAGGCGCGGGTGGCGGGCAGGATGGGCAGTTCGGAAAGCATGGGACGGTGCCTCTTGTCATTGGAATGTGACGGGCACTGGCGCAATGGCCGTGCCAAGGTTGTCGATTGGCTGCAAGGGCTTGAAGTACCTGGGGTTTGCTGCAGTGCAAGGGTGTGATTGCAGGGTTGCGCTGTTGCACATTGAGACGGTGTGAGACGGTGGTGAAACAGTGCCTGCGCCGGCCTCTTCGCGGGGCAAGCCCGCTCCCACAGTACTTGACCGGCCTCAAGGACAGTGGAGTACCTGTGGGAGCGGGCTTGCCCCGCGAATGGCCTGCACAGCAGGCCCCTGTCTCAACATGAAACACCCAGTCGCGAAATGGCACGGTCCGGCTGCACCCTGGTGTGCCTGCGCACCCATGCGAAAGCTGCTAAGAGGCTGAAACACAACGTTTTTCCAACATGTGGCACAGTTTCTGTATCGCAACTGTCACATGCACACCTGCTGTACCAAAACGTGCGAGAACGATAAGAACAACAACCGTGGAGGTCTGACCTTGAACACGACTCGACTCCGGCGGCATGCGGGCAAACTGGCGCTGGTCGCCGCCGCACTGCTGGGCACCCAGGCCATGGCGGCCGAGCAGGGCCCTAACCTGTTGCAATCCAAGTGCATGGGGTGCCATATCCCCGAGGGCAACGATACCTACAGCCGCATCAGCCATCAGCGCAAAACGCCTGAAGGCTGGCTGATGAGCATCGCCCGCATGCAGGTCATGCACGGCCTGCAGATCAGCGACGATGACCGGCGCACCCTGGTCAAGTACCTGGCCGACAAACAGGGCCTGGCGCCCAGTGAGACCGATGGCGTGCGCTACGCCATGGAGCGGCGGCTGAACACCGTCGAGCACTTCGACCCGCTGCTCAGCGAAACCTGCGGCCGTTGCCATTCCGGTGCCCGCGTCGCCTTGCAGCGCCGCCCCGCCCAGGAATGGGAGCACCTGGTCAACTTCCACCTCGGCCAATGGCCGTCTCTCGAATACCAGGCCCAGGCGCGTGACCGCGACTGGCTTGAAATCGCCCTCAAACAAATGGTGCCGGACCTGGCCAAGCGCTTCCCGCTCGACAACCCGGCCTGGGCCGAATGGCAGCAAGCCCGGCCTAAAGCCGACGCACTGCCGGGGCAGTGGGCGTTCAGCGGCCATATGCTGGCCAAAGGCGATGTCCGTGGGGTGATGAGTGTCAGCGCGGGCGAGGGTGACACCTTCAAGGTCGAGGTCAAAGGCAGCTACGCCGACGGTACGCCGTTCAATGGCAGCGGCTCGGCGATCCTCTACAACGGCTATGAATGGCGCGGTAACGTGAAGGTCGGCGACAACAACTTGCGCCAGGTATTCGCGGCGCTGGATGGCGAAATGAAAGGCCGCATGTTCGAGGCCGATCACGACGAGCGTGGCCTGGATTTCAGCGCGGTGAAAGAGGGCAAGGCGCGCCTGCTGGCGGTGCAGCCGGCGTTCATCAAGGTGGGTACTGAAAGTGAGATCACCCTGGTCGGCAGTGGCCTGTCGGGCAAGCCGGAGCTGGGCGCAGGCGTTGAAGTGACCGAAGTGCTGGAGGCCACCCCGACCCTGGTAAGGGTCAAGGCGCGTGCTGCGGCTGACGCCAAAGCGGGCCAGCGAGACGTGGCAGTGGGCGCACTCAAGGGCGTCAACCTGGCGGTTTACGACAAGGTCGACGAGGTCAAGGTGGTGCCGGCGTTCTCGATTGCCCGCATCGGCGAGAACGGCGCGTCGGTACCGAAGGTTCAGGGGCGTTTCGAAGCCGAAGCCTGGGGCAAGGACGCCAGCGGCCAGCCGCTGCGCATCGGTTATCTGCCCGCCAAATGGAAGGTCGAGCCGTTCAACGAACGTGCAGCCGAGGATGAGGATGTCAAATTCGCCGGGCAGATGCAGGCCGACGGCGTCTTCGTCCCCGGCGGCGCAGGGCCTAACCCGGCACGCAAGATGATGACCAACAACGCCGGCAACCTGAAAGTCATCGCCACCCTGGCTGACGGCGGCCAGACCGGCGAGGGCCACATGATCGTCACCGTCCAACGCTGGAACAACCCGCCCTTGCCATGAGGCAGGTGTGAACGCGTTTTTCAACGGATCGATTATCGGAGGTCGCCATGGGCGCACTATTGAACCTGGTCGAACGCAACCTGCACGAAGTGCAGGTCGATGCCGACCGCATGCTGTTCCATATCCCCAGCAGCTCGCTGTTCGCCACTGACGCGGTGACCGGCGGCATCATCGACACCCTGCGCCAGCAAGGCTGCTCCGCCGAGGAGCTGATGCAGCGCCTCGGCCAGCAGTTTGCCGGTGCCGACATCCAGGAGACCCTGCGCGAGCTGATCGCCCTGGAAGTGGTCAGCGACGGCTCGCCACTGACGCCTGAAATCGCCCTCAAGCAGGTCGAACGCACGGCATTGAACACCGTGGTACTCAACGTCAACACTGGCTGCAACCTCAGTTGCACCTATTGCTACAAGGAAGACCTGGACAAACCTTCGGCGGGCAAGAAGATGAGCACCGCCACCGCCGAGGCATCGGTGGAGATGCTGCTCAAGGAGTCCCCCGACGAGCAACGCTACAGCGTGGTGTTCTTCGGCGGTGAACCGTTGTCCAACCGGCCCTTGATCGAGCACATGGTGGCCTACTGCGAACGGCGCTTCGCCGAAGCCGGCAAGCAGGTGGAGTTCATCATGACCACCAACGCCACCTTGCTCACCGAAGAGATCATCGACTGGCTCAACGCCCATCGCTTCGGTTTGTCGATCAGTATCGACGGGCCGAAGACCGTGCATGACCGCAACCGCATCACCGTGGGCGGGCAGGGTACCTACGACGTGGTACGGCGCAAGGCCGAGATGCTGCTGTCGCGCTACAACAGCCGCCCAGTGGGGGCGCGGGTTACCCTGACCCGTGGCATCACCGATGTCGAGACCATCTGGAATCACTTGTTCAACGAGCTGGGCTTTGCCGAAGTCGGCTTTGCCCCGGTGACCTCGGGCGACCTGTCGGCGTTCAACCTCACAAGCGATGAGCTGGTGCAGGTGTTCGCCAACATGAAGGCCCTGGGCCGACGCTACCTGGAAGCGGCGCTGGAGCACCGCAACATCGGTTTTTCCAACCTGCACCAACTGATCACCGACATCCACGAGGGCCACAAGAAGGCCCTGCCGTGTGGCGCGGGGTTGAAAATGCTGGCGGTAGACCACGAAGGCGAGCTGAACCTGTGCCACCGCTTCACCGGCTCCAGCCTGCCGACCTTCGGCAATGTGCATCAAGGCGTGAAGCAGGCCCAGCTCAATGACTTCTTGTCGCAACGCCTGGACCGCAGCAATACGGGTTGCGAGAGCTGCCGTATCCGCAACCTGTGCTCCGGTGGCTGCTACCACGAGAGTTATGCCCGCTACGGCGACCCGCAGCACCCGACCTATCACTACTGCGAGCTGATGCGCGACTGGGTCGACTTCGGCATCGAGGTCTACAGCCGCATCATGGCCGCCAACCCGGCCTTCATCGACCGCTATATCACCCCGCGGAAGGCGCACTGACATGAAGCACTTGAAGCCCCTGAACAACAAGGCGCGCATCCTCGAACAGGCCGCTGCCGAAGACCGTGTCGAAGAAGTCATGGCGATGAGCGCGGTGGCGGGCTGTACCGCCACCACCGACCCGGGTTGGGAAGTGGACGCCTTTGGTGGCGTGAGTTCGCTGTGCCAGCCCATGGAGGCTGACCTCTACGGCTGCTCCGACCCCTGCTGGTGGCCGGCCCAGGTGCCGGACATGATGAGCACCTACCAGGACTGGAACGCCCAGGCGAGCAACTCCCAGGACGACTGGCGCAACCTCGGCACCGTGTTCCCGAAAGACAAGTGACCGGCCCAACAAGAATGACAAGGGGAAACCGCATGAAACCTGGACTCTGCGCGCAACTCGCGCTCACCGTCGCCGCCACGGCCAGCGCCTGGGCGGTACAGGCTGAGGACACCGGGCCGGCCTTGAAGGCTGGCCATGAATACCTGATCGTGACCAACTACCCAAACAACCTGCATGTGGTCGATGTGGCCAGTGATGCGCTGTACAAAAGCTGCCGCATGCCCGATGCGTTCGGCCCTGGCACCGCCATGATGGCGCCGGACAACCGCACCGCCTACATCCTCAACAACCATTACGCCGACATCTACGGCATCGACCTGGACACCTGCAAGACCACCTTCCACGCCAACTTGTCCAGTGTGCCAGGGGAGGTCGGCAAGGCGATGTATTCCTTTGCCATCAGCCCGGACGGCAAAGAGGTGTATGCCACGGTCAACCCAACCCAGCGCCTGAATGACCACTATGTGGTCAAACCGCCGCGCCTGGAGGTGTTCCGCACCGCCGACGGCCTGGCTGCCAAGCCTGTGCGTACCTTCCCGATGCCGCGCCAGGTGTACCTGATGCGCGCCGCCGACGATGGCAGCCTGTTCGTGGCCGGCCCGGACATCTACAAGATGGACGTGCAAACCGGCAAGTACGAGGTGGCGTTGCCGTTGCGCACCTGGAACCGGCCAGGCTACAGCGCCCCGGACGTGCTGTATTTCTGGCCGCACCAGAGCCCGCGGCACGAGTTCTCGATGCTCTATACCATCGCCAAGTTCAAGGATGAAAAGCGCGACCCGAATACCGCCGAGCTGCTCTATGGGTACTTGAGTGTCGACCTCAAGACCGGCAAGACCCACACCCAGGAGTTTGCCGACCTGACCGAGCTGTACTTCACCGGGCTGCGTTCGCCAAAAGACCCGAACCAGATGTATGGCGTGCTCAACCGCCTGGCGCGGTATGACATCAAGGAACGCAAACTGATCAAGGCGGCTAACCTTGAGCACACCTACTACTGTGTGACCTTCGACAAGAAGGGCGACAAGCTGTACCTGGGCGGCACCTTCAATGACCTGGCGGTGTTCGACCCCGAAACGCTGCAGAAGGTGAAGAACATCAAGCTGCCGGGTGGGGATATGTCGACCACTACGCCGCAGGTGTTCATCAGGTAAGTCGCCGGGGCTGCTGCGCGGCCCTCTCGCGCCACAAGGCCGCTCCCGCAATGGCAGCGGCCTACCTGTGTAGGAGCGGCCTTGCGTCGCGAAAGGGGCGCGCAGCGCCCCCAACAATCTAAAAGGGTGCACACGTTGATGACCCAACCCAGTTATACCCAAGGTAATACAATCAAGGCCTTGCTCAGCCAATGCATCGGCGATGCCTTCGACACGACCGTGGCCCGCTTCCCCGACCGCGAAGCCCTGGTCGTCCGCCACCAGGCCTTGCGCTACACCTGGCGCCAACTGGCCGAGGCGGTTGATCAGCACGCCCGCGCCCTCATGGCCCTGGGCGTGCAAGCCGGCGACCGCCTGGGTATCTGGGCGCCCAACTGTGCCGAGTGGTGCATCACCCAGTTCGCCAGCGCCAAGGTTGGCGCCATCCTGGTCAACATCAACCCCGCGTACCGCACCAGCGAACTGGACTATGCCCTGGGCCAGTCGGGCTGCCGCTGGGTGATCTGCGCCGACGCGTTCAAGACCTCCGATTACCACGCCATGCTGCTGAGCCTGGTCCCCGGCCTTGCCAATGGCACGCCGGGCGCACTGGCCTGTGAGCGCTTCCCCGAGCTGCGCGGAGTGGTGAGCCTGGCCGTTGCGCCGCCGCCGGGTTTTCTCGCCTGGCACGCCCTGCAGGCCCGTGCCGACGCTGTCAGCGGCGAGGCCCTTGCGGCGCGACAGGCGCAATTGCACTGCGACGACGCAATTAACATCCAGTACACCTCCGGCACCACTGGTTTCCCCAAGGGCGCCACGCTGAGCCACAGCAATATCCTCAACAACGGCTATATGGTCGGCGAAAGCCTCGGCTTGACCGAGCACGATCGCCTGGTCGTGCCGGTGCCGCTGTACCACTGCTTTGGCATGGTCATGGCCAACCTCGGCTGCATGACCCATGGCAGCACCCTGATCTACCCCAACGACGCTTTCGACCCGTTGGCCACGTTGCGGGCAGTCGCCGAAGAGCAGGCCACTGCGCTGTATGGCGTACCGACCATGTTCATCGCCGAACTGGATCATCCGCAACGCCGCGAGTTCGACCTGTCGAGCCTGCGCACCGGCATCATGGCCGGCGCCACCTGCCCGATCGAGGTCATGCGCCGGGTGATCGACGAGCTGCACATGGCCGAAGTGCAAATTGCCTACGGCATGACCGAAACCAGCCCGGTGTCACTGCAAACCGGCGCAGACGACGACCTGGAGCGCCGCGTGACCAGCGTCGGTCGCACCCAGCCACGGCTGGAACACAAGGTGATCGATGCCGACGGCGCCACCGTGCCGCGTGGCGAGATCGGCGAGCTGTGCACCCGTGGCTACAGCGTGATGCTGGGTTACTGGAACAACCCCAAGGCCACGGCCGATAGCATCGACGCCGACGGCTGGATGCAGACCGGTGACTTGGCGGTGATGGACGAGCAGGGCTATGTGCGCATCGTCGGGCGTAGCAAGGACATGATCATTCGTGGCGGCGAGAACATCTACCCACGCGAGCTGGAAGAGTTTTTTTTCACCCACCCGGCAGTCGCCGACGTGCAGGTGATTGGCGTGCCGTGCAGCAAGTATGGCGAGGAAATCGTGGCTTGGGTGCGGTTGCATCCGGGGCATGCGGCCACTGAAAACGAATTGCGCGAATGGGCAAGGGCGCGGATTGCCCACTTTAAGGTGCCGCGCTACTTCCGCTTTGTCGATGAGTTCCCCATGACGGTGACCGGCAAGGTGCAGAAGTTCAGAATGCGGGAAATCAGTGTCGAGGAATTGTCTGCAGACAACCGATAATTCAACCTTGGAGCAAATCTGGGCTGTTGAAATTGCTTAACCGCGGGTCATCCTCGGCACACTCCAACCCCTGCACCGGCTCAAGCAGCAGGGCCTTCTGCAAACTCCGCTCACCGGCTGCCCAGGCCTGCTGCAACACCGGCAGCAGCCTGCGCGGCAACACACTGAACATCGGCTGCCAGTAACCCCCCTGGCGCACCATCGCAGCACTGTCGCCAACCACCGCCAATTGCAGCAAATCCTCGATCAACCCTTGGTCAATCAGCGGTGCATCGCAGGCCAGCACCACGACCCAGTCACGCCGCGCCGCCGTCAGCCCGGCGATCACCCCGGCCAACGGCCCGGGGAAATCCAGCTCCGCGTCGCCCACTATCTGGTCGGCGTAGGTGGCGTAGGTCTTCTGGTTACGGTTGCAGGAAATCACCAAATCAGTGCTGATTGGTCGCACAGTCCGTTGCACGTGTGCAACCAATGGCTCTCCTCGCCACTCCACCAAACCTTTGTCACGGCCGCCCATGCGCTGACCGCGCCCGCCAGCGAGGATGAGAATTGAGCAGGGGGGGAGGTGGGTAGTCATGAAAAAGGGTTCCGGCAAATCGATGCCCGGAACCCTCTCATTCAATGCGATGCTTGTCCAGTCAAGCGTCGCGGGTCTGCGCCTGATCGGCGTGGGCTTTTTTGCGCCCAGCCAACCGCATCACTACTACGAAGAACACCGGCACGAACACCACTGCCAGGGTTGCGCTGAGCATCCCGCCGATCACCCCGATACCGATCGCCTGTTGGCTCGCTGAGCTGGCACCGGTGGCGATGGCCAGGGGGACCACCCCGAGGATGAAGGCCAGCGAGGTCATGACGATCGGCCGCAGGCGCAGACGGGCGGCCTGCACGGCGGCGTCGACGGCATCGACACCTTGGTCCACCAGGCTCTTGGCGAACTCGATGATCAGGATCGCGTTCTTTGCCGACAGGCCGATCAAGGTGATCAGGCCGACCTTGAAGAACACGTCGTTGGGCATGCCGCACAGGGTCACTGCCAACACTGCGCCGAGCACGCCGAGCGGGACAACCAGCAGCACGGCGGTCGGGATCGACCAGCTCTCGTACAGCGCTGCCAGGCACAGGAACACCACCAGCAGCGACAGCGCCATCAGCATCGGTGCCTGGCTGCCGGACAGCCGCTCCTGCAGGGACAGGCCGGTCCATTCCAGTCCCGTGCCGGCAGGCAACTGCGCAACCAGGCGCTCGACTTCGGCCATGGCCTCGCCCGAGCTGTAGCCTGCGGCCGGTTCACCGGAGATCGAAACCGCCGGATAACCGTTGTAGCGGGTCAATTGAACGGGACCGCTGACCCACTTCGCCTGGACGAATGCACCCAACGGCACCATCTTGCCTCTGCTGTTGCGCACGTGGATTTTCAGCAAATCCTCGACCTGGCTACGCTGATCGCCTTCGGCCTGCACCACTACCCGTTGCATACGGCCCTGGTTGGGGAAGTCGTTGACGTAGTTGGAGCCTACGGCGGTATCCAGCACCGCGCCGATGTCGGTGAACGACACACCCAAGGCGTTGGCCTGACGGCGGTCGATCTCCAGTTGCACCTGTGGGCTTTCGGCCAGCGAACCCTCGCGCACGTTGACCAGCACCTTGCTTTCGCCAGCACTGGCCAGCAACGTGTCGCGGGCTGCCATCAGTGCGGTGTGGCCCATGCCGCCACGGTCCTGCAGGCGGAATTGGAAACCCGTCGATTCGCCGAGCCCGTCGATGGGCGGCGGCAGCACGGCGTAGGCCACGGCATCCTTGAGCTGGGTGAAGGCCATGGTCGCGCGGTCGGCGATCGATTGCGCGCTATCATCGTCACCGCGCTCGGACCAGTCCTTGAGTGTGGTGAAGGCCAGTGCTGCGTTCTGCCCGCTGCCGGAGAAGCTGAAGCCGAGGATCAGCGTGGTATTGCCGACACTGGGCTCTTCGGCGTTATGCGCCTCGATCTGTGCGGCCACCTGTTCGGTGCGCATGCGGCTCGCGCCTGGCGGCAGCTGGATGTCGGTGATGGTGTAGCCCTGGTCTTCGGTGGGCAGGAACGCCGTGGGCAATTGGCTGAAGCCATAGCCCAGCACGGCCAGCAGCACGCCATACACCAGCAGGTAGCGGCCACTGCGCTTGAGCGCCTGCACCACCCAGCGCTGGTAGCCGTTGCTCATGCTGTCGAAGCGTCGGTTGAACCAGCCGAAGAAGCCCTTGCGTTCGTGGTGCTCGCCCTTGGCCAGCGGTTTGAGCAAGGTCGCGCACAGGGCTGGGGTCAGGCTCAGGGCGAGGAACGCCGAGAACAGGATCGACACCGCCATCGACACCGAGAACTGCTGGTAGATCACCCCCACCGAACCTTTCATGAAGGCCATCGGCAAGAACACCGCCACCAGTACCAGGGTAATGCCGACGATCGCCCCGCTGATCTGGCCCATGGCTTTGCGCGTGGCTTCCTTGGGCGGCAGGCCTTCTTCGGCCATGATCCGCTCGACGTTTTCTACCACCACGATGGCATCGTCAACCAGGATGCCGATGGCCAGGACCATGCCGAACAGGGTCAGCACGTTGACCGAGAAACCCAACGCCAGCATCACGGCGAAGGTGCCCATCAGCGCCACCGGCACCACCAGCGTCGGGATCAACGTATAACGCAGGTTCTGCAGGAACAGGAACATGACCGCGAACACCAGCAACATGGCCTCGAACAGGGTAGTGATGACCTGCTTGATGGACACCTTCACGAACGGCGAGGTGTCATACGGAATGTCGTATTTGACCCCATCCGGGAAGTAGCGCGACAGTTCCTTCATTTTGGCCCGCACCAGGTCGGCGGTTTCCATGGCGTTGGCGCCGGGCGCCAGCTGTACGCTGAATGCGGTGGCTGGTTTGCCGTTCAGGCGTGTGCCGTACTGGTACTCCTGGGCGCCGATCTCGACCCGGGCGACATCGCCGATGGTCACGGTAGAACCGTCCGCGTTGGCGCGCAGAACAATCGCCGCGAATTCTTCCGGGGTGCTCAGCTGGCCCTTGACCAGCACGTTGGCGGTGATTTCCTGGGTGCCACGGGCGGGCAGATCACCAATGCTGCCAGGGGCGACCTGGGCGTTTTGCGCATTGATGGCATCGGCCACATCGTTGGGCGTGAGGTTGAACCCGATCAGCTTGCTCGGGTCGATCCAGATGCGCATGGCGCGCTCGGAGCCATACAACTGGGCCTTGCCCACGCCTTTCAGGCGACGGACTTCGTTCATCACATTACGCGCGAGAATATCCGACAAGGCGGTTTCGTCGAGTTTGCCGTCTTCCGAGGTCAGGGTGGCCAGCAGCAGGAAGCCGGTGGACACCTTTTCCACCTGCAGGCCCTGTTGGGTCACAGGGCGAGGCAGGCGTGACTCGACCACCTTCAGACGGTTTTGCACATCGACCTGGGCCAGGTCGGGGTGGGTGCCAGGCTCGAAGGTGGCGGTGATGGTGGCGCTGCCCAGGCTGCTTTGCGACTCGAAGTACAGCAGGTTGTCGGCGCCATTGAGCTCCTGCTCGATCAGGCTGACCACGCTTTCGTCCATGGTCGCCGCCGAGGCGCCTGGGTACACGGCGTAGATTTCCACTTGTGGCGGGGCCACGTTGGGGTACTGGGCCACCGGCAACTGCGGGATGGCCAGGGCACCGGCAAGCAGGATGAACAATGCGACCACCCAGGCGAACACCGGGCGGTCAATGAAGAATTGCGGCATGGATCAGCCCCTCACTGGCTGTTGTGCTGTGCGATGGGCGGCGCGCCGGGCGCTGTGCCCTGGCTCGTTTCGACCTGCACCTGGTCGCCGGCCTTGACGTGCTGCAGGCCTTCGATAACCACTTGTTCACCGGGCGCAAGGCCTTCGCTGACGACCCAGCGGTCGCCCTGGGCGCTGCCCAGCACCACCTGGCGGTCGCTGATGCGGGCCTGCGGGTCGACCACCAGCACTTTTGGCACCCCGGCGCTGTCACGCAGGATGGCGCGTTGCGGCACGCTGAGGCCTTTGGGCTGCACCGCCTGCTCCAGGCGCACGCGCACGTAACTGCCAGGCAGCAGGTCGAGGTCCGGGTTGGGGAACTCGCTGCGCAGGGTGATCTGGTTGGTGCTCGGGTCGACGCTGATGTCGGAGAACAGCAATTTGCCGGGCAGCGGGTAGGCGCTGCCATCGTCCTGGATCAGCGTGGCGCGGGCCTGGCCGTCGCCGACCTGCTGCAACTCGCCGGCACGCAGGGCACGGCGCAGGACATTGAGCTCGCGGGTCGACTGGGTGACGTCGGCGTGGATCGGGTCCAGTTGCTGGATGGTGGCCAGGGGCGTGCTCTCGTTCTGGCCGACCAGTGCACCTTCGGTCACCAGCGCGCGGCCGATGCGCCCGGAAATGGGCGCGGTCACCGTGGCATAACCCAGGTTCAGGCGGGCGCGCTCCAGCGCGGCCTTGGCTTCGGCGACTTCGGCGTCGGCCTGCAGGAAGCTGGCTCGGGCATTGTCGTATTCCTGGCGGCTCACGGCCTTGTCGTCGACCAGCTCGCGGTAGCGTTGCTCCTGCAGGCGGGCTTGATACAGGGTGGCCTGGGCCTTGGCCAGGGTGGCGCGGGCACTGTCGTGGTCGGCCTTGAAGGGCGCCGGGTCGATGAGGAACAGCACGTCGCCTTGCTTGACGTCACTGCCCTCACGGTACACCCGCTTGAGTACCACACCCGCCACCCGTGCGCGCACTTCGGCGGTACGCGGGGCGAGGATACGGCCGCTGAGTTCGCTGCTGATGGCCAACGGCTGCAGCTGCAGGGTTTCCACGCGCACTTGCGGCGTGGGCATTTCTTCTTCCTGCTCGGCGCTGTCGCCACAGCCGGCCAGGGACAAGCTCAGAAACGCCAGAAGCGCCACGGGGCGCAGGCGAGGGGGGAGGCTAGTAGGCATACGGATCTTCCGATGATGACGCGGTGTATGCTACGGCAGGCGTTCCCTCGGTGGCTGTTAATACCTGTAGGGCGAGTGTGAAAAAGTGTGAAGAAGCGTCCTGCCAGGGCGTAGGATTCTATATCCTGCCTGGACTTTCTCATGTGTCAAAGCGCTTATGCCAAACCTCCTACTGGTCGAAGACGACAGCGCCCTGTCCGAACTGATCGCCAGCTACCTGCAACGCAACGATTTCCATGTTCAGGTGATCGCCCGTGGCGACCACGTGCTGGACGAATTTCGCCGGCAGAAACCTGACTTGGTTATCCTCGACCTGATGTTGCCCGGCATCGACGGCCTGCAACTGTGCCGCTTGCTGCGCCAGGAATCGCAGAGTTTGCCGATTCTCATGCTGACCGCCCGTGACGACAGCCATGACCAGGTACTGGGCCTGGAGATGGGTGCGGACGATTACGTGACCAAACCCTGTGAGCCGCGCGTGCTGCTGGCCCGCGTGCGGACGTTGCTGCGCCGCAGCAGTGTCAACGAGCCACGCCTGGACAGCGACCTGATCCAGATCGGTGGCTTGTGCATCAACTTGGCCGAGCGCACCGTCAGCTGGCGCGGCGAAGAGGTGGAGCTGTCCAGCGGTGAGTACAACCTGCTGGTGGTGCTGGCGCGCAATGCTGGCGAAGTGCTTAACCGCGACCGCATTCTCCAGCAACTGCGCGGCATCGAGTTCAACGGCACCGACCGTTCGGTGGATGTCGCCATCTCCAAACTGCGCCGCAAGTTTGACGACAGCGCTGGCGAGGCGCGCAAGATCAAGACCGTATGGGGCAAAGGCTACCTGTTCAGCCGTGTCGAGTGGGAGTGCTGACCGAGCATGTTGAAGATCCTGGTGCGCCTGTACCTGGTGATTATCGTCGCCTACGCCGGTGCGCTGCTGCTCATCCCCAACACCATCGTCGGCCTGTTCCACGAGCGCTTCATGGCCTACAACCTCGACCAGGCCAAAGGTGTGCAATCGCTGATCGTGCGCCAGTTTCACCAGGCCCCGCGTGAGCAGTGGCCAGCGGTAGAGCAAGACCTGGCCGACGCCTTCGCACCCCTCGAGGTCAAGCTGCTGCGCAGGGACCAGGCCGACCTGAGCACTGATGAACGGGCGCGCCTGGAACATGGCATGCATGTGGTGCGCATCGCTGACTGGGGTTATTACGAGACGGTGCTGGCCCCCCTCGACAAAGACTGGCTGGTGCGCCTGCATGCGCCCGAGGACCCGCTGGACATCAACGTGCTGTCGTGGGGCGTGACGGTGCTGATCGGTGCAGCCATGCTCGGTTGCCTGCTGCTCTGGGTGTGGCCGCACTGGCGTGACTTGGAGCGGCTCAAGGAAACCGCCCGGCGCCTGGGCCAGGGGCAGATGGCAGAGCGAACGCACATCTCGGCGCACTCGAACATCGGTGAACTAGCCGGGGTGTTCGACACCATGGCCACCGACCTTGAGCGCCACGTCAACCAGCAGCGCGAGCTGCTCAATGCGGTGTCCCACGAACTGCGCACCCCGCTGACCCGTCTGGACTTCGGCCTGGTGCTGCTGTTTGACGAAGTGCCGCCTACCAGCCGTAAACGGCTGCTGGAGCTGGTCGGCCATGTGCGCGAACTGGATGAACTGGTGCTGGAGCTGTTGTCCTACAGCCGCCTGTACAACGCCGATCAGGCGCGTGAGCGGGTCGAGGTGTCGCTGCTGGAGCTGGTGGACAGCGTGCTCGGCAGTTTTGCCGAAGAGTTGGACAGCCGTGGCATTGAGTGGGAAGTGCGTGCCGAGCGCGAACTGCCACGTTTCGTGCTCGACCCCCGGTTGACGGCGCGGGCGGTGCAGAACCTGGTGCGCAACGCGATGCGTTATTGCGACCAAAGCCTGCTGTTGAGGTTGCGGCTTGAGGATGACGGCGCCTGCCTGCTGACGGTCGAGGACGACGGGATCGGTATTCCGGTCGAGGAGCGTGAGCGGATCTTCCAGCCGTTCTATCGCTTGGACCGTAGCCGTGATCGCAATACCGGCGGGTTCGGCTTGGGGCTGGCGATCAGCCGGCGGGCGATCGAAGGGCAGGGCGGTACGTTGACGGTGGCACAGTCGGCGCTGGGTGGGGCGCAGTTCATGATTCGTTTGCCGGCGGGTGGGTAGGTTGGCTGTACCGGCCCTTTAGCGGGCTTGCCCGCGAAAGGGCCTAGCCTGCTAGGTGCTGCTTTCGGCCAGACGACTCGTCCACAGCACAACCCGATCCTTGCCAGTGTGCTTGGCCTCATACAGCGCCTGGTCCGCCCTGACCAGCGCCATGGTCAGGGTATCGGCACTGTCCACCTGGGCCAGCCCGATGCTGATCGTCACCGGATGCGCACCCAGGTCTTCCCGCACCCGCCTGCATAACGCCGCAACCTGTTGCTCGGCAGCCGCTTGATCCAGCCCCTGGAAGAAGATCGCAAACTCCTCGCCGCCGAGCCTTGCAAATTCATAGCCTGCCATCGACGCCTTGATGTGCACCGCCACACGCTTGAGCACTTCATCGCCAATGTCATGCCCGAAACGGTCGTTGACCTTCTTGAAGTTGTCGATGTCGATCATTGCCAGGTACTGCCCAGGTGTTTTCTGCTGCAGCTGGCGCTCGGCCTTGGCCATGAACGAGCGGCGGTTGGGGATCTCGGTCAGTACGTCAACGTATGCCTGGTCGAGCAACAGCTTGGACATGTAGAAATTGTGCAGCTTGGCCTGCCGGATACGCAGGTAGCTGTAGATCACCAGGCCACTGAGGAACACCGCGTAGCTGATCAGCATGGCGGCTTCCAGGTCGTCCGGGTTGATGTTGGTGCCGTAGAAGGGGTTGAGCATGACCCACGTGATGGCCATGGCACAGAAGAATGACCAGCGCCGCACCGGCAGTACCGAGACGCTGTACAGCACAGTGGACGTGCCCAATACCAGCCAAACCGGACGCAGGGCGATTGGAATGCCATCGATGAGCAGGCGCATGCCCAGCGTGATGACGGTGATGAACACGAGGTTGAGGACGTCGAAGTGCTGGCTTTTGCGGGTGAAGCCGAGCACCACGGTGAGGCTGCACATCAGTGTGATGAACAGGCCAGAGAGCCAGGTGAAACGTTGGCCACCCAGGTAGCTGACGATGACGTCGAAGACCAGCCAGACGGCGATGCTGACGCCGAAGATCAGTTGGCAGAAGCGGCGCGAAGCATCGAACTCGTGCTGGCGGAACTCGGCACGCAGGGCGGCGGGGGCGACCTGCTGGCGGACATGTTCCTCAATGGTCTTGAACATCGGCTGAGCTCCTTTGAGGCATGCATTGTCAACACTGGCCTCTTCGCGGGCAAGCCCGCTCCCACCGATTCACCCCACGGCCAACAAACACTTCAGGCTTTTGCTTGTGGGCCACATCTTGTAGTTTGGTAGGTCATTTTTCAGGGAGTTGAACATGCAAGGCAAGGCACGCAAGATCGTCCAGGCCC
Source organism: Pseudomonas putida (assembly GCF_025905425.1). Taxonomy (NCBI): domain Bacteria; kingdom Pseudomonadati; phylum Pseudomonadota; class Gammaproteobacteria; order Pseudomonadales; family Pseudomonadaceae; genus Pseudomonas; species Pseudomonas putida. The sequence goes on along the minus strand of NZ_CP109603.1, from coordinate 2,548,965 downwards.
TCCTCTACGAAGCCATCGCCGTTGCCTGTGTGGCACCTGCCCTGGAACTGGCCTTTGCTGCAGGCATGGCGCAATCGACCGTGCTGTCAGTGCTTATGTCGGGCATCGCCATGAGCTGGAACATGGGCTTCAACTGGGCGTTCGAGCGCTGGGAGGCGCGCCAGCGCCAGCGCGAACGCACCTTCAGGCGCCGGGTATTGCATGCCCTGGGTTTCGAAGGCGGGCTGGTGGTGATTCTGCTGCCGCTGGTGGCGTGGTGGCTGGATGTCAGCCTGTGGGCGGCCTTCCTCACCAACCTGGCACTGTTCGTGTTCTTCTTCGTGTATGCGTTCGTTTTCCAGTGGGGGTTCGACAAGGTGTTCGATGTGCCGCTCTCGGCGCAGCAGGCAAAGTGTTGACTTGCTGCCGTGCGGCGGGATAAGTTCCCATCCCATGAACACATTCGCGCACGTGAACGCCATTATTATTACCGCCATTATCAGTTTGGCGGGCTAGCGCGTACGTGCACCTAACCCGCCCTGGAGGCGGGTTTTCACTCTCTGACTCCTGGGCAACGTGAAACAAGCCAAGGAGTCATCGATGACCAGCTTCAGCGCCAACCTGCGTACACCTGCCACTCCCCAGCAACTGCTGTCGGAGCAGGTGCGGCGCATTCTCGCCGCTCCGGTTTACGACCTGGCCATCGAAACGCCGCTGCAGGTAGCGCCTGCGCTGTCTGCCAGCCTGGGCAACCAGGTGCTGCTCAAGCGTGAAGACCTGCAACCCACCTTCTCGTTCAAGATCCGCGGTGCCTACACGCGGCTGTCGCGGCTGACACCCGCCCAGCGCGAACGCGGGGTGATCACCGCGTCGGCGGGCAACCATGCCCAGGGCGTCGCCCTGGCGGCCTCGCACCTGGGCCTGAAAGCCACCATTGTCATGCCAACCACCACGCCGTCGCTGAAGGTCGAAGGGGTGCGTTCGCGGGGTGGCCACGTGGTGCTGCACGGTGAGAGCTTCCCCCATGCGTTGGCCCACGCCTTGAAACTGGCGGACAGCGAAGGCGCCACTTTCGTGCCACCGTTCGACGACCCGGACGTAATCGCCGGCCAGGGTACAGTGGCCATGGAAATCCTGCGCCAGCGCCCGGGTGCGCTGGATGCGATCTTCGTCCCGGTGGGGGGTGGCGGGCTGGTGGCGGGCATCGCCGCCTACGTCAAATACCTGCGGCCCGAGGTCAAGGTGATCGGCGTCGAGCCGGAAGACTCCAACTGCCTGCAGGCTGCCTTGGCCGCAGGCGAGCGGGTGATCCTGCCGCAGGTCGGCACGTTTGCGGATGGCGTGGCGGTGGCCCAGGTCGGCGCCCACTGCTTCGAGCTGTGCCGGCACTTCGTCGATGAGGTGGTTACCGTCAACAGCGATGAACTGTGCGCGGCGATCAAGGACATCTACGACGACACCCGCTCGATCACCGAGCCTTCCGGTGCCCTGGCCGTGGCCGGCATCAAGAAATACGTGGCCCGTGAGGGTGTCCAGGGGCAGACCCTGGTGGCCATCGACTCGGGTGCCAACGTCAACTTCGACCGCCTGCGCCATGTGGCCGAGCGGGCTGAATTGGGCGAGCAGCGCGAGGCGATCATCGCCGTGACCATTCCCGAACAACCGGGGAGCTTCCGCGCATTCTGCCAGGCGCTGGGCAAACGCCAGATCACTGAGTTCAACTACCGCTATTACCCGGGCAAGGAGGCGCGTCTGTTTGTCGGCGTGCAGACCCATCCGCTGCACGACCCGCGGGAGAAGCTGTTGACCAGCCTTGCCGAGCAGGGCTACAGCGTGCTCGACCTGACCGACAACGAACTGGCCAAGCTGCACGTGCGTCACACCGTGGGCGGCCATGCCGCGTCGGGGGCGGATGAGCGCGTGCTGCGCTTCGAGTTCCCGGAGCGGCCTGGGGCGTTGCTGGGCTTCCTGGAGCGGTTGGGCAAACGTTGGAACATCAGCCTGTTCCACTACCGTAACCATGGTGCAGCAGAGGCGCGGGTATTTGCCGCCCTGGAGGTGCCGGCGGACGAGCAGCCAGGGTTGCCACAGGCGCTGGATGAGATGGGCTATCGGTACTGGGATGAAACCGAGAACCCGGCGTACACGCTGTTTCTGGGTTGATCTGTAGGAGCGGCCTTGCGCCGCGCAAGGCCGCTCCTACAACAACGCGTGCGTAGCCCTAGGGTGCTTAGCGCTCACGCATGAAGAAACCCGCGACAAACTTGCGGAAGGTTTCCAGGCTCTTGAAGTCGGCGTAGCGCTTGAAGTTCTCGGCATCCGGTTCCGGCCCGATCGGTTGCTCCAGCAACGACACGGACAGCACCCGGTCTTGATCCGAGGTCAGTACCAGCTCATCCATCACTTGCCCGCCGATCACTGGGCGGCGCATCTGCACCTTCACGCCTTTGCTCGCCATCCAGTCGATCAGCGACACCAGCGCCTTGAGCGGCTCGCGCTCTTCATCGCGGTACACCGGGAACAGGTGGGCGCGCGACAGCACAGGCACGCTGGCCACATGGATCAGTTCATAGAAATGGCTGCCAGCGGTGGTGGGTGAGTACAGCGCGAGCGCCAATAGCGGTCCAGCCGTGCGGCTTCCGCCCCAATAGAGGTGGTGGCCTTGGAAATCGAAACCCTCGTCGCTGCGGTTGTTGAACAGCTTTCGCCCTTTGATCTGGTCGACGCAGTCGAGCATCAACCCATGCCGACGGTGATTGCCGAACACCGTGGCCTCGCGCAGGCGGGCCTTGAGCATCATCATGTGCTTCATGTCCAGCCGGGTTTCCAGGTAATTGCCGGCCGGCACCCGCTCTAGCAGCGGGTAGCGGCTGGCAACGCTGCGCAGTTCGGCAAACTGCCCGGTGAGGTCTTTTTTCAGGTGGGTAGCGTAGAGGTTCAAGCCGCTGATCTCGATCCAGGTCAGCAGCAGCGACAGCAGCCGTTGCTGTTCGCGCCGGTCATGGCCCTCACCGCCGCCGCTGTCTGGGGCCGGGCGAAAGTCCCCGATCAGGCGCAACGGCGTGTCCGGAGGCAACCACGCGGCGGGTGGGGCAGGGTCGTCTTCGCGCTCTGCGGCTTCACGCTCGTCCTTGGTGAACGGGCAGCCAGGCGCATGCTCGGCAGTGTCTGGGTTATTTTTCAGGAACAAAGTGCCGGTGTTGCCGTTGAGGGTCACGTTCAGCACCGGCAGGGCATCCTTGCGGCAGTCGCAGGCCAGCCACTGGTTGGCGTTGCGCACCTTCATCAGCAACTGGTTAGCCTGCAGCAGGCGGGGGCCGACCAGCGCACCTGTGGTGAAGCCGACCAGCAGCTCTTCTTCGGCGGGTGTCAGGCTGCGCACCTGCGCGGCGGTTTTATCGATGATACGCATTGATGGGCAGCTCCAAGCTACAAGCCTCAAGCTTCAAGCAAAGCGGTTTCAGTTTCAACTTGAGGCTTGCAGTTGGCCGCTCAACTGCCGCTGAACATCTTCGCGGCGCGGTCGCGAATCTCATCAGGGCTAAGGTCCTCCTTGTGGGTCGAGACGAACCAGATATTGCCGAACGGGTCTTTGAGGGTGCCGCTGCGGTCGCCATAAAACTGATCCGTCACTTCGCGCAGCTGGGTGGCGCCGCATGCGAGGGCCTGGGCATAGACCTTGTCGCAGTCGTCGACATACAGGTGCAGGCCCACTGCCGCGCCAGCGAGTTTCTGGCTGGCCGTCAGGCCACCTTCCATGTCGCAGGGGTCGCCGAGCATCAGCGACGAATCACCGATCTTCAATTCTGCATGACCCACGCGACCGCCGGGGGCGTCAAGGCGAAACATCTCAACCGCGCCAAAGGCTTTTGCGTAGAACTCGATGGCTTTGGCGGCGTCGCTGATGGCCAAGTAGGGGGTGATGCTGTGCTGGCCTTCGGGGATGGGTTTGGCTGCCATGTTCGACTCTCCTTTGAAGTGGGCGCCGGGTGGCGCCCTCTTGCTTAGAGTCGTTTGCACGGATGGAAAATCGACAGTGGCGCTAGATCGATTCTCTATAACGGCGGCAGTCAGAAGATGTAATCGGTGGTCAGGAAGCTCGACTGTCGATTGCGGATGATCTCGCTGATCAACGTTTTGTTGGCTTCCTGGAACTTGGTTGCCACCAGCGTGCGGATCGAGAATACGCGCAAGGCGTCGTGCACCGACAACGTGCCTTCGGCGCTGTTCTTGCGCCCATTGAACGGGTAGGTGTCTGGCCCGCGCTGGCACTGCGCGTTGATATTGATGCGACCGACCTGGTTGGCAAAGGTATCGACCAGGCTACCGATGGTCGCCGGGTCGTTGCCGAACAGGCTCAGCTGCTGGCCGTAGTCGGAGTCGAGCACGTAGTCGATCACGGTTTCCAGGTCGCGATAGGGCACTACCGGCACCAACGGCCCGAACTGCTCCTCGTGGTACACCCGCATGTCGTGGTTCACCGGGTAGAGCAGGGCGGGGTAGAAGAACGAACCACGGCTTTGCCCACCGCCTTCGTTGATGACCCGTGCACCCTTGTCGATGGCATCGGCCACCAGGCCGTCGAGATAATCGACCTTGCCCGGTTCCGGCAGTGGCGTCAGCGCCACCCCAGGCTCCCATGGCATGCCGGGTTTGAGCGCGGCCAACTTGCGCTGGAATTTCTCCAGGAAGGCATCGACCACATCCTCATGGACGAACAGCACTTTTAGCGCGGTGCAGCGCTGCCCGTTGAATGACAAGGCGCCGGTAACGGCCTCTTCGACAGCGTTGTCCAGGTCGACCTGTGGCAGCACGATGCCGGGGTTCTTGGCATCCAGGCCTAGCGCTGCGCGCAGGCGGTGCGGGCGTGGGTGCAGTTTTTTCAGGTCACTGGCGGCCTTGTGAGTACCGATGAAGGCAAACACATCGACCAGGCCGCTGGCCATGAGCGCGCTGACGGTCTCGCGGCCGCGGCCATAGATGACGTTGATCACCCCCGGCGGGAAGCTGTCGCGGAAGGCTTCGAGCAACGGGCGAATCAGCAGTACGCCAAACTTGGCCGGCTTGAACACCACGGTGTTACCCATGATCAGCGCCGGGATCAGCGTGGTGAAGGTTTCGTTGAGGGGATAGTTGTACGGCCCCATGCACAATGCCACACCCAGTGGCGCCCGCCGGATCTGGCCGAGGGTGCCTTGTTCGAGCTCGAAGCGGCTGGAGCGGCGGTCGAGGTCCTTGAGCGCGTTGATGGTATCGACGATGTAGTCGCAGGTGCGGTCGAACTCTTTTTCTGAGTCCTTGAGGTTCTTGCCGATTTCCCACATCAGCAGCTTGACCACGGCCTGGCGCTGTTCGCGCATGCGCGCCAGGAAGGTTTCGACATGCTGAATACGTTCAGCAACACGCATCGTGGGCCAAACGCCGCGGCCTTTGTCGTAGGCCTGCACGGCGGCATCGAGCGCGGTCAGGGCGGTGTCGGCATCAAGCAGCGGGGCGCTGCCGAGAATGACCTGGTGCTCGCCGTCGGCTTGCTTGAGCCAGACCGGGCTGCGCACGGTGGCCAGCGGGCCGTCCCAGCGCCTGAGCTGGCCATTCACCAGGTAGTCGCGTTGTTCCAGGGGGGCTTCCAGACGCCAGGTGTCGGGGATGTTCTCGGCGGTGGGGAAGAGTGAATCGAGCAGACGGTCCATGGGTACTGCACCTCACATATTTGAGCGGATTTCGTGCCGGGTGAAACGCTTCAGCTTCGAGCATGCACCGGCCGCAGGAAAAACACCAGTCTGGCTCAACATTGCGCGCTGGCGATGAGTTCACAGCGGCAGGTTGAACAGGTTGTAGGGCGGGTGCGTCAACCACTCTTCGCGTAGCACCTGATCGGCATCAATGGCTGCCAGGCGCCGCCAGAATTCCGCGCGGGCTTGCCGGGGGCTCGCAAGAAAGAAGTCGCCTTCAAGCAAGGGCCTGAGGTCGCGGCGGTACTGAAGTGGCAAACGCTGCCAGAGTGCGGCCTGTTCGGGGCCCGTCTCTTCGAAGAACTCAGCATAGTCGCCTTCCCACACCAGCAAATCGACCTGATGGGCTGCATTGTAAGCATCGACCTGGGCAAGCATGCCTTCGCTGAGCCAGTCACTTTCCAGGCACAGGGCTTCGGCGACCGGTTCAGGGGTATTAAAGCCTGCAGGCAGTTGTACGAACTGGTTGTTCGAAAGGTCCAGCACGAGCGGTTCGGCGACAAGCTCCAGGCCTTCGGGTAGCTCGGTCAGCCTACAGTCAGTCAAAAACAAGGTTTTCAGGTTGGGGAGCCTGCTCAGGTCAGGGGCCTCAATCAGCGGGTTGCCCGAAAGGTCCAGCACGACCAGCCCAGAGCACTGGTTCAAGGCTACCTGGGCGTGGTTGTCCCACGTGATGCGGTTGTTATCCAGGTCAAGCCAAGTCAATCGATCGGGGTTGGCCAATCGGGGCAGGGAATCGAAACGGCAATTGGATAACCACAAACGCCTCAGGTTGGGAAAGCATTCGTGGAACTCGTCGGGGAGCTGACTGAGGGCGGGGTTGTTGCTCAGCGACAGGTGTTCAATATGGGTGAAGTCGTCTGGCAGCGCCAGGCTGGTCAAGTCCTGGTTTTCAAGTTCGAGGCCGGAGAGGTCGAGGCTGGCGATCCGGCCGCCGCTTGCGAGCGGAACACTCGAGAGGCGCCGCCAAGCGTTGACGATAGGCTGGATTGCCCGATGCCGTTGGTGCGGGCGCAGAGGGTCGGGGCGGGCCCACGCCTGCAAATCGCGGCGCAGGGTCTCCAGACGTTGTTGCAGGTCGCGCAGCCTTTGTGTGGGGGAGCGAAGGTCATTGTTGCCGTGAGGCTCATCGTCATCTTGCTCGTTTCCAAGTGCATCTTCGATCTCTGAATCGGTTGCATCGGGGTACAGTCGGCGATAGGCACCGGCCAGTGAACCCGTCTGCCGTGGGTGCGGTGGTGCGGGGTCCAGTGGCCGACCGCCGCGCAGTTGACCAGGGTGCGCGCGCCGGATGGCGCGATGCCCCCACAGTCTTTGCGCAAGGGCGTCTCTGTCTGCGTTGGCCCAGGCCTGGATGCGCTGGCGCAATGAATCGCCGTTTGCCTCGGAGATCGTCAGCGCGTCCCGGTGAGCCTGCGCTAGCACCTGTTCCACTGCACGGCACAGGTCCAGGTCTTGCGCGGCGGGAGCAGGGCGCTGCCCCAGATCCGCCTCATAGCCTTGAGCAGACTTGATGACCCGGCTGACACTTCCTGCCTGGTGGCTACCAACACTGTCAAGCAACGGGCCTTCGGGGCTACCGTCACGCAGTTCCAGGCGTACTTCGCGCGGCCAGTCAGGCAGGCCATCGAGGGCGCTGAACAGCAGGCGCTCGCTATCGGCATTGGCCCGGGCGGGTACCAGCACGCCTTCCAGGGCTCGGACCAGAGGCAGTTCGCTGTGCGTGTGTTCAATCTGCTGGCGCAGCCACGCAGGTAACGCCGCTTCGTTTTCCCAGGCAAGTGCTTCAACGGCGCTCAGAGGCGCCAACAGGCGCCTGGCAAGCGTGGCCGACAGGCGGGGGTAGGCTTGCAGTAACCGACGTGTTGCGGGTTCGACAGGTGCGGCGCCGTTATAAAGGCGTTCGAACAGGCCTTGTGGCGAGTCGCCGCCCAGTGCCTCAGCCTTGGCTTGTGCGGCCATGCGCTGCAAGGTGTCGAGCAGCAGCGCAGGTGGCGATTGCCCTTCGAGGTGCACACGGCGCAAGCCCGCAGCATCGACGCCACAAATACGCCCTGCCAACGCCAATTGCTCTGCCGTGAACGCCGTGTAAGCGTGGCCCAGGCGCCGGGCAAGCTGCGCGAACGACCACAGCGATGGCTGTTCGTGGCTGGCGCGCCAAGCACCTTGCTCATTGTGCTCCAGCGGTGGTTGCCAAGCGTCTTGCAGCTGCGGGTGGACGATACGCCACTGTTGCAGTTCGCTGTCCAGACGTTGCTCGTAGAGGTGGCCATCCATATGAATGAAACAGCGGCCATCGTGCAGGTATTGGCCCTGTGCATTGGGTTGCAGGTGTTCCGGCAACGCAGCGTGGCTGCGGTAGGGGGTGAGGTCTGCTTGCCAGAGCCTGTAGTGCCCATCGTTGCTACGCACCTCCTGCAAGCTCTCCATCAGCGGGCTTTTGAACAGTTTCGGCACCACGTGGCCTGCTGCCGCCAAGCCTGCGATCAGTGCCAGGTTCAGGCCCACCGCCTCCAGGTGACGCAGTGCCAGGTGGCGATCGCCTTGATGCCAGGCCTCATAGCCTTCGTATACCTCGCCAAGCAGTTGGCAGGCAGTGACAGCCAGCATCAACGTGCCCACGGCTGGGATGAAAAAGCCTGCAATATTGAGCGCGTCCAGGCCGCGGTCTTCCCACGCTTGCAGGCGGCTCGCCCGCGCCTTGGCATCGGCTTCGGCGGTGGGCACGGCCAGTTGGCGGGCTTCGCGCTTGAGGCGGGCAACGTGCAGCGCCTGATAGAGGCCGAACGGCTCCTCGGTGATCACCTGCCGCGTCGGGCGCAAGTCGGCCCGGGGTGCCCGCAACCATGCCTGGTCGTCGGCAGAAGTGCCCGAAGCGTCGATGTTTTGGTGCAGCAGGTCGAGAAAGTGTGGGTGCTGATCCTGTTCCAGGTACGCCATGAACGCCTGGCGGGCAAGGGGGTCGAGCAGCAGGGCCACCAAGGCCTCGTGTACGGCGTCAAGGTCGGTACATTGCCGCAAGGCCTGGTCGTGGCCTGGCAGGTAGAGCAATAGGCCGGCGCTGCCGGCGTCAATCAGCATGACCTCGTGCAGCGTGATACCAGACAGCGCCAGCTGCCAGCACGCCACGCTGCTGCCCTGCAGCAACAGGTCGACCCGGTCGCGCGCGGCGCCGCCAAGCACATGGCGCAGGTAGGCCAGGTCGGCGGCCAGGCGCAAGCGGTCCTTGTATACGGCAATTGCCTGCTCGCGCACCAGAGGCTTAGCGTAATGCTGCTCAAGATGGGCCTGGTACTGCCCCCCCAAATCCAGCGCCCGGCACAGTGTGGCGAACGTGGCGGGTGCAAGCGGCAGTCGTTGCACTTGGTAGCGTTCCGATGACAGAGGGAAGTGCGCCGGAGCTGTTTGCGGGCCAAGAATCGCGGTGCCCTGAACTTCAATGGTTGTGACCTGAATCGTGGCGCTCAGGGCGATGGCGCTCTGAGGGGTGAAGCTTTCGTCGTCGGCAAAGTTCTGCAGTGCGGCCTGCAACAGATTATCGCGACGATGGCTAAACAGGTTGCGCAGGCCTGCCCAATGCCACGTGCTTTCTACCCGCAGCAGCTCGGTGCCACGAAGTGGCGCGGTGCAGCCCTGTTCGGCAAGGGCTGCGAGCAATAGCGGTTCAGCGAACGCAGTGACTTGCTCAAGGCCCTTGAGCGAACGGGCCAGCATGGCCTGGGAACGCAGTAGGCGCGACTGGCTACGTTGCACTGCCTGGCGAAGGTCAGGCGCGGCATTGGCGTACCAGTCCTGGGTGTAAAAGCTCGGTAGTTGGCTTTGCTTCAAACTGTGCCAATCCGAGGCCGCTATTCGGTGCGTCCAAGTGGGTAACCGGTGCTTGAGCAGGTCGTGTTGCGGATCGAACTTAGATAATGCGGGCATGATGATGTTCCTTTATGAGGAGACAGCATCAAAAGGCATTTACTAATAACCAAGTGGTAGCCGAATAGTACCTGCAACTGAACATACTTCATGCATTGCGTCATGAAGTCCTCACATTTAAACAGGAAATTTGACGTCATAAAATAGGGTGGCATGCTGTCAAAGTGCTGCTTGCCAAAGCGTTGCCTTGCATCTTAAATTGTTACTGAATGTGAGAGTGATGATTCGTTAGCAATCTTTTATATATCAGTGCGTTGGGTGTGTTTGTTACGGTCAATTGTGGTCTTCATTCAAATTTGCCCATAGACAACATCAAAGGACGTCGAAGCAGAATGAAAGAGAACTTGGCGGCTGTTGCACGAAAACTCATCTCTCCCTCCACGCGCTACGAGATCAGGCTGCTCGCCAGCCAAATACGAGAAGTGCTTGGGCGAGCCTGTTTTTGGCGGTGGGAGGTCGCCAGGTTCCGGCTGCAGCAAGAAAGCCCCTACGAAATCCTCTACATCGGCCGCAAGCAGCAGCGCGAGATGGCCAAGCTGCTGATTGGTGGCAAAGTGCAGGGCAATGCCCCGGCCACAGCCAGTGGTGCAAGCCCCGACCCGTCAAACCATGTGGTGCTGGTGAGTGAAATGCCCACCACCGGGGCCTTGTCCGTGCCGCACTACTTGAGCGCGGTGGTCCCGCTGGGGCGCCCCCTGGAAGACATCACGGCACGCTATGACAGTGAGCTGCGCCGCAGTATCCGCAAGAACCGGCCGCTTTATCAAATGCGGCAGACGCTGTCGGATGAAGAAATCGCAATGGCCGACAGCCAGTTGCTGCGCCCCTATGCCACTGCAAGGCAGGGTATCCATGCCGCGCAATTTCCAACGGACGATGTGTTTCGCATCGCAAAGAGTGTAGGGCGCCTCGACCTCATCACCCTGGGCGACGAAGTGATCGGCTGTCACCTCGGCTGTGAAGTGACGCGGGGTGGAAAGCGCTACTGGAGCACCCTGCGGTTTGGTTATAGCGAAGCCGTGTTTTCAGATGCGAAAAAACTGCGCGAGGTGAACTCTATCACCACGTACATGGCGCTGGAGTGGGCGCTGGAACATGGCTTCGATTATTACGATATCGGCTTGTGCCTGGCGCGGCCGGATGACGGCTTGCTGAAATGGAAGAGACGGCGCGGTGGCGATATCGACTCGCTGGGCAATCATGCGTACCTGTTCGTGCGGCTACCCAAGACAGGCACCGCGAAGTTTCTTTGGGAAACCCCGATGTTCGCGGTCGAAGGCGACAAACTGACACTGCACCTGGGCTTGCCGGACGGGCCGAGCGACGAGGAAGTCGCCAGCCGTTATCACGAAATGGTCTTTGGTGGGCTGCACAAGATCTACCTCTACGGCGGCACGGGGTCCGGAGAGTCCTTTATCGAAACCCTGCGCAGTCGTTACGCCAATTTACAGTCGCCGCCGACGATGGAAAGGATCACATCCAACTGAGTCGTTTCAAAGGCTCGTGGCCACGCCACCCGGGGAGAAGCTTCATGGGAAGCGATATGTCGAGATTCAGCGCACCGTCCGCCGGCAAACGGCATAAGTGGACCCTTGCTGCGTACACGTACATGGCACGTAAGCGGCTCGCGCGCAATTCGGCTGTGGACCTGAAAAGCATCGCGTCAAAAAGCTGGGATATAGCACCAGGGGAAACAACCCTTTCCCCGCCGGCCTTCTATTTGCCCAATCAGCTTGAGCGGGTGACGGGGTGGGAGGCAAAGCGCTTTTACCCCTATGTGCATCCCGCGCGCACGATGGAAGGGGGGCTCAGCGTTGTGCAGGGCCCTACACGTGGTTATCTGATCAAGGACGTCTGGCTCGTGGACGGGGCGCTCTACAAAGGTAAGGCCAGCCATTGGTTGTCGTTGAAACCTAGCACCTTTCCGCGCGTTGTCGTCGAGAACGAAATCGAACGTGCGGCCATCTACTGCACGCAAAATGGCAACTCATGGTTTGGCACCTGGTTGATGGAAGACTGCGTCACCTACGCCCTGGCCTGTAACGAAGGTATACCGGTGACTACTGCGCCATCGGCCCGCTACCCTCTGTTTTCACAGGCGCCTGCCTATGAAAACTGGCTGGATATGAAGCCGCAGCGTTTGCGCAGTGCGTTTTTCCGTGAACTGGTGCTCTTTGACGACCAGAGCAATAACCACAGCCGGCATTTACGCTACCGCGCCATGGGCGAAAAACTGCTGTCGCATGTGAGCCATGAGTCGCACCCCGGCGTGTTCATTTTGCGCGGGGGGGACGGTGACTTGCGCTTCTTGCGTAATGAAATGGCTGTTGCAGAGCACTTGCGCCAGCGCAGGGGCTTTCGCGTGGTCGATCCGCTGAAGACCGATGTGCCGAGTATTATTGCCGCCTGTGCCGGCGCGAGGGTGGTGGTCGGGGTCGAAGGCAGTCAGCTGGTTCACGGTGTCAACGTGTTGCAAAGCGGCTGCTCGTTGTTGACGTTGCAGCCACCGAACCGTTTTGTCAGCTATTACAAGTACCTGACGGATCGCGACCAGCAGCATTTTGGCTTTGTGGTGGGAATGCCGGAAGGCGATGGTTTCAGGATCGATATCGAGGAAGTTGAACGCACCCTGGATCTAATGCCGGTATAGCGCACAGTAGTGCCTGGTTCAAAAGCGCCAGATTTCGGTTCGCAAGCTCAACGATTAGCATTTGGCTTCTCACCGATGAAACGGAATACCTTCCATTCTCTACGCCGATAACCTCACGGCAAAAACGATATCGCGAGCCGCCCGGGGCCTCCTGAGCGGCTGATATTGTAGAAAAATGTGTTATTTCAGAGCCTTATAGCGGGGCCGTTACTGCGACGCAAACCCGTAAAGGGCCTGCATATTTCAGGTGACGACATTTTGACGAAGTTACCCATCGCTCATTGAGATTTATTATGGTGTCGGATCATTGACGTAGTGTCATTGTGCCCATAAGCTCAAATCAACAGCGAGGAAGTCTCCCGCTAAACCCGCCAATAACTATTTTATTATCCTCTTTATAGGAGGGGGTTATGCGCTCGACACTGTTCATTAAATCAATATTCTTGTTGGTGCTTTTAAGTGGCGCAGCACGCGCTGCTGATTCCTATGTCAATCAAAACAGTGTCATTCCTGTCGCAACGGCAGGGTGGTTCTTCGCGTTTGCCGTTATTGGTTTTGTTGCAGTAGCCAATAGAAGAAAGATTTAAACTTTCACACGGTCGGCAGGGTGAAGTGTGTCTTTTATCCGGGGGTAAATTGCGTACGCCTGCAGCGCCGTCGGTAATTTGACGTCTGTGGTTTGTTTCTCGTGTCTTCGCAGCCGCTGGCAGCTTGTCAATTTTCCAACTGTTGCTATATTCCAGTAGCCAGTAATTACCAAAGACCGTAGGGTATCGCGGCTTGCTGGTAGTTCAGGATGTCGAGGTGTCAAGGTACAGGGCCTCCAGGAAGGTTGAGGCCATCGCAGCAGGTGGTGCGGTTGCGAAGTGGAGCGAGAGTTTGTGTGCCGTTCTCATTCAGTGCTCTTTGTCGGGCCAAAAAGGCCGGAGGGACCCTCATGGTACGTTCAATGTGTTCCGCTTTTTGCGTGCTGATGCTGTGGTCCGGTACCGGCAACGCGGTCGAAAATAACGCAGCTTACCTGCTCAGCCCTGGCGACGTAGTGATGGTGTCGGTCTGGCAAGAGGATAGCCTGCGCCAGGAAGCCACCGTGCTTCCCGATGGCAGTATCACCTTCCCCTTGGCAGGGCGAATCAATGTAGCCGGCCTCGATGTCACGGCGGTACAGAAACAAGTCGCTGCCAAACTCGAAAAATTCCTCCCCGACCCGAACGTCAGCGTTGTCGTCAAGAGCATAGCTGGCAACCTTGTGTACGTGCAGGGCAAGGTGATCAAGCCAGGGCCCGTACAAATGGCGGGCCCCACGGCGGTATTGCAGGCCTTGAGCATGTCGGGTGGGTTGGACAAATTCGCTGACGAAAGCGATATCAAGGTGGTCCGCGGCCAGGGGGCTTCCCAACGGATTCTGCCCGTGAGATATAAGGACTTGGTTTCCGGGCGCGACATGTCCACCAACATTCAACTCCAGGCTGGCGATACGCTGGTCGTTCCTTGATCTTGCCTTAATAAGAACACTTAATGCCTCTTCTTAGAACAACTAGCATTGCAACGGCAATCTTGGTCTTGCCGTTTACGGACGCGGTCCAGGCAGCAAATTGGCAGTCATCGGTGGTGGTACCGACCTCGGTCGAATACGACAGCAACCCGTTGTTGCTGTCGTCTGAAGAAAAGGGTGTAACGCGCACGCTCATAGCGCCCGACTACACCCTTGTCGGTACCTTCGACCGCGACGAATTACGGTTGGGGCTTGGCATGCATGTGTTGCGCTCGTCCGACACGGATATCGTCGACGACCGCGAAGACCCCAATGTGAGCCTGGGCTGGCAACGCGACACCGAGAAAGGGCGCTTTGGCCTGGTGGCGCAGTACAACGAAAGCTCTACGTTGTCTGGCACGGTTCAGGACACCGGTGTGGTGACCACCGATGGTACGCAAAAGCTGTATTCGCTGGCAGGCAACTGGAGCAGCGCCATCACTGAGCGCAGCACTTTGTCCAACGAGATCAAGTACAGCCGAGCCCGTTATGACATCAACACGCTGACCGGCTACAACGAACTGGGCAACGTGCTGACCTGGACCTACGCCTGGAATGAGCGGGCCGACCTGTATACCCGCTTTGGCGCAAGGCGCTACGAGCCCGAGCAGGACCTCACCGCGACGGCGTCCAACAGCTACACCCCCGCAGTTGGGGTCAAGTATCAGTTTACCGAGCGGCTGAGTGCGGATGCCCACTTGGGTGTGAACAAGGTTTCCGGCTCCGAAGGCGGTCGGCGCGGCGAGGGGGGGGCTTCGCTGCTGTATACCGGGGTGCGTTCCGACCTCAGCTTGAGCGCCGAACGCAGCACGGTCGCCAGCGCCGAGGGTGGTTTTGCCCAGCTCGACATGGTGCGCGGTATCTACAGTTATGCGGTCAACGAGCTGACGCGTGTCGGCGCCGATGCCTCCTGGCAAGACAGCAAAGGGCAGACGCCCAACACACTGCAAGTTTACAGCGTGTGGGCCAGCCGGGAATTTTCACCTTTTTGGGATCTGCGCCTATCGTTGATGTACAAGGAACGGCGGCAGGATGATGCACCCACTGCAGACGCTACGATTGTTGGTTTGACGTTGACGTATAGGTACCCCGACCTCTGAACTTCAGCCTGGTGGCCTTTATGAAGTCTGACTACGAGCTTTCCCTCAAAGATTACATCGCCATCATCAAGGATAGGGCCCTGTTATTGGGGATCAGTATCGTAGTCATTCTTGCCGCGACCGTGGTGGTCGCGGTGAGCGTGCCGCCTATCTACCAGTCCACCGGCACCATTTTGGTGGAGTCGCAGCAAATTTCCCCCGAGCTGGTGTCGGCAAACAACAACAGCTTTGCCGATGAGCGCATCGAGGTCATTCGCCAGCGGGTCATGACCCGCGAGAACCTGCTGCGCATCATCGACAAGTACAACCTGTTCGCTGACAAGCGGCTCAGCGAGAGCGACAAGATCGAGCAGATGCGCAATGCCATCGTGGTCGCCACGCTCAGCACGTTCGTCAGAGGGCGGGGCGAGGCCACAGTCGCATTCAATGTGTCGTTCGAGCACAAGCAGGCCCAGGTGGCTAAGGATGTCGCCAACGAACTGGTCACGCTGTTCCTCAATGAAAACCTCAAGCAACGCACTGAGCGGGCCAACGAAACCACCGAGTTCCTGACCCAGGAGGCCAACAAGCTTGGCGCCGAACTTGCCAGCCTGGAAAACCAGCTGGCGGACTTCAAGCAAGCCCATGCCAATGCCTTGCCCGAGCACCAGTCGCTGCGCATGAGCATGCTGTCGCGCTCGGAACTGGAATTCAGGGAGGTGGACCGCGACTACAAGACTGCGCAAGAAGAGCTGCGTTACCTTGAACTTGAGTTGTCGGCGGCCAACGCCGGGTTGACCACCAAGGCCGATGGGACCAGGCCGTCCAGTGCCGACCAGCCACAAGACCTGCCTAGCCTCAAGGCCGAATACACCAGGCTGCTGACCAGGTACAAAGACGCGCACCCGGATGTGGTTGCGGTCAAACGCAAGATCGAGGCACTGCAGGCCAGTGGTGGTGGTAGCAAAGCTGCGTCCTCGGTCAGCCTCGATGTGGCGCGGGTGCGCGCGCGCATCGGCGCAGCCCAGGAACGCATCGCATCACTGGCGGAGCAGAAACGTGAGCTGGTGAAGAAGATGGAAGGCTACGAGGCGGAAATTCTTGAAGCCCCGCAAGTCGAGCGTGGCCTGGTGACCTTGATGCGTGACCATGACAACGCACGCAAGAAGTACGAGGAGATCCGCGCCAAGGAAATGGGTGCGAAAATCACCGAGAGCCTGGAGCAGGAAAACAAGGCAGAGCGCTTTGTACTGCTGGAGCCGCCGCTGCTGCCCGAGAAACCAATCAAGCCAAACCGCAAGAAGATTGCTGCCCTGGGCCTGGTGCTGGCACCGGCAGGTGGCGGCGCCTTGGTGATGCTGCTTGAAATGCTTAACCAGCGGGTACGTGGCGTAGGGGCCCTGGAGAGTGTGCTGGGCAAGCGCGTGCTGGTGACAGTGCCCTTCATCACCACCCAAGCGGAGTTGGCCAAGCGCAAGCGCTGGCGCAACCTGCTGATCATCGCGGCGCTCGTGCTGATTGCTATCATGGTAGGGCTGGTGCACGTGTTCTACATGCCGTTGGATGTGTTGCTGTTCAAGGCTATGGCGCGGTTTGAATAGGGAAAGCAGTGATGGACAGGATCAAGCCGGTAGTTGGCAATAGTATTCATCAAGTTTCTCCAGGTGCCGCCCAGGTACCGCAAACCACCCCGGGGGTGGAGCAACCCGAGGTGCCAGGGCAGTTCGATTATGTGCACACCAAGGTGGTGCCGTTGCGTGCGGAGCACCTTGAGCGTAATCGGATTGTCGCGTTCAACAAGAATTCGAACATGAGCGGGCCGATCGACCTGCTGCGCACGCAGGTGCTGAAGGCGATGGAAGAGAACGGTTGGCGCACCTTGGCCATCACCTCGCCAACGCCCGAAGCGGGTAAGACGGTCCTGGCCATCAACCTGGCCATGAGCATCGCCCACCATACGACCAAGACGGCTCTGCTGGTGGACTTCGACTTGCGTCGTCCCAAAGTAGGCAGCACCTTGGGCTTGCCGATGGATAAGGCCCTCAACGAGCTGTTGACTGATCAAGCCGGGCTGGAAGAGGTGCTGGTCAACCCGACGTTGCCCCGTTTTGTCGTGCTGCCGACACGGGTGCCTATTCCGCTGTCTACCGAGATGCTGTCTTCACCCCGGGTAAGCAACCTGATCGGTGACTTGCGCAACCGCTATGAGTCGCGGATCTGCATCTTCGACCTACCGCCATTGTTGAGCTCTGACGATGCAATCACGGTGATGCCCAAGTTCGACTGTGTGCTGCTGGTTGTGGCCAACGGGATGAACAGCAAGCAGGAGATCGAGGATTGCCTGCACCACTTGGCGACGGTCAACCTGATTGGCACGGTGTTGAACAAAGCGGATGAAAAGCCGCGCACCTATTATTGAGGTGCTGGTTCACGGAGGAGCAGCACCAGGCTGCTCCTACCCGGATAGCGCATGGCCGCACGCTTACGGCTGACGCCACGGGTACTGCAGCTCCCACCCCCAGGCATGCGCCACGATCTGCTCCAGCGATGCATACGCCGGCCGCCAACCCAACACACTCATGGCCTTGCCAGCATCCGCCACCAACCTGGGCGGGTCGCCAGCGCGGCGTGGCGCATCGACTGTGTGAATCTGCCGCCCCGTCACCGCGCGGGCGGTATCGATGACTTGCTGCACTGAAAAGCCCAGGCCATTGCCCAGGTTGAATGCCGTGCTGGGCCCACCTGCCACCAGGTAGTCCACCGCCAAGGCATGTGCCGAAGCCAGGTCGGCGACATGAACGTAGTCACGAATGCAGGTGCCATCCGCGGTGTCGTAATCACGACCAAACACGGTCACCGCATCGCGTCGGCCGGAGGCGGCCTGGAGAATCAACGGTATCAGGTGGGTTTCCGGCTCATGGCGCTCGCCCAACTGCCCGTCAGGGTCGGCCCCCGCAGCATTGAAATAACGCAGGCAAACCGACTTCAGCCCGTAGGCACGATCGAAATCCTCAAGGATCTGCTCGACCATCCACTTGCTCAGCCCATAAGGGTTGATCGGTGCCTTGCCGTGCGCTTCGTCGATGGGTACATACAGCGGGTTGCCGTACACCGCAGCGCTGGAAGAGAACACCAGCCTCTTGATGCCCGCATTCACCATGGCCTGCAGCAATGTCAGGGTGGCCGCTACGTTGTTCTGATAGTACTTGCCAGGGGCGCACACAGACTCGCCCACCTGAATGAACGACGCGAAGTGGAAGACCGCATCGAAGTGGCATTCGGCGAACAGCACATCCAGCGCACGCTCGTTGGCAATGTCCAGCTCGGCCCATTGCACAGCAGGGCCAGGCGACACGAGGTCCGCTACCACCACATCATGACCCGCGGCCAGCAAATGCTTGACCATGTGCGAGCCGATATACCCTGCGCCACCGACAACCAGAAACTTCATCCGTGCCTCCTGGACGCTGCTGTTGTACAGACGCAGTGACTCGTCCCTGAATCGAACAGGTGGGATTATCAGCTACAGGTCTTCTGAGACTGTAGATGGCCAAATGCCCTATTTCAAGAACAGCCAGTTGGACATGTACGTGCCGTCGAAGGCGATGACATATCGCCCGTTCCGGTACACCGCTGGCAGTTCCTTCAACTGTGCTTGCGCGTCACGTGCGAACAGTTTCAGGCCGGCAGCGGCCTTGATGGACAACGTGCCCTCGAAGGGTTCGACATTGAAGGGCGTCTTGTCGTCGGCTTTGGGCACGGCCCGGGTGCCAAGCGAGATCAGCAGGTTCTGTGACTGGCCGAGTGGTTTTGCATCCAGGCTTTGCACGACGACGCTGGCGTAGGGCGTTTTTGCCTGTACGGCGACTTGCTTGAGGTTGATCGTTTGGCCACCCAGCCAGCCTGTTGCGGCTTGAGTAAGGGGTGTGTCGATGGTGTAGAGGCCCTGTTGCCAGTTGCGCTTGAGCTCCCCGGTATCGGTCACCGACTCGACGGCATCAGCCTCCAGCAGTGACTGAGCAGGGTCATGCAGCACCTGCGCATCGGCCGGGATGACGCTGGGTTTGAGCCACGGCAACTCCGGCGTCTGGGGCATGGCGACCTGCAGCCTGCCTTTTTCCATGGCGGTGCGCAGCAACACGGAGTTGCGCGGTGTGATGTCCTGGTCGAACAAGGTGGCGGGTGTTGGCGCGAAGACGTAGCGGGTGGTGGCCTGCTGTACATCCGCGCGGCGATAGAGCAGGGCGGCGGCGGGGAGGGTGGCGAGCATGGCCGGGTCGTTGTACGCGTGCCAGTTGTCTGCCGTGCGCCAGCCGCTGTTGAAGGCCTGCTGGCTGTAGGCATATTGCATCATGGCGTCCCAGCCTTGGTGGCTGGCCGTGCCCGCCACATACAGCGGCAGCGAGTGGCGGTCGGGCAGGGGGAAGGGCTCTGCGTTCCATTCGGTGACCGTCAGGGGTAGCCCGACTACCTGGGCAGCAGCAATCCAATTGATCATCCCGTCGCTGCTCAGCGGGTTCTTTTCGAGCTGCCCGATGGCGCCGTAGCTGTGTGCGTCGATCACATCGCCCGAGGTGAGCGCAGGCAACGCGCTCAAGCCATTGCCGCCCCAGGTGCTGGTGGTGGCGATGGGCACCTTGACGCCCAGGCTGCGCAGGTGCGCGATCATGTCGACATTGAATTGGCGCTCCAGATCATTCAGAAACAGCTTCGATGGGCCATGCTCCCAGGCACGCCAGGTGCGGTCTGCAGGCAGATCATTGCGCTTGGCGAAGGCATCTGACTGCTCCCGGTAACGCTCGGTGTGTTCGGGGACCTTTTTGTCCGGCATCAGGGCGTTGCCGTAGTGCTGGGTGATGTCGTTCTCGTTGGTGATCAGAATCGCAGCAATGGCTGGGTCGTCTTTGTAGGCAAGGCCGGTGTAGGGGTTCACATGGGTCAGGTACTGTTCGGCAAAGCGCTTCATTGCCTTCTGAATGCTCTGGTTCACGTAGGCATAGCCTTTGAGGTCAACCCTGGGCTCGCCCTTGGCCAGCTCATCGAAGTCTTCGATGTTGTCATGGGCGGTAAGGGCGCGCTGTACGTGCATGTCGAGCCACACGTAAATGCCTTCGTCCTTCAGGCGCTTGACCCACAGGTCGATCTTGCGCAGCGACTCGGCATTGAGCTGCTGGGTATCGCGAATCAGGGTGCCGTCGCCAAACACGTTCGGGCTGACCCAGGGGGAGTCATGGTGGTGCAGCCGGACGAGGTTGAAGCCCAGTGCCGACAGCCGTTTGGCCTGCTTGGCAATTTCTTCGTCTGGCGTCTTGAACAGCGAGTACGCAGACAGGTTGGTGCCCCAGAAACGCACGGGGGTGTTGTCTTCGAATACCAGTTGCTCGCCGGCGGCCTTTACAAACCCGCGCTTGCCTGCCGGTATCTCTGGCGTATTGAGAAATGACAGATCGACCGGCGACGTTTGCCAATCGAGCTGGTCGTCAGGCCACTGAGCGGGGTCTGTCAGGCCAAAGCGCTCGGTGGGGGTTGGGCCAAGCTCGATATCGCCCGTTACGTTCAACGTCGCCTTGATCTGCTGCTGGCCGGCGCTGATGGGGTTTTTGTAGAAGAACGCGCGAATCTCTGCGGTGTTGCCCGGTTCGAAGTACACCTTAGCCAGTGCGGGCTCGAAGCGCATCTCGATGCGCCTGCCTTGCGCATCTTTGCCCCAGGACCAGCCGCGGTTGTCGGGCAACAGCACGGGAGCGCCCATGTCTGCGCTGAACATGGCGGGGTCAAACTGGAACACGATGCCACCGCCCATCACGTTCGTTTGCCTGCTGTGCGCGGTCAGGTCGAATGCCCAGGTCAGGGTTTGTGCCTGTTCCTTGCGGATATCTGCCGCCAGGTCAAAGTCCAGCTCCTTGTTCTTGCCTTGCAGGGTGTAGCGGTAGGGCGCATTTACCTTGAGGGCGGTGTAGAAGCCGGTCCAGCTCCAGTTGGCGGCCCAGAAGTCGAACTTTGCTTTCATCACCGGCCCACCACCGCGTGTCACGGTGGGCAGGCCATTTTGTTCGTCGACGCTGACAATCCAGCCCGATGCCCAGCCGGCCTGTGACACCAGGGCAAGGCCAGCGAGTAGCGAAGCCCGCACGAGGGGGCGCAGAGACAAAGAGGTCATTGGCATCACCTGGGTTGAAGACGGGCATCGGCAAGGTCGCTGGCCTGGCTGGAACGCAGCCTGCGCACCCTCTGTATGTAGGCCACCCCAAGCCCTGCGACCGACCAATACACTGTGGGGATGATGGTGATGCTGCTGACGGTGAAGATGATCACCAAGATCCCGACCAGCGTCGCCAACAACGCGCGGCCCAGTTGCCGTTGCTCGTCATTTTGGTCGGGGAACGCGCGCATGGCCTTGCGGATACCCAGCAACACGGTGATGAAGAACGCCACGAAAAGTGCGAGCCCAACCAACCCGACCCGCAGTGCCAGGCTGACGTAGGTGTTGACGATGTCGATGATGCCTTCCCCCTGAATCATCGATTGCATTTCAGGGGTGTTACGGAAATCGAAGGAGCCGAACAGCGGGTTGCGCTGGATCACGATCCAGGAGTTGTCGATCAACCGTTCCCGGTAGGTAATGTTTTCTTTCTCGATGTTGCCGATGAAGGGCAACAGGTCCAGCACCTTGTCGCCCCCTGGCAGCACCGTCAGCAGCGGCAGCGCCAGCACGCCGGCGAGCGCCAGCACGGTCAGGCGCTTGACGGCGCCTTTGCCCATGGCAATGAACACGACGCCGATGATCACGGCGCCGATCCAGGGGCCTCGGGACAAGGGCGCGAAAAGCCCGGCCGCCAGCAGCAGTGCGCCGAGCACCCGCTGCAGCTGGCTGCGGACATAGCCCTGGACGAACAGGAACAAGCCGATGGCTACACTCATCACGTAACCCAGCGCAATCGCCTGGCCGGTGGTGGCGCTGGCGCGCAGCGAGCCACCGCGGCTCAGGTAGCCGGTCATGCTCCACTGGACGCCCATGGCATCGGTCAGGGCGTTGTACAGTAACCAGTGGCGGACGTACTCGGCGACGCCGATCAGGGCCAGGACGAAAGAGGCCAGCACGAACGCCAGCATGGCGTCCTTGAAATCACTGATCTCCTTTAGCCCCCGGCTGGCGACGTAATAGGGCAAGAACACATCGACATACAGGTAGAGCGCCTGGCGCAAGGTGTCGGTCAGGGTGGTTTCACGCAGGTACAGCACACTCATCAGCACCAGGCTTGCCGCCAGCAGCTTGTCGGGCCAGGTGCGGCCGAAGCGAAGGGTGTCGCTTTGTCGGCTGAGGGCCAGTGCCGCCGGCAGCAGGACGCATAGCGTCAGCAGGCGCACATGGTTGAGCTCGACCAGGTAGTTGACCACGCCAAACCCGGGTATCTGCACCGACGCCGGTGGAATCAGGAACAGCAGCATGAAAAACAGCGCCATGGCGTTGCGTTCGCGGCGCCCGGCGATAAACATGATGATGCCGGCAGCGGCCATGTATACCCAGAAGCTATGGGAGGCAAAGGCCACCAGCGTCAGGACGAACCACAGGTTTCGCCGGCGCTTGAAATCGCTGTAGGGGATGAGGTCTGTCGCCGGACGGCGCGCCATGACGAAAACGACGCCTGCCAGAAACAGAATGACGATCAGTGCACGAAAATGTTCAGGCATTGGCTATGGACACCTTTCCCTTGGTGGGCAACGGCTAGCATCATGGCTAATTGAAACTATAGTGACTTTTAGCCAATCAGTCAGAGATTGAAGTCATGCCGTCGATTGATGTGTCAGCCTCCGCGAGTCTGCGCAAGCGCGCACTGAAGGCCGGGTCATGGAACCTGGTATCGCTGGTGGCGTCACAGGTCATGCGCCTGGGCGGCAACCTGATCATGGCCCGTTTGCTGCTGCCGGAAATGTTTGGTGTGATGGTCATCGCCACCACCGTTTCGGTACTCCTGCACTTGCTTTCCGATGTCGGCCTGCGCCAGAACATCATCCAGAGCCACCGGGGGGACGACCCGGCGTTTCTCAATACCGCCTGGACCGTCCAGATCATCCGCGGCTTCGTGCTGTTTGCCCTGACTTTGCTGCTGGCCGCCGCCTCCTGGTTTGCGCAGCTTGCCAATCTGTGGCCGGCAGACTCCACTTATGCCGCGCCAGAGCTGCCGATGGTGCTGGCGGTGACCGGCCTTTCGGCCATCATCTGGGGGTTCCAATCCACCAAGATAGACGTCGCCGTGCGAACGTTCCAACAGAAGCGCGTGGTATTGGTGGACCTGGCCTCGCAAGTGGTCGGATTGATTGCGATGCTGGTGATCGGCTACTTCACCCGTTCGATCTGGTCGCTGGTGGTTGCCGGCCTGGTCAGTGCCCTGGTGGGCACCCTGTTGGGGCACATGGCCCTGCAGGGCCCGAACAACCGGCTGCGCTGGGACCGTAGCGCTTTGACGGAGTTGATTGTCTTTGGCCGCTGGATCCTGCTGTCGTCGATGGTCGGCGTGCTGGCCATGTACGGCGACCGGATCTGGTTTGGCGCCAGCATGACGGCGGGCCAACTCGGTGTGTATTCCATTGCCGTGCTGATCCTCGGGTCGGTGCAGACCGGGTTGCTGAAACTGGTCGGCTCGGTGGCGCTGCCCGCCTTCAGCGAGGCCGCCCGGGAAGGTGACAAGGCGCGTCTGAAGGCGCTGTACTACCGTTTCAGGCTGCTGGTGGACCTTGCCATGCTGTTTGCCTGCGGGGTGTTCCTGACCGCCAGCCCGCTGCTGATCGGCTGGATGTACGACGCGCGCTACACCGAGGCAGGTTCGATTCTTGCGATTCTTTCGCTGTCGTTCTTCACGCTGCGCTATACCTTGGCACACCAGATATGGATTGCCCTGGGCCTGACCAAATACCAGGCCATGGACAACATCATCCGGCTAGTCTCGTTATGGGGGTTGCTACCACTGCTGTTGGCCATAGGCGGTGTGGACTATGCGATCTGGGGAGTTGCCTTGCATACCTTCCCGACGCTGCTGTTGGTTGTCTACGTTAACTGCAAGCTCGATATCTTCAGCGTCAAGCGCGAGCTCATGGTATTGCCGATGGTGGCGGTGGGCGCGCTCTGTGGCCTGCTGGCGACCCGTTTCTTCGAGTGGCTTTGATAAGGCCACAGGTGGGCGATGTTGCACTGTGGGGCGGTCGAGTGACTGATTGTTAACACTTCATCAAGATAGGTCTGGGGATCATGGGGAAGTTTACGTTGTGTACTCCGCATTTTGGTCGTAGGGGTTTTCTCCAGAGCTGTGTCTTGCTGGGTGTTGGGGGCGCGGTGTTTGGAGTGTCCGCGGGCGTTGCACGCAAACCCGTCGAAAAAACCGGGTTCGTGGTGATCAACGGCTGGGTTTTGCCTTCTCAGTACTTTCGGAACGAGCCAGCATGATCAAGGACTATCAGCAGCAGAAAACGCTGCGTGACGGCTATGACTTCTGCATCATCGGGGCCGGCCCCGCTGGCATTACCCTGGGCTTGCGGCTGGCGGCTGCCGGCTGGCACGTCTTGTTGGCCGAGGGCGGTGGGCGCGAGTATTCGCCGCACTCGCAAGAACTGTACAAGTGCGACTCGACGGGGCTCGAGTTGTACGCCGAGGAAACGCGCCTGCGCTACCTGGGCGGCACGTCCAACCACTGGGCGGGTCGCTGCCGGCCCTTTACCCCTTCAGACTTTGCCGTGGCGCCGCCCGGCGACTTGCCCGGCTGGCCGATCCCGTACTCGGAGATCGAGGGCTACCTGGCTGCGGCCATGGATATCGTCGATTTGCCGCCAGGCTCGGAGTTTCATGCAATGAACACTGGGCTCGGCGGTGACGACTTCGAGCCTGACCGCTTTCTGCTGAGCCCACCGACGCGCTTTGCGCAGAAGTACGCGACAGCACTGAACGAGACCAACGGGCTCGATGTATTCATCAATTGCAACTGCGTCGACCTGGAGTTCGACAAAACGTCGGGCCACGTGGTGGCTGCGGTGGTTTCCGACTACGACCGTCATCGTCAGCGCGTGGTGGCCAGGAACTTCATCCTGGCCACAGGCGCCATCGAGAATGCCCGGCAGTTATTGAACAGTGAAACGCTGTTGGCCGCGGGTGTCATCAACAAGGAAGGGCTGACCGGGTGTTGCTTCATGGAACACCTGAATATTGACATGGGCACTTTCATCCTGAAGTCGGACCAGGATACTCAGATGCGCCAGTACTACACCACCGATGCCTTTGTGGCGGAGTACCAGGCCGGTAAAGGTAATATCACTGCCGCGCTGCTGTCGGACGTACAAACGTACGGCCGCACGGCCGAGGTCAAACATTTTCTGGAAAACCTCGCCTGTGACATGGGCGTTGCCAGCAAGATCGAGTTCTTCGCCAAGTTCAGTTGCCCTGGCGATGGGGTGATCGGCACGATGATCGAGCAGTTCCCCAACCGGCAAAGCCGTATTTCACTGCTGGATGAAAAAGACCAGCTGGGGGTGGCCAAGGTCAACGTCCACTGGGCGTTGAACGAGAGTGACCGGCACACCATCAAGTGCATCGGCACTGAACTGGCCAAGCAATTTGCCGACATGGACCTTGGCTTCGTCAAACTCAACGACTTTGTCTATGACACGTCGGTGCCGCTGAAGATGGCGCCCCATGCCCATCACATGGGCACCACGCGCATGGCCGCCTCAGCGGAGTTCGGTGTGGTCGACGCCAACTGCAAAGTCTTCGGTACCCAAAACCTCTATGTCGCGGGAAGCAGTATCTTCGCCAAGGGAGGCGCTTCCAACCCGACCATGCCGCTGTTGCAGTTTGCCGTGCGGCTGGCAGACCACCTCAATGAAAAGTTGAAATCGGCTACGGGTGCCGCTGTGTAACGCACGCTGTAAATGGGTTGAGTGCGATGCGGTCAGCACCTTGAATAATGAGACCGAAGTCGCCTCAGGGACAGTCCAGAATCGCTTTGATTGCGAGGCTCGCAGAATGAATGGATGGATACGGAGTGCACTGACGCGTTATGTCAACTCGACCGGGCGGGGAAGCTCGACTTACAAGAAGTTGTGCAATCCGACGGGGCGAGAGTGGGGGATCTATCAGGCCCGCTGGGGCAAGTTTCATTCGGTAGGGGACAATTTTCATATCAACCCGGGGTGCAATGTCACCGACCCCGCGCTGGTGCGCATTGGTAACAATGTCGGCCTTTCGGATTGCACACTGATCGGCCATGACGGTGTGGTGGCGTTGATTGAACTTTGCTACGGCAAACACCTCGATTCGGTCGGCTATATCGACATCAAAGACAATTGCTTCATCGGCCATGGGGCGATTGTCATGCCCCGCGTGACCATCGGGCCCGATGCGATCGTTGCCGCCGGTGCGGTGGTCACCAAGGATGTGTTGCCTGGCACCGTGGTGGGCGGCAACCCGGCCAAGTTCATCTGTACCACCGAGGCCCTGATCAAAAGGGTAGAGGAACGCTGCGAAAGTTACCCGTGGATAGACCTGGTCAAACAACGCAAAGGGGCCTATGACCCTGCGGTAGAGCCGGTGCTTGCCGCGCAACGGCGCCAGTACTTCTTCGGGGACGGTAGTAATGGATAGAAAACCCGTCGATGTGATGGTGGTCAATTTCAATACCGCGTCCTTGCTACAGCCCATGTTCGATGCGCTGCGTCAGGCCGATAGCGAAAAGCTCGCCAGTTACCTCGTGGTCGACAACGCCTCGGTCGATGATTCTGTAGAACGCATGGCCAAGGTGTGCCCAGAGGCGCTGTTGCTGAGCAACAAGAAGAACGTCGGTTTCGGTCGCGCCAATAACCAGCTGCTGGCGCACTTGAAGGGCAAGTACGCACTGCTGCTCAACACCGATGCCTTCGTGGCTGCCGATTCTTTGGCCAAGACCATCGAGTACATGGACACCCACCCTGAGTGCGGTGTACTGGGCGTGCGCCTGGAAGGCCGCGACGGCGACCTGCAACCCAGTTGCCGCTACTTCCCGACCCCCCTGAACGTGTTTGTCGGGCGTACCGGGCTCGGTCGTTTTTTCCCAGGCTTGAAAATGGTCGACGAGATGACCTGGGACCATGGCTCGGTACGCGAATGCGACTGGTTGCCTGGTTGTTTCTATCTGGTCCGGCGCGAGGTGCTGGACCAGGTGGGCTTGTTCGACCCGCGCTATTTTCTCTATTACGAAGAAGTTGACCACTGCAAGCGTGTCAAAGAGGCGGGCTGGAAGGTGGTCTTCTATCCACACACCACGGTGGTGCATATCGGCGGCGAAAGCTCCAAGTCGGTTAGCGAACTGGAAGCGGCCAGCCGGCAGATTTCCAGTTACCAGATCGAAAGCGAGCTACTGTACTTTCGCAAGCACCACGGGGTCGCCGGGCTGGCGCTGCACATGCTGCTGGTGTGTGTGGGGGACCTGGTACTGGCACTCAAAGCACTGTTGAAGGGACGAGGCCGCGCTGCGATCCGCGCCTGCTGGCGACATTGCCAGACCACCTGGTCGCTGCTGTTCAAGACCCGGTTCGCAAGCCAACCCACACGGTAGGTGAATTCATGTTCGAGAATATACGCGCGGACCTGCGTGCACACGGTGGTGATTGGGGCGCCCAGGGGTTCTGGGTGCTGCTGGTGTATCGCTTTGGGCGCTGGCGCTATGGCGTACGCCCGGCGTTGCTGCGAAAACTGTTTTCCATCCTTTACAAGATCTTGTTCAAGTTCGTGCAGATCATCACAGGGGTGGAATTGCCCTGCGAGGTGGTGATTGGCCGCAACTTCGTCATCGATCATTTCGGCGGCATCGTGATCAGTGGTTACGCCCGCTTCGGCGATGACTGCCGGATCCGCAACGGCGTGGTGGTGGGCCTTAAAAATGTCGACGAACCGATTGCACCAGTGTTCGGCAATAACGTCGATATCGGTGCAGGGGCCAAGGTGCTGGGCAATATCCGCATCGGCAACAACGTTGCCATTGGCTCCAACGCCGTGGTGTTGATCGATGTGCCAGACAACTCACTGGCGGTCGGTGTGCCCGCGACCATCAAGAGCCGAAAACCCACGCAAGCCGTGGAATACACGGTCGAGTGAGGTGCATGGAAACAGCTATCGGCGTGGTGGTGATCGGCCGTAATGAAGGGGCACGTCTGGAGCGCTGCCTGCGCTCCTTGGCGCATGGTGCCGACCAGGTGGTGTATGTGGACTCAGGCTCCACTGACGGCTCCGTACAAATGGCCCAGGCCCTAGGGGTGGAGGTACTGGCGCTCGACATGGCCCGCCCGTTTACGGCAGCCCGCGCGCGCAACGAGGGCTTTGCCTGCCTGCAACAGCTGCTGCCGACACTGCGCCACGTGCAGTTTGTCGATGGCGATTGCGAGGTGGACCCCGGCTGGCTGGCCAGTGCCCAGGCGTTTTTGCAGGCGCGCCCGGATGTGGCGGTGGTGTGCGGGCGGCGCCGCGAACGGTTTCCGCAGCGCTCGGTTTACAATTTGCTGTGCGACCTGGAATGGGACACGCCCATTGGTGAAGCCAAGGCCTGTGGTGGCGATGCGTTGATGCGCGCCGACGCCTTCGCGCAAGTGGGCGGGTTTCGCCCGGACCTGATCGCCGGCGAAGAGCCGGAGTTGTGCGTGCGCTTGCGCGCCAAAGGTTGGAAAGTTTGGCGGTTGGCCGATGAAATGACGTTGCACGATGCGGCCATGACCCGATTCAGCCAGTGGTGGCGTCGTAGCTTGCGCGCAGGGCATGCCTATGCCGAAGGTGCCTTTCTGCATGGGCGGGCGCCGGAGCACCATTGGTTGCGCGAGTCTCGCCGCGCCTGGCTCTGGGGTTTGGGTATCCCGCTGTGTACAGTGCTTGCCAGCGGCCTGGTGGGCGGGTGGGCATTGTTGCTGTTGCTGATCTACCCGTTGCAGGCCGTGCGTCTGGCACGTCGCGGTAGCAAGTCGAGGCGCGAGAACTGGTTGCAGGCGGTGTTCCTGGTGCTTGGCAAATTCCCTGAAATGCTTGGGCAGGTAAAGTTCCTGCGCAACAGGCTCGCTGCCGGCAAGGCCGCATTGATCGAGTACAAATGAGATTCCTATGATTGCCAGATCGATAGTGAAAAGTGTGCTCACCCTGCAACCCGGTTACTCGCTGCGGGCCTTGAACAACAAGGTCAAGCTGACGCTGCAGATCACCCGGGAGTGGCCCGCGCTGAAGGCGTTCATGCAACGCATGTCGGCTGCGTTGGGCGATGACCGCTTCGCACGGCTTGGGGTTGATTGCATCGGCGTCGTGCAGTGGCCCTACATCAGCAAAAACTGGGAGGCACAGGAGCGCCTGAGTGTGGTGGCTTCGCACTTTGAAATGGTTGCCAGGCAGTTCCCGAGGTTGCTGCTGCTTAGTCGGGACGACAGCCTGACCCTATGCGACCTGTCGGCCTACTCGAAAGGATGTTCCCTGGTGCTGGACCGGCCTATCTGGTTCAAACGTGAAGGCGAGCTGGTGCTCAACCTGTTCCAAGGCGATTTGCGCGTGGCGTCCCTGGCTTTCACCCTGTGCCGCCAGCACGGTGAGCCGTGCCTGTTCATTGGCGCCGTGCAGGGCATTCACAAAGGGATCGACAGCGAAACATCGCTGAACATCTACCGGGACCTGACCAAGGACTTCGAAGGCCTGCGCCCCAGGAGTTTTCTGCTGGAAGCCTTCAAGTGCATGGCCAGAACGCTGGGGGTGGTGCGCATCTACGCCGTGGGCGATGCGCACCGGCACCATCGCCATCCGTACTTTGGCGCCGACAAGGCGCAAGACCTGGCCGCCCATTACGACGTCATCTGGCAGGAAAACGGCGCCACCCCGTCAGAGCGTGAGGACTTCTTCAGCTTGCCCTTGGCTGCGGCCAAGCGCGCGGAAGACGACATTGCACCCAAGAAACGCGCGATGTACCGCCGGCGTCATGCCTTGCTGGATGAGGTATTCGCTCGCATTGAGGCGGCATTATCAGGCAATGAGCGGATCCATGGGCTACAAGGGATGAAGGGAGATGTGCGTGAGCGTGCATCGGCAGGGGGCCCGCCGCCCGCGATCGACAGCCTGAAGTAAGGGGTTGCCGCGGGTAGGGGCATTACGCAGGCATTGAATTGGATTCCTATGCGCATTGCTTACTTCATCAATCAGTACCCGAAGGTCAGCCATAGTTTCATTCGACGCGAAATACTGGCATTGGAGCGCCAGGGCATGGAAATCCAGCGCATTGCCTTGCGTGGCTGGGACGCCGAGTTGCAGGACGCTGAAGACATCGCCGAGCAGCAAAAGACGCGCTATGTGTTGCAAGACGGCCTGAAAGGCGTGTTAGCGCCGATGCTGCAGGTGCTGCGCGCCGAGCCACGGCGCTTCTTCACCACCCTGTGGCTGGCCCTGCGCATGGGCCGGCGGGCGGACCGGGGCTGGCCGTATCACCTGGTCTACCTGGCCGAGGCGTGCCAGGTTGTGCTCTGGTTGCAGGCCTTTGGCGCAAAGCATGTGCACGCGCACTTTGGCACCAACTCCACCGAGGTGGTGATGCTGGCCCATGCACTCGGCGGGCCTGGCTACAGCTTTACCGTGCACGGGCCGGAAGAATTCGATAAGCCGCAATTTCTACATGTGGGCGAAAAGGTCCGGCGCGCAGCGTTTGTCGCGGCGGTCAGCTCATACGGGCGCAGCCAGTTGTTCCGCTGGGTGGCGCACGAGCACTGGGGGAAAGTGAAGGTGGTGCATTGCGGCCTGGAGCGCGGCTTCCACGCCGTGGCCGCAGTTACCGCGCCGTCGGCGCCACGCCTGGTGTGCGTCGGGCGTCTCTGCGAACAGAAGGGCCAGCTCTTGCTGATTGAGGCGGCCCGCTTGTTGGCTGCCCAAGGCGTCGCATTTGAGCTGGTGTTGGCCGGTGATGGCGAGATGCGCGGGCAGATTGAAGCGCTGGTCGCCCGCCATGGATTGCAGGCACAGGTGCGGATAACCGGCTGGATCAGCAGCACGCAGGTGCGGGACGAAATCCTGGCTGCCCGTGCCTTGGTGCTGCCGAGCTTCGCCGAAGGCTTGCCGGTCGTCATCATGGAGGCCATGGCGTTGCGCCGGCCTGTGTTGACCACCTATGTGGCGGGTATCCCAGAGTTGGTTCGCCAGGGCGAAAATGGCTGGTTGTTCCCTGCCGGCACGGTGGAGGAGCTGGCCGCAGCCATGGCCGATTGCCTGGCGCAACCCGCCGAGGCGTTGCAACGCATGGGGGAGGCAGCGTATGAGCGGGTGCTGCAACGCCATGATATCGACACCGAGGCCGCCAAGTTGGTCAGCTATTTCAAGGCATCCGTATGATCAGCCTGTTGGCGTGGCTATTGGGCCTGGTGGCGGTTGCCATTTTACTGCCCTCGTTGGTGCTGTTCGCGCAGGTGCTGCTGGCCTGCCTGCCTGTGCGAGCACACCCTGCGCTCGATACCAAGCGCCCGCGCGTGGCGGTGCTGGTGCCTGCGCACAACGAAGGCTCGATCATCCATTCGACGCTGGCGAGCGTCGGCCCGCAATTGCTGGCGCATGACCGTTTGCTGGTGGTGGCGGACAATTGCACCGATGACACCGCGCAGCTGGCACGCATGGCGGGCGCTGAAGTGGTGGAACGCCACAATGACGCGCTGCGCGGCAAGGGGTATGCGCTGGACTTTGGCGTGCGGCACCTGGCCCAGGATGCGCCAGAGGTGGTCATTATCGTTGACGCTGA
This sequence comes from Pseudomonas putida, assembly GCF_025905425.1. NCBI lineage: Bacteria > Pseudomonadati > Pseudomonadota > Gammaproteobacteria > Pseudomonadales > Pseudomonadaceae > Pseudomonas > Pseudomonas putida. The sequence continues at coordinate 2,517,307 of NZ_CP109603.1, read as the reverse complement.
TTGCCAGGTTGGCGAGGGCGCCATTGACCTGCTGGCACGCCGTTGCCTTGAAGCTGCACGGCCCGCGCAGGCACTTTACCTGATGCGTGCACCCGTCGGCGCTGGCCTGAAAGTGCAGATTGCCGAGTTTGCCTGGCGGGTAAAAAACCTGGTGCGCCCGCGAGGCTGGGTGCGCCTGGGCTGGCCTTGCCAGTTGATGGGTTCGGGCATGGCATTCCCCTGGCGGGACCTGGCGGCGGCCGATCTGGCCAATGGGCACCTGGTTGAAGACTTGAAGCTGGGGCTGGACCTCTGCCGGGCCGGCAAACCGCCGGTTTTTTGCCCTGCCGCGCAGGTTACCAGCCAGTTCCCCGTCAGCCAGGAAGGCTTGAGCAGCCAGCGTACGCGCTGGGAGCATGGCCACCTGGGGGTGATCGTGGCCGAGGTACCCAAGCTGCTATCAAGCGCGCTCGCTGGGCGCAATTGGCCTCTGCTGGCCATGACCCTGGACCTGCTGGTACCGCCGTTGGCGTTGTTGGTGCTGGCGCTGATGGTGGTGGTATGTGTGTGCTGGCTGGCGGCTTTGCTGTTCGGCATCAGCGCGCCTGCGTGGATCGCCACGGGTGCCCTAGTCATGCTGGGTGTTGCGGTACTGCTGGCGTGGGGGCGTTTTTCTCGGGAGCTGATCCCGTTTTCGGTCTTGCTCTACGCCCCTTTCTACGCCGCGAGGAAGATCCCTCTGTACCTGGGGTTCTTGATCAAGCGCCAGGTTGACTGGGTACGCTCGAAACGGGATGACAGCTAATGGGTAAATGGCAGAACAGTTGGAAAACGGTTATCGGCAAACTTCAGGTAGTGGGTGACCTTACGCAAGAGCAGCGGCTGCTGGAGGCCTTGTGCCAACCCGAGGCGCCGACGGTACTGGGTTTTGTCAACGCCCATGCCATGAACCTGGTGGCGGGTCATGCCGATTACTGCAAGGCACTGTCCTCTGCCGATGTGCTGCTGCGTGACGGTGCCGGCATGGCCATCCTGTTTCGCCGCCTGGGCCTGGACCCTGGGCTGAACATGAACGGCACAGACTTCATCCCCAAGCTGCTGGCGGCGTTCAAGGGGCGACGCGTGGCGTTCTGGGGCACCCAGGAGCCGTTCTTGAGCCAAGCGGTACAGTGCAGCGAGGCCCGTTTCGGCGTGCTGCCTGTGTCGGTTCACGATGGCTTTGCCGATGTCGACACCTACCTGGAACTGGCTCGGGCGACGCAGCCAGAGCTGATCGTGCTGGGCATGGGCATGCCGAAGCAAGAAGCGGTTGCCGCCAGGCTCATGGCCCGTGGCGGGCCCTGCCTGATCGTCTGTGGCGGGGCGATTCTGGATTTTCTTGGCGGCAAGGTCAGCCGGGCGCCGCTATGGCTTCGTCGGTTGGGCGGGGAGTGGATCTTCCGTTTGATGAGGGAGCCGAAACGGCTGTTCATGCGCTATGTGGTGGGTAACCCGCTCTTTCTGCTACGGGCCCTGTTGTGCACCAAGGCGATGACGCTCGATGCCCGGAACACGCCAAGGCGTACCTGACGATTCTGCCAGGCGAGCCGTATGAAATGGCCAAAACCCATGGCGAGGGCGATTCCGACCGCCGCGCGGGTGAGCGACTGCTACAGTGATAGCAAGCAGCCGTGGGGAGGCGGCGGGGGTTATTCACTGTACACGGTCACATTCAAAGACGGTTATTGATTGCTGGAGTAAGTTTGCAAGGCACTTGCTACGCTCAAATTAATGAGGTCTGAAATGGTTCTCGAACCCAGAAGCAGTCGTTCGTTGCTTCAGCGAAGAAGCAACGTGAGTAACGCCATTCAGGCAGGTCTTGATGGGATTGCAGTAACCGGGGTCGCGTGGTACTTGATCTATGATCAATTCGGTCACATTACTTCAGATTATGTGATCATGCTGCTTTTGTTGATTGGTGCATTGGCCGTTATTTACGACCACTATGCAATTTATCGAACGAACGTCGGCTTGTCGATCAAGGCGTTCAGGTTGTTCAAGGCCTGGTCTGCAACTTTTTGTTTTCTGGTCGTCATGGCGTTTCTTACCAAACAGAGCGAAACCTATTCGCGGTTGTTGGTGGTGCAGTTATTTATCATTGGTTATTTCGTTCAGTTGTTCTTGCACGTTGCCGTGCGTGAACTGCAAAAACGGTTTACCGCCCACGCCCGGCTGGATAACGCACTGATTATCGGGGCCGGCGACCTTGCCAATTTCCTTCATCAGAAGATAAGCAACAACCCCTGGTTCGGTGAGCGCGTGCTGGGGTGTGTGCTGATAAACGATGTGGCAGAGCAGGGCGGGGCCGACGCAAAGCAGCGCCTGCCGGTACTGGGGCATGTCACCGACCTGGACGAGATTGTTGCCAAGCACGCCATTCGCACCGTGTACCTGGTGACCCCGCTGGGTGGCTCCGAAGTGATTAATGACGTGTACTTGAAGTTGCTCGACAAGTGCATCGCGGTTAATTGGGTGCCGGATATTTTTTCGTTGCGGCTGATCAATCACAGCGTGCGGGAAATTGCAGGGATTCCGGTGTTGACCCTGTCGGAAACGCCGTTGACCGGCATGAGTCTATTTCTGAAAAACCTCGAAGACAGGGTGCTGGCAGCACTGATTTTGCTGTGTGCATCGCCCGTGTTGCTGGCGGTGGCCATTGCCATCAAGATCGACAGCCGCGGCCCGGTGTTTTTCAGGCAGGTACGGATGGGCTGGACCGGGGAATCCTTCCGCATCTGGAAGTTTCGCAGCATGCATGTTCATCAACCGGAAAATGATGTGGTCAAACAGGCTCAGAAGAATGACCCGCGCCTCACGCGGGTGGGCGCCTTTATTCGCAAGACCAGCCTGGATGAGTTGCCGCAATTGTTTAATGTGTTGACCGGCGAGATGTCGCTGGTGGGGCCGCGCCCGCATGCACTTCAGCACGACACGCTGTATTCGCAGGATATTGTCGATTACTTTGCGCGGCATAATATCAAGCCCGGCATGACAGGCCTGGCGCAGGTGCGGGGGTTCCGGGGTGAAACCAAAGACATTGAGCAGATGATCCAACGCGTCGACTCGGATATCGAGTACATCAACAACTGGTCGCTGTGGCTCGACTTTGTCATTTTGGTGCGCACGCTCAATGCGTTTACCGGCAAGCAGGCCTATTAGCTGGGGCTGTATAGAGCAGCCCCAAGGCAGGCCCTCAACTTAGCGGGTGCAACTCCCTGAACCCGCGAGCTTCTTCCACCAGCCAGTCATGCACCGCACGGGCGCCCGGCTGGGTCAGCCCGCCCGGCGGGTAATGCACCACGTAGCGCTTGTGGTTGGCGATCGCCACCCCGAACGGCACGATCAGCGCGCCCCGTTCCAGTTCATCGTTGAGCAGGGTGCGCCGCGCGATCGCCACGCCAACGCCGGCAATCGCCGCTTCGATGGTCAGGTGGTTGCGGTTGAAGGTATGCCCCCGCCGCACGTCCAGGCCGCCCGCACCGATACCCTCCAGATAGAACTCCCACTCGGCGTACTCCGAGGCGCCCCGCCAGGCGGTGATGTCGTGCAGCAGGGGGTAATGCGTCAGGTCTGCCGGCCCGTGCAGCGGTGGCCGACCGCGCAGCAACGTGGGGGAGCAGACGGGAAAGATCTGCTCGTCCAGCAGCGGCGTCGACAGCATGCCGGGGTAGCTGCCATCGTTCAGGTCGATGGCCAGGTCGAAGTCGCCTGGGTGCAGTGCCTGGGCGCTGTCTTCGGCCACCAGCCGCAGCTCGATGTCCGGATACCGCTGCTGAAAGCGCGGCAAGCGCGGGGTCAGCCATTTGGCCAGGAATGATGGAATAGAGCGCAGGCGCAGGGTACCGCGGATCTCACCGGCGTCCAGGCGTAGCAGCTCGGCCTCGATGCTGCCATAGGCTTCTGCCACTGTTTGCGCCAGGCGTTGGCCTTCGGCGCTGAGTTCGACGCCACGTGCGCGGCGCAGGAACAAGCGATAGCCCAGCCGTTCCTCCAGCTGGCGCATCTGCTGGCTGACTGCCCCAGGGGTGATGTGCAGCTCTTCGGCGCAGCGGGTGAACGATAAATGCCGGGCCGCACAGGAGAACACATGCAGCCAGACGAACATCTGGCCATTGAGTTGTCGTCGCATCGTTTAGTACCACTAAAGCCTTGCTTAGGAATTTTCGTTGGTCATCCTTGCGGGAGCAGGTCAGTATCGCTCAACTTCGCAGTAGCGTTCAATTTTCCTAAAGAACCGTGCATTGGCGATTCTGCCCAATACGGTCAGGCATTAGTATGGCTATCAATGTTTTCGACCTCTTCAAAATTGGCATCGGCCCCTCAAGCTCGCATACCGTGGGCCCGATGCGGGCAGCGGCGACCTTTGCCCAGGCCCTGCGCGAACGTGGCCTGCTGGCCCAGGTAAGCCGCGTCGAGGTGCGGCTGTATGGCTCGTTGTCGGCTACTGGCGTCGGCCACGCCACCGACCGTGCATGCCTGCTCGGGCTGATGGGGCAGTGGCCGGACCGGATCGACCCTGCCACCATCGAGCCGCGTATCGACCAGTTGATGCAGGAGCAATGCCTGATGCTCGATGGCAGCCATCCGCTGGCGTTCAACTACACCCGCGACATGCTGTTGCTAGACCAGAGCCTGCCGTATCACCCGAACGCGATGACCCTTGAAGCGCTGGACGGGCAGGGCAGCCTGTTCAGCCAGACTTACTATTCGGTGGGCGGTGGTTTCATCGTCGAGCAGGGTGAGGTCGATGCCCCCCAGAGCGAAGCGGATGCAGTCTACCAGCCGTATCCGTTTGCCAGTGCGGCTGAGCTGTTGGCGCTGTGCAAGGCTCACGGGTTGAGTGTCGCCCAGCTGATGCTGGCCAACGAATGCGCCTGGCGCCCGGAAGCCGAGGTGCGCGAAGGCCTGTTGCGCATCTGGGCGGCGATGCGTGAGTGCGTCGACAATGGCCTGCGCAACGAGGGCATTCTGCCGGGCGGGCTGAAGGTCAAGCGCCGCGCCGCGCGTTTGCACCGCAGCCTGCAGGAACTGGGCAAACCGAACGTCATCGGCTCGACCCTGAGCGCCATGGAATGGGTCAACCTCTTTGCCCTGGCGGTGAACGAAGAAAACGCCGCCGGCGGGCGCATGGTGACTGCGCCCACCAACGGTGCGGCAGGTATCATCCCCGCCGTGCTGCACTACTACATGAAGTTCAACCCGGATGCCTGCGACGACGATGTCGTGAGGTTCCTGCTCGCTGCGGCTGCGGTCGGCATCCTGTGCAAGACCAACGCTTCCATTTCCGGTGCCGAAGTCGGTTGCCAGGGCGAAGTCGGGTCGGCGTGCTCAATGGCGGCGGCCGGCCTGGCCGAGGTGCTGGGGGCTACGCCACCACAACTGGAAAACGCCGCCGAAATTGCCCTGGAGCACAACCTGGGCCTGACCTGCGACCCGGTCGGGGGGCTGGTGCAGGTACCGTGCATCGAGCGCAACGCGATTGCCGCGGTCAAGGCGATCAACGCGGTGCAAATGGCCTTGCGCGGTGACGGCGAGCACTTTATCTCGCTCGATCAGGTTATCCGCACCCTGCGTGATACCGGTGCGGACATGCATTCGAACTACAAGGAAACCTCGCGCGGCGGTCTGGCAGTAGCTTTTGTTGAGTGCTGAGTTTTAACGCGGTCAACTGTAGGAGCGCCCCATCGCGACACAAGGCCGCTCCTACAACAGATTGCGTTAACCAATGAAGTCAGGGCCGGATTAGCGGGCTTTCTGCTTGGCTTCAATGAAGCTGGCACGCATGTCCTTGGCCCAGCCATCCAGCACCGGCTTGACGTCATTCAGGGTCAGCTTCTGGGTATCGTTCTCCAGTTCTTGGCCCGCGCCTTTGCGTACCACCTGGGCCAGCACTTTCTGGCTGCTCCCGTCCAGGAACGCCGCCTCCACGCCGACATCCACGTCCTGATCACGTCCGCCCATGGCGGTGTTCACACCTGCCGAAATAAGCGCGATGGGGATCACTTCATAGGGCTTGAGGCCTTCATTGCTGGTAGATACCGCCGTGATTGCCGGGCGCACCACGATCACACCTGGGCCAGGCCCCTTGGCCAAGGGCATCACGCTGCCAATTTCACGGCGCAGGGCTTCATTGAAGTAGCGGGTGATTTCCTGCAGCGTCTGCTGCGAGATCACCGCTGTCGGCTGTGGCTTGGGGTAGAACTGGCTGGGCTCGATGAACACCTGGCTGTACTGGTTGATATTGACCTTGGGGTCGATCCAGCGCATCACCGGGTCACCCGATGGGCTCTTGGCTTCTTGCAACCGGCTGTAGTCCTTGAGGAAGCCGGAATAATCCTTGGGGTCCACGCGATTGCTGGAGCAGGCGGCCACGGCAAGCAGTGCGGCGCACAACAGGGTAATGCGAGACAGTGATTTCATGATGAAGGCGCATCCATGAGAGGTCGGCCAGAACAACGCTAGCAGGTGCGGAGCAGTTGGCCAGTGGTCAGGGGATTTCTTGGAGAGGGGGGGCTGGTTGAGAGGTGGTTGACGGTGGATTTGTGGCGCCTGTGAAATCGAGCGCCGCCCGCGCGGCGCTCGATTTCACAGGCGCAACACCCCTCAAGGCAAGCACTACCCCAACACCTCGCGCAACCGATACCACAACATCCCCAACGCCAGCAGCGGTGAGCGCAGCGCCTTGCCGCCCGGGAAGGTCAGGTGCGGTACCGCACTGAACACGTCCAGCCCGTGGCTGTGGCCAACCGCAATGCCCTCGGCCAGCAGCTTGGCTGTCCAGTGGGTCACGTTCAGCCCGTGCCCCGAGTAGCCTTGGGCGTAGTAGACGTTCGGGTGCTGGCTCAGCCGCCCAACCTGGGGGAAACGGTTGGCCGTGATGCCGATCATGCCGCCCCATTGGTAATCGATGCGCACTTCGGCCAGTTGCGGGAACACCTTGAGCACTTTCGGTCGCATGTAGGCGGCGATGTCCTTGGGGTCGCGACCGGAATAATGGCAGGCGCCACCGAACAACAAACGGCGGTCGGCGGTGAGGCGGTAGTAGTCCAGGCCGACCTTCTGGTCGCACAGCGCCATGTTCTGCGGGATCAGGGTGCTGGCGAGCGCTTCAGGCAGCGGCTCGGTGGCCACCACGTAGCTGCCGGCTGGCAGCACCTTGCCGCTCAGGCGCGGTTCCAGTTCATCGAGGTGCGCGTTGCAGCCAAGCACCAGGCTGTGTGCCCTGACCTTGCCTCGGGCGGTATGCAAGGTCACGGTGGGGCCATGCTCGATGCGTAGCACCGGGCTCTGCTCGAAGATGCGTACGCCCAGGCCTACGGCCGCGCGTGCCTCGCCCTGCACCAGGTCCAGTGGGTGCAGATGGCCTGAGCCCATGTCTACCAGGCCACCGGCGTACTGGTCGCTGGCGACGATCTGGTGCAGGTGCTCGGGGCTGACCAGGCGTGTTTCGGGGCGGTAACCCAGCGCGGCCAGGTCCTCCTGTTCAGCTTTGAAGGCGGCAAATTGGGCGGGAGTGTTGGCCAGTTCGCAGAAGCCCCAACGCAGGTCGCAGGCAATGCCGTATTGCTCGATGCGCCTGGCCACCAACGCGACCGAATCGATGCCGGCCTGTTGCAGGTAACGGACGCCGTCCTGGCCGACATAGCGGGTAAAACCACTGACGTCATGGCCGATGCCACGAATCAGCTGGCCGCCATTGCGCCCGCTGGCACCCCAGCCGATGCGCCGGGCTTCGAGCAGGATCACCGAAAGACCGCGTTCGGTAAGCTCCAGTGCGGTATTGACCCCGGTCAGGCCGCCGCCAACCACGCAGACATCGGCCGTCAGTTCGCCGTCCAGGCTGGGGTAGGGCGCCGTGTCGCGTGCCGTGGCGGCGTAGTACGAAGCGGTGTGCAGGGTATCGAAAGGCATGGTGCGTTCTCGGCTCAGCGGTTGGACTTGATCTTGCTCCAGGAGCGGGTCATCACGCGCATGATCTGGGGGCTTGGCGTGCTGGAGATGTACAGCTTGTCCAGCACTTGCTGGGGTGGATAGACCTCAGGGTTGTTCACCAGGGATGCATCCATGTAGGCCTGGGCGTCGGGGTTGGCGTTGGCATAGCCAACCGTGGCACTGACCTTAGCGATTACCGGGGGCTCAAGCAGGTAGTTGATGAACGCCAGGGCCTGGTCCGGGTTGCTGGCGTCCTTGGGGATGGCCAGCAGGTCGAACCACAGGTTGCTGCCTTCCTTGGGAATGCTGTAGGCAACCTTGACGCCGTTGTTCGCTTCCACTGCGCGGTTGGCGGCCTGAAACACATCGCCGGAGTAGCCGAAGGCCACGCAGACATCGCCGTTGGCCAGGTCCGAGACGTACTTGGAGGAGTGGAAGTAGGTGATGTAGGGCCGCAGTTCGAGCAGGCGGGCTTCAGCCTTGGCGTAGTCCGCGGGCTTTTCGCTGCGCGGGTCCATGCCCAGGTAGTTGAGGATGGCCGGGAACAGCTCGTCGGGCGAGTCCATGAAGGCCACGCCGCACTGCTTGAGTTTTTTCAAGTTCTCGGGCTCGAACAGCACCGCCCAGGAGTCGATGCGGTCGATACCCAGTGCGGCCTTGACCTTGTCGACGTTGTAGCCGATGCCGTTGGTGCCCCACAGGTAGGGCACGGCGTACTGGTTGCCGGGGTCATTCTGCTCAAGCTGCTTAAGCAGTTTGGGGTCCAGGTGCTTCCAGTTGGGCAGCTTGCTGCGGTCCAGCGGCAAGAAGGCGCCAGCCTGGGCTTGCCGGGCGAGGAAGTGGTTCGAAGGCACCACCACGTCGTAGCCGGTGCGTCCGGCCAGCAGTTTGCCCTCCAGGGTTTCGTTGGAATCGAACACGTCATAGACCACCTTGATCCCACTGCTGGCCTGGAAGTCGGCCAGGGTCGTGTCACCGATGTAGTCGGTCCAGTTGTACACGCTGACGGTCGGTGCGGCTTGGGCGGCAGCGCCGAACAGTAATGTGAATGCAGCGGGAACCAGGGATTGCAGATGACGCATGTCGACACCTCGTTGGTCTTGTTCTTGGGTTCGGTGCAAGTGGGGCGCAACGCGCCCCGGGCAATCAAACGCTGAGCATCAGGAATTCACGCTCCCAGGAGCTGATCACCCGTTTGTAGTTCTCGTGCTCGGCACGCTTGACCGCTACATAGCCCTGGACGAACTGCTTGCCCAGGTAACGCTGCACGGTCTCGCAGTCTTCCATGTGCTGCAGGGCATCTTCGATGGTGATCGGCAGGCGCAGGTTGCGTCGCTCGTAAGCCCGGCCCTGCACCGGCGCGCTCGGGTCGATCTTCTCGACCATACCCAGGTAGCCACACAGCAGGCTGGCGGCGATGGCCAGGTAAGGGTTGGCATCGGCGCCCGGCAGGCGGTTTTCCACGCGCATCGCGTCGGGGCTCGAGGTCGGCACACGCAAGCCGGCGGTGCGGTTTTCTTCGCCCCATTCGACGTTGACCGGTGCTGAGGTGTCCGGCAGGAAGCGGCGGAACGAGTTGACGTTCGGCGCGAACATCGGCAGCAGCTTGGGGATGTACTTCTGCAAACCGCCGATGTGGTGCAGGAACAGCTCGCTCATGCTGCCATCTTCATTGGCGAACACAGGCTTGCCGGTTGCGATGTCCACCACGCTCTGGTGCAGGTGCATGGCACTGCCGGGTTCGTCAGTGATCGGCTTGGCCATGAAGGTGGCCGCCACGTTGTGCTTGAGCGCCGCTTCGCGCATGGTGCGCTTGAACACGGTGATCTGGTCGGCAAGGTCCAGGGCGTCGCCGTGGCGGAAGTTGATCTCCATCTGTGCCGGGCCGTCTTCATGGATCAGCGTATCCAGGTCCAGGCCCTGCAGTTCGCACCAGTCATAGACGTCTTCGAACAGCGGGTCGAATTCGTTGGCGGCATCGATCGAGAACGATTGGCGACCGCTCTCGGCGCGGCCCGAACGGCCCAGCGGTACCTGCAGCGGCAGGTCTGGGTCTTCGCAGCGCTTGGTCAGGTAGAACTCCATCTCTGGTGCGACGATCGGTTGCCAGCCTTGGTCGGCGTACAGCTTGAGCACCTTTTTCAAGACGTTGCGCGGCGACAGTTCGATGGGGTTGCCTTGCTTGTCGAAGGTGTCGTGAATAACGATCGCGGTCGGCTCGATTGCCCAGGGGATCTGGTACACCGCGGATGGGTCCGGGCGGCACACCATGTCGATGTCGGCGGCATCGAGCAGGCTGTAGTAGATGTCGTCGTCAACGTAGTCGCCGGTGACCGTCTGCAGCAGCACGCTTTCAGGCAGGCGCATGCCGCGCTCGTGAAGAAACTTGGCGGTCGGTGCGATCTTGCCGCGGGCGATGCCGGTCAGGTCGCTGATCACGCATTCGACTTCGGTGATCCGGTGTTCTTTCAGCCACGTGGACAGCTGATCGAAGGGGGCGTTCATACAGACCTCTTGGTTGGGTTTTTGTGTGCGCGGCAGGAGCGGGTGGCTTCCCAGGTGACGCGCTGGAGACTATCTTGGTCGCAGCCCCCAGGGGCAATCTATCCACTTTATTCGGCAATCAATGCACCAAAAGAGTGCATACAGGACAATGCGTGACAACGCTCAATGCCTTACAGGTCCAGGCTTTCCACACCACCGATGTCACTGAACAGGTGCGTGCCACCCCCGGCTGGCAACAGCAGTACCGGCAAATGTCGCCGGGTCATTTCAGCGGTGAACTGCGTTGCCTGGGGCTCGATGGCGTGGAGGTGTATGAAGAACGTCTGAATACCCGTGTCGAGCAGTTCTTCCGCCCCCCAAGCGGGTCGCTGGCGTTCTGCTTCGACCGCAGTGAAAACAGCCTTTACCTGCTCAACGAGCAGAGCCGCAATATCTGGATCACCCCGGAAAACTACGAAGAAGTTGCGGTGGTGTTCGACCAGGCGTTCCTGGCTCGCCATGGCCTCGATCCGCAGCGCCTTGAAGGGTTGTTCATGGTGCCGTTGGGCAGTGGCCAGAACGCGTTGTTCGGCAGTTGGCTGAGCGCCACCTTGACCCGCCTGGGCAAAGCCGATTGCCCGCTGCAGGGCGAGGCGCTGGCAGAGCAACTGCTTGAAGATTGCCTGTTCATCCTCGACAGCGCCTGCCAGCGGCTGGACGGCGGTGCGCTGGGGAGGCGAAGTGAAGCACGCGAGATCATGCGCCGGGTCAGTGAATGGGCGGCGGATTGCCCCGAAGAAACGCTCAATCTGATGGCGTTGGCCGATGTGGCCGGTGTTTCTCTGCGCCAGTTGCAGCAGGCGTTCAAGGCCTTCACCGGTATGCCGCCGGCGCACTGGCTGCGGCTGCGCCGGCTCAATGGCACGCGCCGAGACTTGTTGCGCCAGGGGGATGTGACGGTGGCGGAGGTGGCCATGCGCTGGTCGTTCTGGCATCTGGGGCGGTTTTCCGAGAGTTACCGGCAGTTGTTCAAGGAGTTGCCGAGCGAGACCCTGAAGCGGGGCAGGGGCTGAGGGCAGCAACACGCAGTCCAGCACCCCCCACGGAAAGTTGCTATCGTGCCGACCTGTTTCCACCCGAGGTCCCGATGTTCTACCTGCCATTGCCCAGCGACCAAGCCGACCGCCTTGCCAGCGAGCCCACCGCCCGCGATTTTTTCCCGACTGCCAGCTTAATGGAGGCCGCGGCGGTGCTGTTCGTGCAGAACCTGCCGCGCCAGCCCGCCACCGCAACGGCAGACGCGCAGGAGCGGCGTTTCGCTGAAATCGTGCGTATCGCCAACGAAGTCGAAATCGCCGCACCGGGCCGCTTTCAGGGCCAGGTGGCGCAGCACTTCGACCGCGAGGCGTTCGCCATGGGCCTTGGCATGCTGGGTGAGAATGGTATCGGTCTGTTGTCTGCCGAGGTCAAGTACGACGTCGAGGACTTGCACGATGCCGAAGGCCAGTGGAATTTCCAGTTTGCCGATAGCTACCGGCAACAGGTCACGCCGCTACACCCGGTCTACCTGCCATCGTTGGCCAGCGATCTATTGCTGAGCGATCAACAAAACCGCCTGCTGCGCGAGTTTCTGTCAGGTGTCGACGAGTCTGTTGCGGTGCAAGGTTTTGCTGGAACCGGCAAGACTTTCTTGATCCACCAGTTCGCCCGCTTGCTCGATCCCCAGCGCACACTGTTGCTGGCGTTGACCGAGGGCCAGTTGCGCGCCTTGCAGGCACGCGTCAAGGATGCTCAGGCATACACCGCGCTGACCTTCGGCCAACTGGCAGACGAGATTCTGAACCGTGACCTCACCAGTAACGGTTGGCGCTTGCGCGACCCGTATCGCACCAAGCTGTCCTGGCGCCCGCAGGAAGCGCAGGTGGTGAAGTGGTTGAATATCCCCGATATCGGCCCGCTGGCCGCCCGCGATGTCGTTGCCTTGTGTATCAAGGCCGTGCGCAGCTTCTGCCGAACCGGCGATACCCAGATCGAGCTGCACCACCTGCCCTGGGCGGGCCCTGGCACGTCACCGCTGGATCAGGAAGTGCTGCTGGAAAAGGCCCGGTTGTACTGGCAAGAGCTGATTCGCCCTTCAGCGCGCGACATTCAGCTGCCGGTGCGTGACTACCACCGGGTCAAACTGCTGTCGTTGACACTGGAGGTGATCGACAGCCGGTACACCCACGTCATCGTCGATGAGGCCCATGAACTGTCGGCACCGATGCTCGCCGTGCTGGACCGCAGCCCGCAGTCGATCATCGCCTTGGGTGACGAGTTGCAGAACCTCAATGGCCTGAGCCCACACCACGGTGGCTTCATCCGTCAGCGCTATATCGACCATTCGCTGCGTGCCGGGCCTGCGATGGACAACGTTCTCAACCCATTGATTCAGGCGCACCCGGCCAAGATCCAGGCGGCGTTCAGTGGCAGTGCAGAGCACTACACCCGGGTCAGCTTCTTCGACACCGTCACAGTACCCGAACAGCCCACGGCGCTGATCGTCGATGACGAATGGGGCCTGTTCGGCTGGTTCCAGCGTCTCACTCACCAAGGTGTGCCGTTTGTGCTGCTCAAAAGTGCGCGCAAGGATTTCGAGCTGTTCGTCGAGGACTGCATCGAGCTGTACCGCTACGGCACCCGGCCGCGTCACCCGATGTTGTTCCGCTATGCCAGCTGGCAGGCGCTGGAGCAGGACAAGGGCGATGACAAGGCCTTCGTGGCGGTGGCGAACATGCTGCGCAAGGGCTACACGCCAGAGCATTTTGCCAAGGCCAAGAGCCGTTATCGCTGGGACAAGGCGCCCAAGCTGTTTTTGGGGCGGGTGCGGGACGTGAAGAACATGGAGTTCGCCCGGGTGATGGTGTCACCGGAGCTGATGGTCACGCCGGTGGCGGCGGGCAATCGCAACGAACGGGCGCGGATGCTGGCGGGCCTGTATACCGCTTGTTCGCGGGCACGGCATGAGTTGATCGTGCCGGGGGGGATGTTGGACTGGGTGAAGGATCAGGCCAGGGATTAAAGCGAGTGGGGCCGCAAGGCAGCCCCAATCCAGCAATCAGTTTCGATCCAGCCACACCGTCTGGGCATTGGTGAATTCGCGCACACCAAAGTGCGACAGCTCACGGCCAAAACCGCTCTTCTTCACGCCACCGAAGGCGACGCGGGGGTCGGATGCGCAGTAACCGTTGATGAACACGCCACCGGTATCCAGCGCCGCAGTCATGCGCTCGGCCAGGGCGTAGTCGGCCGTGTAAATGGTCGCCGCCAAGCCGAACTCGCTGTCGTTGGCCAGCGCCACCGCATGGTCGGCATCCCGCGCGGTGATGATCGCCGCCACCGGCCCGAACAGCTCCTGTTTGAACGCCGTCATTTCCGGGGTGACGTTGGCGAACACGGTCGGTGCGTAGAAGTTGCCCACGCCTTCGACCTTGTTGCCACCCAGCAGCAGGGTGGCGCCTTCGGCGAGGGTCGCCTGAACCTGGCCATCGAGTTCGTCGCGCAGGTCGTAACGGGCCATCGGGCCGATGTAGGTGTCGTCTTCCAGCGGGTTACCGACTTTCAACTGGCGCGTTGCCTCGACGAACTTGAGGGTGAACGCATCAGCGATGCTCTCTTCGACGATCAGGCGCTTGGCTGCGGCGCAGACCTGGCCGGTGTTCTGGTAGCGGCCGATGACAGCGGCCTTGACCGCGGCATCCAGGTCGGCGTCGGCCAGGACGATGAACGGGTCGGACCCACCCAGCTCCAGCACGCACTTCTTCAGGGCGGCGCCGGCCTGGGCACCGATCGCCATGCCAGCGCGCACGCTGCCGGTCAGCGTCACGGCGGCAATGCGCGGGTCGTTGATGGCGCGAGTGACGCCGTCCGGGGTCACGTTCAGTACTTCGAAAACGCCTTCAGGCAGGCCGGCATCCTTGAACAGTTCGCCCAGCAAGTAGGCACTGCCCATGACGTTCGGGGCGTGCTTGAGCACGTAGGTGTTACCGGCGAGGATCGCCGGCACGGCGCCACGCAGTACCTGCCAGATCGGGAAGTTCCACGGCATCACGGCCAAGATCGGGCCCAGCGGGCGGTACTCGATGCGCGCTTTTTCGATCTGCGTCGGCTCCGCTGCCAGCATGGCCGGGCCGTGCTCGGCGTACCAGCGGCACAGCCCGACACACTTGCTCACTTCGCCACGGGCCTGGGTGATCGGCTTGCCGATTTCCCGGCTGATCATTTGTGCAAACGCTTCGGCTTTGCTTTCGAGGGTGCTGGCCAGGGCAAGCAGGTATTCGCTGCGCTGTCCCAGCGACACCAGACGCCATTGGCCATAGCCTACCTTGGCACGTTGCAGCGCCGCTTCCAGTGCGGCGTCGGTATCGAAGGGGTAGGCGCCAATCTGCTCGCCGCTGTGCGGGTCGAGGGAGATGGCATGGGTCAGGCTGCTGATCGCGCTCATGGCGGACACTCTCGTTGTTGTTAATCAGTGACGCCAGACTAGTGGGGTAGGGATTTAATGAAAACTGAATAATAATGAGCGAAACATTCACGTTTGGAGAATGACTGTGGACCTGGTGCAACTGGAAATCTTCAAGGCAGTGGCCGAGCAGGGCAGCATCAGTGCCGCCGCGCAGCATATCCATCGGGTGCCCTCGAACCTGACCACGCGCATCAAGCAGTTGGAGGAAGACTTGGGGGTAGAGCTGTTCATCCGCGAAAAAAGCCGCTTGCGCCTGTCGCCAGCGGGCTGGAATTTTCTTGAGTACACCCGGCGTATTCTTGACCTGGTGCACGAGGCGCGGTTGACCGTGGCGGGCGAAGACCCACAGGGCACCTTTGCCCTGGGCTCGCTGGAAAGCACGGCGGCGGTGCGTATCCCGGCGTTGTTGGCGGCATACAACCAGCGCTATCCCAAGGTCGACCTGGACCTCTCGACCGGGCCTTCAGGGACCATGCTCGAAGGGGTGTTGTCCGGGCGCCTGGTTGCGGCGTTCGTCGATGGGCCGCTGCTGCATCCGACGCTTGAGGGCATGCCAGTGTTCGAAGAAGAGATGATGGTCATCGCGCCGCTAAACCATGCGCCGGTGAGCCGGGCCCAGGATGTCAACGGGGAGAGCATCTACGCGTTTCGCGCCAACTGCTCGTACCGCCATCATTTCGAGAACTGGTTTGTGCAGGACCAGGCGGTGCCAGGCAAGATCCATGAGATGGAGTCTTATCACGGGATGCTGGCGTGTGTGAGCGCCGGCGCCGGGCTCGCCATGATGCCGCGCAGCATGCTCGATAACATGCCGGGGTGCAGCACGGTCAGTGCTTGGCCGATGTCGGAGGATTTTCGGTATTTGAAGACCTGGCTGGTGTGGCGAAGAGGGACTGTTTCGCGCAGTTTGAGCATGTTTGTGAAGTTGTTGGAAGAGCAGCGCGGCAGTTGAGCCGGGTGGGGCGCCAACTCAGCTGACGACCACGCATCAGCACAAACGCTAGCGCCCCCAGAGGATCGGATAATAGGTAAACCATCCTCAGAAGGAGGGTTCTACCATGCGTAATCATCACTATGCCCTTGGCGCGGCGCTGCTGTTCACCCTGGCCTTGCCCTGGACGCTGGCGGCGGCTGCCGACCTCAATGCGCCTATCAACATGCAGGCCGTCCAGTTGCAAGAGCAAGAGCAGAACGGCGTCCGTTACCTGCAAGGCGGTATCGGCCAGGATGAAGCCAATGCCCTGCGCAAGACCAAAGGCTATGACTTGCACGTCGAACTCTCGGCAGGCCCCGGCAACGAGTTTCAGAGCGGTGCCACTGTCGACATCCAGAGCGCACAGGGCCAACCCGTGCTCAGTGTTACAGATGTAGGCCCGCTGCTGTATGTGCAGTTGCCGCCGGGCCATTACAAAGTCACCGGCAACGCCCAAGGTGAGACGGTACAGCAGCAGGTGGCCGTAGACGGCAAAGCGCCTGCCACGGTCAACCTGCATTGGCGTTGAAGGGCACAATCCGGGTGGGAGTACATTTGTACTCCTGCCGCACAGGAGCGCATCGCCATGAGCCTGGATCTGCAACTGGAGATGTTGGACGAGCGGGGTTTCGTATTGATCCCCGGTGTGCTCGAACCTCTGCGCATCGCGCTGCTGCGCTGCGCCATCGATGACCTGCAGCCGATTCATTGGGACTACCAAGGGCTGCTCGAACACTACAAATGCGTGTTCAACCGCAACCCTTTGTGGCTGCCGTTTCTTGATCTTCCACCCCTGATAAACCTGGCTGAGGCGGCGCTGGGCGAGGACTGCCACGTGATCGGCCAAACGGCCTGGCGTAGCCACCCCGGCTATCCCGGCATGGGGCTGCACCTGGACCACCTGCCCATGCAGTTGCCTGCCTGGATCAGTGAGCGAGGGGCCTTTACCCAGCCCATGCAGATACTGACCGTGCAGCTGTACCTCAGTGATATCGATCACAGCATCGGCCCGACCTGGATCGTACCGGGCAGCCATCGTGCCGCTCGCCCACCGCAGGCGGGCGAAGCGCAATGGCAAGGGCGTGAAGCGCATCCGGTGTTGTGCAAGGCAGGCGATGCCCTGGTGTTTCGCAGTGATGTCTGGCACAGCGGCGGCGCCAATTGCACACAGTCCCGCGAGCGCGACATGCTGCAAGTGCATTACGGCCGGCGCATGGTGGCGCAGAAGTTCTCACCGTACCTGCATTGGCAATTCAACCCGCACGTACTGCAAGAGGCCACACCCAGGCAGCGGCGACTGTTGGGCGAACACGAAGAGGCGGCGTACGACTGATAGTGGCAAATAGCTTTCAACTTTCTGATTATCTGGACAATAATCAGAAAAGTATTACCTCGTGTGACCGGTCTGGATGCGCCGGTCACCGCACAAGATCGAGGGGCTCAAGCCCCCACTTGCCGTGTAGACCATCAGGAGATGTCATTGATGAAAACCCGTCTCGCTGCTTCGCTGGCCGCTGCAGTGCTGGCCTTTGCCGGGGCCAATCTGGCTCAGGCCTCGCAGATATCCGGTGCCGTGGGCGCCACCGGCCAAGGCGACATGACCTACCGCATCGGCCTGTCGTTCGACTGGGACACGAAATGGCTGCAAAGCAGTACCGGATATGTGACCGGTTACTGGGATGCGGCTTACACCTATTGGGAAGGCGGCGATGCCAGCGGCGCGCATGCGCTGTCGTTCAGCCCGGTGTTCACCTACGAATTCAGCGGTTTCACCTACACCCCCTACATCGAGGCCGGCATTGGCCTGGCGGCGTTTTCCAAGACTGAAGTAGGCGACCAGCGCCTGGGGTCTGCGGTCAACTTCGAGGACCGCATCGGCTTTGGCCTGAAGCTGCCGGGGGCGCAGAAGGTGGGCATCCGCGCCATGCATTACTCCAACGCGGGCATCAAGCAGCCAAACGACGGGATCGAGTCGTACGCGTTGTTCTACAGCAAGGCGCTCTGAACACCTGCATCGGCTAGTTGAAACGGTCCAACGTTCTGGCGGCAGCTCACAACCTGTGTGAGCAACTGTCTTGTTCGAATCTCTAAAGACGGCACGATCCCTGTGGGAGCGGGCTTGCCCCGCGAACACGGGCGAAGCCCGTGCCATCCCACAAAGCCCGCGGTGAGTCAGAACGTGTACGAAACCCCGGCCTGCACCGTGCGCGGTGCCCCCGGGTAGACATAGCTATTGAACGCCCCTTCGTCATACCCCTTGTTGAAGACGTTCTTCACATCCAGGTTCAGCCGCACGTGTTCATTGACCTTGTAGAAGCTGAGCAGGTCGACCACGCTGTAGCGTTCCATCGTATAGGTCGTCGCGGCTGTCTGGCCGGCGCGATCATCCACGTACTTCAGGCCAACCCCCAGCCCCAGGCCTTTGGCCAGGCCATCCTGGAATTCGTAGGTATTCAGCAGGCTGAAAGTGTTGCGCGGGATGTTGGCCAGGCGGGTACCGGTCGGCAAGGTGGTGTCCTTGGTCACTTCGGCATCGACATAGGCGTAGCCGCCGATCACGCGCCACTCGGGGGTGAGGTTGCCGGCAATGTTGATGTCCAGGCCGCGGCTGCGCACCTCGCCTGCGGCGATGTTGAGGATGCCAAAGGGGTCGTTGGGATCGCGTGCCAGCACGTTTTCCTTGACGATGTGGTACACCGCCGCATCCACGCTCAGCTGGCGATCGAGCGCTTCCCACTTCACGCCCAGTTCGTAGGATTTACCCTTCTCGGGGTCGAAGCCGCCGCTGCCGGCAGGGGTGCCGCTGTTGGGCTTGAATGACCGCGCCGTGTTGGCATAAACCGCCACCGTGTCGGTCAGGTCGTAGATCAGGCCAAAGCGCGGGGTAACGCCGTTCTCGCCTTTGCTGAAATCGCGGGTATCGACCAACTTGTCGTCATACGCGTGCTCGAAGCGTTCGAAGCGTATGCCGGCCAAGGCCTTGAGACGCTCGGTCAACGCTACTTGGTCCTGGATGAAGAAGGCCCAGGTCTGCAGGTTCTCTTTGTCCCACGTGGTGGTGCGCGCCAGCGCGGGCCTTGGCTGGCCGAGCACCGGTTCGTAGATATCGATTGGGTAGGCCGCCGAGGAGCGCTGGATGATCGAGTTGTAATCGTAGTTTTCGTACTCGATGCCGGTCAGCAGCGTGTGGCTGAAACCACCGGTGTCGAAATGCCCGGTAAGGTTCAGTTGCCAGTCACGGTCGGTCCATTCCAGCTTGCGGTAGTTGAAGTTGCGCTGCAGGGTACGGCCATCGACGGGCGCGCCGTTGCCTTCCACCGCGTTGCCCTTGAGCGAGCCATCGAGAAACTGGAACCCGCCAGCCAACGTCCAGTTGTCATTGAGCAGGTGCTCGAAGCGCACCTGGGCCATGTTGTTGTCGTTGTGCAGCAAATTGTCGCTGCCTTTCTCCCAGATGTAGGTGTCGCGTGATGCGCTGCCGGCCTGGGTGGCATAGCGGGTCAGGCCACGGTCCAGCGGGTGGTTGTTGCGCATGAAGTCGCCTTCGAAGACGATTTTGGTGCTGTCGTTGACCTGCCAACTGACCACGGGCGCGACGTCGTAGCGCTCGCTCTCGACATCATCGCGAAAGCTCTCGCCGCCTTCACCGAGTACGTTCAGCCGGTAGGCGAGCGTGCCATCTTCGTTCAGCGGGCCAGTGGCATCGAGGGTGGCGCGGTGCATGCCCTGATCGTCGATCTGGCTGCCAAGGGTAACGTTGCGTTCAGCCAGCGGTTGCTTGCTGACCACGTTGAAGGTGCCGCCGGGGTCGCCCCGGCCATACAAGCTGGTGGCCGGGCCGCGGATCACTTCCAGGCGCTCGACGGTGTTGGCGTCGGGGGCATTGGGGTAGCCACGGTTGATCGGGAAGCCATTGCGGTAGAACTCGCCCGTGGTGAAGCCACGCACCGTGAAGGTGGTCAGGCCCTGGCCACCGAAGTTGTTGGCGCGGCCTACACCGCCGGCGTAGTCCAGGCCATCCTGCAGCCGCGTGGCGCCGGTGTCTTCAAGCACGTCCTTGGGGACCACGCTGACTGATTGCGGGGTTTCGTGCAGGGCGGTGTCGGTGCGCGTGGCACTGGCTGAACGGGTAGCCTTGTAGCCGACCACCGGGCCATCGGCACGTTCGCTGACGGCGTTACCGGTAATGTTCAAGGCCTGGAGTTCGATCCGGGCGGGGTCGCTGATCGGGTCGGGCTCAGCCCAGGCCAGCGGGGAGACAGCATGAAGCACACAAAGCGAAACGAACGTGCGACGCATCGACGGTACGATCCTGGAGTAGGGCGCTAGGAGAAGGGGTGGAAAACGCCGAAAAACTACTACGAATCATTATCAAATGCATTATTTTTAAATGGAGCGCCCGTGCCAGTTATCACCCTTGCAGGCCAACCGTTGGGAGCGGGCTAACCCGCTCCCAACGGCCTCACTGCCTCGCCTTGATCGCCAACACATTGCACAGCGGATGCTCCAGCACATGCGCCGTGGTACCGCCCAGGAAGGTCTGCATGGCGTCGTGGCGGTGGCTGCCCATGACGATCACATCGACCCGTGTATGGCTGACGAACTGGGCAATCGCACGAATCGCCGGCCCTTCCACGAAATGCCTGCGCTCCAACGGCACCTGGTGATGGTCGCCAAGGCGGTTGAACGACGCACGTTGCGCGGTCCGCACACTGCCATCGAAACCGGGCATGGTGACGGTGCCGGCGCCAAAGTCGGCGATGTGCGTCTTGGCCGCATCACACACATGCAGTAGGTGCAGCTCGGCGTTGCACTGCAGGGCCAGGGCATGGGCGCTGTGGATCACCTGTTCGTCAAGGTGCTCGCCCGCGCCATGGAAGTTAAGGTCTACCGCCGCGGCGACTTGCCGGGGCAGGGGCAGGCGGATGTCGCTGACCAGGTGCACGGCGACCGGGCTGTCCTTGAGCAACTGCCAGTCCAGGGGGGTTACCAGCAAGCGTTTGAGCACCGGTTCGTGCTGCACGTCCTTGACCAGCAGGTCGCAGCCCAGCCGTTCGATGCGCTCGATCACGCTGGCCAACGGGTCGCGAGTCAGCAGCAGTTCGGTGGACACATCCAGACCGGCGTCGGCCATTTGCTCGGCTTCATCGGCCAGCCATTGGCGATTGTCGCTGAGCAGCCGTTCACGCTCACGGCCATCGCTCATCAAGCCGAAAGTGTCGACATCGTCGACGAACACATTGATATCGAGTAGTGCACCGCTGGATTCTGCCAATGCCGCCGCGCGTTGCAACGCGGGCGTGTGGCGCATCTGCGGGCCGAGCATGACGAACAATCGCTTGAACTGGCTCATCTCACACCTCCGCGTGTGGAAGCCCCCCGGTGCATGCCTGGTGATCTGGCCCTGTTCAGTTTAGACCCACGTACGCCCCCTTGGGCGCGGCTTCGGGTTGTCGGGTATGATGCTGGCCCGACCATTTTCAAGAGGCCTGCTCCATGTCCCTGAGTGCTGAACAGATCGGCGAATTTCGCGCCTTTGCCGAGCGGCTGGCCGATGCCGCTGCGGTGGCGATCAAGCCGTATTTTCGCGCCAGCCTGGATGTCGAGGACAAGGGCGGGCGCTTGTACGACCCGGTGACGGTGGCCGACAAAGCGGCCGAAGATGCCATGCGCGAGCTGATCCAGGCGCGCTATCCCGAGCACGGTATTCTCGGTGAAGAGCAGGGCGTGGCGGTGGGCACCAGCCCGCTGACGTGGGTGCTGGACCCGATCGACGGCACCCGCGCCTTCATCACCGGCCTGCCGCTGTGGGGCACGCTGATTGCCCTGAACGATGGCGCACGTCCGGTTGTGGGGGTGATGAACCAGCCCTTTACCGGCGAACGCTTTGTCGGCACCCCAGAAGGCGCATGGCGCAGTGGCACGCCACTGAAGACCCGCGCCTGCGCCGACCTGGCCTCGGCCACGCTGATGTGCACCACGCCGGACATGTTCGACACCGCTGAGCGCAAGGCAGCATTCGAGGCGGTTGCCGGCCAGGCGCGGCTGATGCGGTATGGCGGTGACTGTTATGCGTACTGCATGTTGGCCTCGGGCTTTGTCGATGTGATCGTGGAGGCGAGCCTGCAGCCTTATGACGTGCAGGCATTGATGCCGATCATCGAAGGCGCGGGTGGTGTGATCACGGCCTGGGATGGCAGCTCGGCGCAACATGGCGGGTGTGTGGTGGCCTGTGGTGACCCGGTGTTGCATGCGCAGGTGGTGGAGATGTTGCGCCACGCCATGTGACCATCGCACTTTTTCGGTTTTCCGGGCTCTATGCTTGGCCAGGTCGCACTGATCCCCGGTGCGGCCGCCGAATATCGACCCGGTGCCGATGGTTGCAAGTTCTTCCAGAATCCTCCCCGGCCTGCTGCTGGCAGGCGCTTTGACGTGCCTGTGCGCCTGCACCCAGGAGCAGGGCCGTGACATTGTCAGCCAGTTCGGCAACGGCAAGCCCAGCGAGCTGTTCCAGACCAGTGTCGACCGCCTGGCGACGCTGTCGATGCGCGACAACCTGCAAAGCCTGTACCTGCTGATGAACAAGCTGTACCTGCGCAACCCGAACCAGTGGAAGGCTTCGGGCTACGTCGATGCCGCCACGGCCGAGCGGCAGATCCGGATTGCCATCGAACAGCGTCAACCCTTGGCGCAGTTGGGCAATCGGCGCGACCTTGCTGCCTTGAGTTATGCCCTGAGCCCCGAGTTTCGCGGGGACCGGGTCGGCGCGTTCATCTACGCCATCGGCAGCATGCTGATCACTGCCCATGGCGGGCGCACTGACTTCTACATGACGGACACCATCGACCCGCTGTTCGTCAACAACGCCGCGCGCAATATCGAAAAGGCCACCTGGATGCTCAGCCAGCGGCAGGACGCCAACGGCGTGTTGTTGCTGTTCTCCAACGAGATTTCCGAGGAGGGCAGCAACCTGAGCTTCGCGGTGGAGTTCGGCAAGATCGTGGCGCGGCTGGATTTGTTGGCAGAGTTGCTGGATGAGCGCTATCGGCGGATCGGGCTCAACTATGCGCAGAGCCTGTTGCTGATGAATTTCTTGCCGGTGCAGTGACCCGGCGTTAGGTGGCAGCCTCCAGCAACGGTTGAAATTCCGCCAGTAGCCAGTCACGCAAGCGCCGGCAGCTGGCGTCATGTTCCTTGTCTTCGTTGAACGCCAGGAAGTGGAAGGTGTCCTTGAGCACCAATTGCGCCTCGACTGGCCGCACCAGCAACCCTTGGGCAACGAGCGGGCCCACCAGGTGGTGCCAGCCCAACGCCACGCCCTGGCTGCTCAGGGCCAGCTGCACCAGCAGGTTGTAGTCATTGGCATTGAAGAAATGCGGTGCGGTGCTGGAGCGGCTCTTGAGGTCGATATCATGGAACGCCAGCCAGACGTTCCAGTCCACGTGCTCGGCCACCTGAGAGCGGCCATACGGGCTGAGGTTGAGCAACGAGCCATCGCGAATCCCTGCCAGGGTGGCCAGCTCTGGGTGCTGCGCCAGGTAGTGCGGGCTGCATACCGGGTAGACCACATCATGGTTGAGCGGGTGGCAGCTGTAGCCGGCCTGGATCTTGCCCAGCTTGGTGATGTAGATGTCCGGCCGTACCCCAGGCTCCATCGACAAAAAGTTCTGGGTGGTGACCAGGTTGATGTCGATGTCCGGGTTTTCGTCGAAGAACTTCGGCATCCGTGGCCCCAACCACAACGCGGCAAACGCCGGTGAGCAGCACAGGGTAACCACGTGTTTGGGGTTGATGTTGCTGCGGATTCGCTCGGCCGCCTGGGAGATGTTGACGAATGATAACTGCACCGCATCGAAGAAGATCGAACCGGCCACGGTCAGCTCTACCGCACGGCCCACCCGGGTAAACAGTTCGGCACCCAGGTAGGTTTCCAGCTCACGGATCTGGCGGCTTACCGCTGCCTGGGTCACGCACAGCGCTTCGGCTGCCCGGGTGAAATTCTGGTATTTGGCGGCCGCGACGAAGACCTTGACCGCGCGCAGCGAGGGCATCTTGATCAGGGTCTGATCGGGTTCGGAGTGTCTGACCATGTCGGTAGGGTTCAGATCCTTTGTAGAAGCAGCCTTGTGCTGCGAAAGGGCCCGTACAGGTACCCCATCGCTAGTGTATGAGTCGCTCTCTTCGCAGCACAAGGCTACGCCTGCGCGGGCATGCGGTATTGGCAGGCTCTGCGGCAGGCCTCAGACCGTGATTGATAACTTCAGGTAATGATTAGCGCTCTGCAAATGTCGTTGGACCCACCTAGGGCCAAGGCCTAACGTAAACCCACGGCGCGACATTGAGACATCGATGTCGAATAATTTTTTGAAGCAGGACTTTCTGCGTGCCGGTGTTGACTCACGTTCGATTTTGAACGGACTGCCAAGCGTACTCGCACTGATCTACCCGCCTTACTCAAAGTGCGAAGTTGATAGGTTGGTTAATAAGCATAATAAAGAGGTCGTATGAGCCAGGCCGATGAGATTCTTTCGGTAAACAACATCTTCAAAGTGTTCGGCCCCAACCCGAACATGGCCATGGAGATGCTCCGCAAGGGCGCCGACAAGAACGAAATCTTCAGCAAGACCGGCCACGTCGTCGGCGTGTTCGATGCAAGCTTTTCCGTCAAACGTGGCGAGATTTTCGTCATCATGGGCCTGTCGGGCTCGGGCAAATCGACCATGGTGCGGCTGTTCAACCGCCTGATCGAGCCCACCTCCGGCAGCATCCACCTCAACGGCCGCGAAATCACCGGCCTGTCCGATAAAGCCCTGCTCGATGTGCGCCGCAAGGAAATGGGCATGGTATTCCAGTCCTTTGCCCTGATGCCGCACATGAGCGTGCTGCAGAACACCGCCTTCGGCCTGGAAATCGCCGGCGTCGCCGAAGCCGAGCGCCATAGCCGTGCCCGCGAGGCGTTGAGCCAGGTTGGCCTGGCCGGCCACGAGCACAGCTACCCGCACCAGCTGTCCGGTGGCATGCAGCAGCGCGTGGGCCTGGCCCGGGCGCTGGCCAACGACCCAACCATCCTCTTGATGGACGAAGCCTTCTCGGCCCTCGACCCGCTGATCCGCAACGAAATGCAGGGCGAACTGATGCGCCTGCAGGCCGAACAGCAGCGCACCATCATTTTCATTTCCCACGACATCGAGGAAGCCATCCGCATCGGCCATCGCATTGCGATCATGGAGGGCGGCCGGGTGGTGCAGATCGGCACCCCGCAAGAGCTGATCAACCAGCCGGCCAACGACTACGTGCGCGCGTTCTTCAAGACCTTCAACAGCCGCTGCCAGTGTTCCAGCCTGGCCACCAGCGCGCCCTTGCAGTCCCTGAGCCGCCACTGAACCCACGCGAGGTTTGCCCCATGTCCGAATTCAGTCTGCTTGACCCGTTCCAGGCGGCCACCATCCCCCTGGGCGACTGGGTCACCGCGACGCTCAACTTCCTCGTGCATAACTTCCGCGAGGTGTTCCGCGCCATCCGCTGGCCGATCGACCAGGTGCTCAACGGCATCGAGTTCACCCTGCAGAGCATTCCACCGACCATCGGCATCCTGCTGTCTTCGTTGCTTGGCTGGCAGCTGGCGGGCAAGCGCATGGCGCTGCTGTGCTTCGTCACCCTGACCCTGCTGGGCTTGATCGGCGTGTGGTCGGAGTCGATGACCACCCTGGCGCTGGTGCTCACCTCAGTGTTCTTCTGCGCGGTGATCGGCATCCCGCTGGGCATCGTCTGCGCCCGCAGCAACCGCCTGGAAAGCATCATCCGCCCGGTGCTCGACGCGATGCAGACGCTGCCGGCGTTTGTCTACCTGGTGCCGGTGGTGATGCTGTTCGGCATCGGCAACGTGCCGGGCGTGCTGGTGACCATCGTGTTTGCCCTGCCGCCGCTGGTGCGCCTGACCAACCTGGGGATCCGCCAGGTGCCGGAAGACAAGATCGAAGCGGCGCGCGCCTTTGGCTGCACGCCGCGGCAGATGCTGACCCGTGTGCAACTGCCGCTGGCCACCTCGACCATCATGGCCGGGCTCAACCAGACGCTGATGCTGTCGCTGTCGATGGTGGTGATCGCCTCGATGATCTCGGTGGGTGGCCTGGGCCAGATGGTGCTGCGCGGCATCGGCCGGCTGGACATGGGCCTGGCCACGGTCGGCGGGGTGGGGCTGGTGCTGCTGGCGATCTTCCTCGACCGCCTGACCCAGGCCATGGGCGCGCGCACCAGCGCCGACCCGAGCCTGCGCTGGTACCACACCGGGCCCGTGGGCGTTGTACTGCGCCTGTTTGGCGCGGCGCAGCCACAAGGGCGGCGCAAGACCGCCTGACACAAACACATTCGTACTGCCGCACATGACATAAAAACCAGAAAAAGGTACGCGACGATGTTGGAATCCAAGTTCTCCCGCAGCATCCTGCAAGGCGCCAGCGCCCTGGCCCTGGTGATCGCCTCGCTGTGCGCCAACGCCTCGGCCGACAAGCCGGGCGAGGGCGTGAAGGTGACGCCGATCTTCCCCTCCATCGCCGAAGAGCGTTTCCGTGGCGAAGTCGCCATGGAAGGCCTGCGCGAGCTGGGCTACAAGGTCCAGGAGCCAAAGGAAACCGAGTACGGCGTGATGATGGTGGCCCTGGCCAACGGTGATGCCGACTTCACCGTGCACCTGTGGGACAAGCTGCATGACAAGTTCTACCAGCAGGCCGGTGGCAATGACGTGATGGTCAAGGCCGGCGACATCATGCCCGGTGTGTTGCAGGGCTACCTGATCGACAAGAAGACCGCCGAGCAGTACCACATCAAGTACATCACCGACCTGAAAAAACCCGAGATCGCCAAGCTGTTCGACACCGACGGCGACGGCAAGGCCAACCTCACCGGCTGCAACCCCGGCTGGGGCTGCGAGCTGATCATCTCGCACCACATTAAAGCCTATGACCTGGACGACAGCGTGCACGTCGACCAGGGCTCGTACTTCGCGCTGATGGCCGACACCATCACCCGCTACAAGGAAGGCAAGCCGATCCTGTACTTCACCTGGGTGCCACAGTGGATCGCCACTGTGCTGGTCGAGGACAAGGACGTGGTCTGGCTGGAAGTGCCGAAGACCGACTTGCCGGATGGCAACAACAACGTCGACACGATGTACAAGGGCAAGAACCTGGGCTTTGCAGTCGACAAGGTCGAGGCGGTGCTGAACAAGGAGTTTGCCCAGGAAAACCCGGCGGCCACCAAGTTCTTGTCGCTGATGCAGATCACCACGGCGGACGAGAGCGCGCAGAACCTCAAGATGCAGCAGGGTGAGAAAAAGCCTGCCGACATCACCCGCCACGCCAAGGAGTGGGTCGCGGCGCACCGCCAGCAGTTCGATGAGTGGCTGCAGGCGTCCCGCGCCGCGGCGACCCAGGCCAGCAAGTAACTTGGTCTATCGATGGGGGCTTCTTCGCGGGCAAGCCCACTCACACAGGGATCGTGCAGCTCTGGCTTACGCGCTTCCCCCTGTAGGAGCGAGCTTGCTCGCGAAGAAGCCAACGCGATTCCCGCAGTGAGTTAAAGCCATGAGCCACTTCGAAAGCACTCTCAAGAACGCCAACCTAGCCCACTTGGAACCCGCAGGCCGTACCGCGCCGTCGATCCCGTGCCAACGCGTTGCCTTCGTGCTGCGCGAGCACTTCTCCATGATGGCCTTCACTGCTGCCATGGACACCCTGGTCACCGCCAACCTGATGAGCGCCACGCCGCTGTTCCATATACAGGTGGTGGGTGATGGAACACAGGTCATGAGTGACTTGGGCATCGCCTTGCCGGTCAACACGCCACTGGCCGAGCTCGATGTGCAGGTGCTGGACACCCTGTTGGTATGCGGTGGGTTCAGGGTGCGCCTGGAAAACGCACCGCTGCTGCGCGCCAAGCTGCGTCAGGCTGACCAGCATGGCTGCCAACTCGGTGGTTTATGGAACGGCGCCTATTTCCTGGCCGAGGCGGGCCTGCTCAATGATCACGACTGCGCCTTCCACCCCGATGGCCGCGCGATGATGAGCGAGCTGTTCCCCAAGGTACGTGTCAGCCGCCAAGCCCATGTGCTGGATGGTCGACGCCTGAGTTGCGCAGGGGCCAGTAGTGCCTTGGACATGATGCTGGCGTTGCTCGAACACAGCGGCGGCCCAGCGTTACGCCGGGCGGTGGAGCAGATGCTGGCGTGCGACCGCGCGCGGCTGATGAGTGATGCCCCGGCCAGTGCCACGCAAATCGACCCAAGCCTGCCCAAGGGGGTGCTTTTGGCCCTTGAGCTGATGCATGCGAACATCGAAGACCCGATTGGCATCGACGAAATCGCTGATCATGCGGGGTTGTCGCGTCGACACCTGGAGCGGTTGTTCCGCCGCCATGTGCAGGCGACACCGCCGCGCTACTACCTGGAATTGCGCTTGACCCATGCCCGTCAGCTACTGCAACACACCAGCAAGTCGCTGACCGAAGTGGCGGTGGCCAGTGGGTTCGTGAGTTTTCCGCATTTCTACCGGCGTTTTCGTGAGCTGTTCGCCATTGCGCCGCGCCAGTTTCGTGCGAGGAGCCAGGGGTGGGCAGGGTGGCAGGAGGTGGCGGTGCATTGAAATTGACTGTAGCTGGGCCGGCCTCTTCGCGGGCAAGCCCGCTCCCACAGGTACGGCACAGCGCTCAAGGCCTGCGTTTTACCTGGGGCGGGCTTGCCCGCGAAGAGGCCAATACCGCGAAACAGATAATTATGTTCGATAAACGAACGGTCAGTATCCAAGACTTGTCCGCTGTCCGCCCAGCCATTCCAATCGTCGCATTGCCCAACCCCCGCCTTTTTGCTTAGTGTGTGCCTCTGCACCGGCTGTCGCCTGCCCCAAGTTCCCAGTGTTCAGCCCGATAGAATGACCGTGATCGACCGCAACCACAGGCCATATGGCCCGTAGGAAGCGGCGCCCAGAACAATAACGAAACCGAGTGCCTTGCCTATGGAAAGCCGCCTGCTGAGCGAGCGCAGTAGCGTGTTTCATCATGCCGACCCTTATGCTGTGTCCGACTATGTGAACCAGCACGTGGGCCAGCATTGCATCGGTTTGTCGCGCACCACACACCCCCAGGCCAGCCTCAGCCACCGCAAGTTCGCCGAACTTGACCTATGCCGCATCAGCTACGGCGGCAGCGTGCGCGTCACCTCGCCAGCGCTGGAAACCATCTATCACCTGCAAGTGTTGCTTAATGGCAATTGCCTGTGGCGCGGGCCCCAGCGCGAGCATCACCTGGTGCCGGGCGAGCTGCTGTTGATCAACCCGGACGACCCGGTTGACCTGACCTACTCGGAAGACTGCGAGAAATTCATTCTCAAGGTGCCGACGCGGCTGCTCGATTCGATCTGTGACGAGCAACGCTGGCATCGGCCCGACGGCGGCGTGCGGTTCTTGCGTAACCACTACCGATTAGAGGAGCTGGACGGGTTCGTGAACCTGTTGGCCATGGTGTGCCATGAGGCCGAGGTGAATGAGTCGTTGCCACGGGTGCAGGGGCATTACAGCCAGATTGTCGCGAGCAAGCTGCTGACGTTGATGAGCACCAACATTCGGCGCGAAAATTTGAGTGCACCGGCGGCGAGCCTGGAGCGGATTCTGGATTACATCGAGCGCAACTTGAAACTTGAGCTTTCAGCCGAGGTGCTGGCGGAGCAGGCCTGCATGAGCTTGCGGTCGCTGTACGCGTTGTTTGATCGGCACCTGGGGACAACGCCTAAGCATTATGTACGGCAACGCAAGCTGGAGCGGGTGCAGGCGTGTTTGAGTGATCCTACATGTGGCGTGCGTAGCGTGACGGAGCTGGCCCTGGATTATGGCTTTCTGCATCTGGGGCGCTTTTCCGAGGTATACCGGCAGCAGTTTGGCGAGCTGCCTTCGCAGACGTTCAAACGTCGGGGATGAGGCGCGCTCGCATGGCCACCTGATAATTTTGCCAGTTGTTTGCATTTCATGCACCGCCCACCATTTGCTCTATATTCGGGTAAGAGGCGGGAACCATGTCGACGTCGCAAATTTCCTGTTGTTCACTGCAGTACACCGTTTATGGGCATGATGGATGCGAGCAAAGCTCATCAGTGCTGCGCTTCAGCGGGCAGAGAAAAGAGCCTGCCACAGGGCATTACTTGCTGGGGAATGGATACCGTGCGTTCAATCCCGTGCTGATGAGGTTCCTCAGCCCTGACAGCTTGAGCCCGATGGGTGCAGGAGGATTAAATTGTTACGCCTACTGTGCTGGGGATCCCGTTAACAACGTAGACCCCAGTGGGCACATGCTTAAATCAATATTTAATCGGCCAGCACAACGCAGACAGGCACCAAAACCTTTCAATGTCCCTGCATCTACTGCTCAACGTCATTTCAATGAACTCATGAATTCCAGGCTGCAAGAACACGGAAAGCTCGTTCAGCAACGTCGCGTGAACGACTTTGAGCACTCAGGTCGCTTTACGGCGAACGGTATGGGGGACGAAATGGAGCGGTTATCCCAGGCTGACAACTGGTCTCAGCAGGAACACAACCTGGTGGAAGTGTTCAATTTGAACCTGCATAGAAACTTCCAAGCTTTAGATTCAACTGATAGGGCAGTTCTGAAAAATACCACTGCACTCATGAATAAAATTTCCGCCAACTTGCCCGCAGAGGCAGAAAAAGCGACAAAAGTGCACTGGAAGCTTGCCGAGGACGGAAAGCACGTCCGCATAAAAACTGGATAGCACTCTGCACAATCCGGATAGTCCCCCACCCGTCGAATCCCTAACCTGACATGGTCTGAACAATAACAATGGAGACCCTGGCCATGTCCCTGGGATTCGACTACCTCAATGCCATGCTCGAGGACGACCGTGAACAAGGCATCTACCGCTGCAAGCGCGAGATGTTCACCGACCCACGGCTGTTCGACCTGGAGATGAAACACATCTTCGAGGGCAACTGGATCTACCTGGCCCACGAAAGCCAGATCCCCGAGAAAAACGACTTCCTCTCCCTGACCATGGGGCGCCAGCCGATCTTCATCGCGCGCAACAAGGACGGGGTGCTCAATGCCTTCCTCAACGCCTGCAGCCACCGCGGCGCCATGCTGTGCCGGCACAAGCGCGGTAACCGTGCCAGCTACACCTGCCCGTTCCATGGCTGGACCTTCAACAACAGCGGCAAACTGCTCAAGGTCAAAGACCCGAGCAACGCCGGCTACCCCGACAGCTTCAACTGCGACGGCTCCCACGACCTGACCAAGGTCGCACGCTTCGAGTCGTACCGGGGCTTTCTGTTTGGCAGCCTGAATGCCGATGTCAAACCGCTGGTGGAACACCTGGGCGAATCGGCCAAGATCATCGACATGATCGTCGATCAGTCGCCTGAAGGCCTGGAAGTGCTGCGCGGCGCCAGTTCGTACATCTACGAAGGCAACTGGAAGCTCACCGCCGAGAACGGCGCCGACGGCTATCACGTAAGCTCGGTGCACTGGAACTACGCCGCTACCCAGAACCAGCGCAAACAGCGCGACTCAGGTGACGAGATCAAGACCATGAGCGCAGGCGCCTGGGCCAAGCAGGGCGGGGGCTTCTATTCCTTCGACCATGGCCACCTGCTGCTCTGGACGCGCTGGGCCAACCCCGAAGACCGTCCGGCATTCGAGCGACGTGACCAACTGGCCGCCGACTTTGGCCAGGCACGCGCCGACTGGATGATCGAGAACTCGCGCAACCTGTGCCTGTACCCGAACGTGTACCTGATGGACCAGTTCAGTTCGCAAATCCGCATTGCCCGGCCGATTTCGGTGAACAAGACCGAAATCACCATCTACTGCATCGCCCCAAAAGGTGAGAGCGCCGACGCCCGCGCCAAGCGCATTCGCCAGTACGAGGACTTCTTCAACGTCAGCGGCATGGCTACCCCGGACGACCTGGAAGAGTTCCGCTCGTGCCAGACGGGCTACGGCGGCGGCACCGGCTGGAACGACATGTCCCGAGGCGCTGCCCACTGGGTCGAAGGCGCCGACGAGGCAGCCCAGGAAATCGAGCTCAAGCCACTGCTGTCAGGCGTGCGCACCGAGGACGAAGGCCTGTTCGTGCTGCAACACAAGTACTGGCAGGACACCATGATCCAGGCGCTCAAGGATGAACAGCAGCTGATCCCCGTGGAGGCCGTGCAATGAGCCTTTACCAAACCGTGCGCGACTTCCTCTGCCGCGAAGCGCGTTATTTGGACGACGCCCAATGGGACCAGTGGCTGGAGCTGTACGCGGCCGACGCGAGCTTCTGGATGCCGTCCTGGGACGATGACGACCGCCTCACCGAAGACCCACAAAGCGAAATCTCGCTGATCTGGTACGGCAACCGTGGCGGCCTTGAGGACCGAGTGTTCCGCATCAAGACCGAGCGCTCCAGTGCGACCGTGCCGGATACCCGCACCTCGCACAACATCAGCAACATCGAGATCGTCGAGCAGGGCGAAGGCTACTGCCAGGTGCGCTTCAACTGGCACACCTTGAGCTTTCGCTACAAGACCACCGACAGCTACTTCGGCAGCAGCTTCTACACCCTTGACCTACGCGGCGAGCAGCCGTTGATCAAGGCCAAGAAGGTGGTGCTGAAGAATGACTACGTGCGTCAGGTCATCGACATCTACCACATCTGATCCGAGTTAACGCGAGCCGCTCGGCGCGCCCCATGGCGCGCTGCGGCAACGCTCGCCCGCGAGGTGCAACATGAGCTTCCAGATCGCACTGAATTTCGAGGACGGGGTAACCCGCTTCATCGAGGCCACTGGCCATGAGACCGTGGCCGACGCCGCCTACCGCCAGGGCATCAACATCCCGCTGGACTGCCGCGACGGCGCCTGCGGTACCTGCAAGTGCAAGGCCGAGTCCGGGCGTTACGACCTGGGCGACAACTTCATCGAAGATGCCCTCAGCGAGGACGAAATCGCCGAAGGTTACGTGCTGACCTGCCAGATGCGTGCTGAATCCGATTGCGTGGTACGCATCCCAGCCTCTTCGCAACTGTGCAAGACCGAGCAGGCCAGTTTCGAGGCTGCCATCAGCGACGTGCGCCAGTTGTCGGCGAGCACCATTGCCTTGTCGATCAAAGGCGAGGCGTTGAGCCGGCTGGCGTTCTTGCCGGGGCAATACGTCAACCTCAAGGTACCCGGCAGCGAGCAAAGCCGCGCCTATTCATTCAGCTCGCTGCAAAAAGACGGTGAAGTCAGCTTCCTGATCCGCAATGTACCGGGCGGGTTGATGAGCAGCTTCCTGACCAGCCTGGCCAAGGCCGGTGACAGCATGAGCCTTGCAGGGCCCCTGGGCAGCTTCTACCTACGCCCGATCCAGCGCCCTCTGCTGTTGCTGGCCGGCGGCACCGGGCTGGCGCCGTTCACCGCGATGCTGGAGAAAATCGCCGAGCAGGGCAGCGAACACCCGTTGCACCTGATCTACGGGGTGACCAACGACTTCGACCTGGTCGAACTGGACCGCCTGCAGGCCTTGGCGGCACGCATTGCCAACTTCACCTTCAGCGCCTGCGTGGCCAACCCGGACAGCCAGTACCCGCAAAAAGGCTACGTCACCCAGCACATCGAGCCGCGCCACCTCAATGACGGTGACGTGGACGTGTACCTGTGCGGGCCGCCACCGATGGTTGAGGCGGTGAGCCAGTACGTGCGTGAGCAGGGCATCACACCGGCCAACTTCTACTTCGAGAAGTTCGCCGCCGCGGCCTGAGCTTCCTTGGGGCCGCCCTTGTGGGAGCGGGCTTGCCCCGCGAACACGGGCGAAGCCCGTGCCATCCACCGTGGGGTCTGCTTCGCGGGGCAAGCCCGCTCCCACAGCGTCCGCGTCAGCATGGAGAAATACTGATGAACACAAGATTTCAAGGCAAAGTCGCCCTGGTCACCGGCGCTGCCCAAGGTATTGGCCGGGGCGTGTGCTGGCGGCTCAAGGCCGAAGGCGCACAGGTGGTGGCGGTGGACCGCTCCGAGCTGGTCCACGAACTGGCCGGGGAGGGCATGCTGACCCTCACCGCCGACCTGGAGCAGCACAGCGATTGTGCCCGGGTCATGGCCACTGCGGTCGAGGCCTTCGGCCGCCTCGACATCCTCGTCAACAATGTTGGCGGGACCATTTGGGCCAAGCCCTTCGAACATTACGAAGTGGAACAGATCGAGGCCGAAGTGCGCCGCTCATTGTTCCCGACCCTGTGGTGTTGCCACGCCGCATTACCCTACATGCTCGAACGTGGGGCAGGCGCCATCGTCAACGTTTCGTCCATCGCCACCCGTGGTGTCAACCGCGTGCCCTACGGCGCGGCCAAAGGCGGCGTGAACGCGCTCACGGCCTGCCTGGCCTTCGAAACCGCTGGCCGTGGTATTCGTGTCAATGCCACCGCCCCTGGTGGCACCGAGGCGCCGCCACGGCGCGTGCCGCGCAACAGCGCCGAGCAGAGCGAGCAGGAAAAGGCCTGGTACCAGCAAATCGTCGACCAGACCCTCGACAGCAGCCTGATGCACCGCTACGGCAGCATCGACGAGCAGGTCGGCGCGATTCTCTTCCTGGCCTCCGACGAAGCCTCCTACATCACCGGCGTGACCCTGCCGGTAGGGGGCGGTGACCTCGGCTGAGCCACACCCCAGGCAACGGTTTTCTTCCACAACAAAAACAATAGAGACAGATGCCATGCGAACCCTTGGCGTGCACCCGATCATCGATAACGCGCGCTTCACACCCTTCCATTGGATGGTCATGGCCTGGTGTGGCCTGCTGCTGGTCTTCGACGGTTACGACCTGTTCATCTACGGCGTGGTGCTGCCGGTGATCATGAAAGAGTGGGCGCTGACGCCGCTGCAGGCCGGAGCCCTGGGCAGCTACGCGCTGTTCGGCATGATGTTCGGCGCCCTGGTATTCGGCAGCCTGGCCGACCGCATCGGGCGCAAGAAGGGGATCGCCATCTGCTTCGCGTTGTTCTCCACGGCGACCATCCTCAACGGCTTTGCCACCACCCCCAGCGAATTCGGCATCTACCGTTTCATCGCCGGCCTCGGTTGCGGCGGATTGATGCCCAATGCCGTGGCGTTGATGAACGAATACGCCCCCAAACGCCTGCGCAGTACGTTGGTGGCGATCATGTTCAGTGGTTATTCACTGGGTGGCATGCTGTCGGCGGGCGTCGGTATCTTCATGCTGCCGCGTTTTGGCTGGGAATCGATGTTCTTCGCGGCCGCAGTACCCTTGCTGTTGCTGCCGGTGATTCTCTACTACCTGCCGGAGTCCATTGGTTTTCTGGTACGCAAAGGGCGTACCGAAGAAGCCCGCAAGCTGCTCAAGCAGCTCGACCCCCATTGCGACATCCAGCCTGACGACGTGCTCCAGGCAACCGACCGCAAGGGTGGCGGCAGCGCTGTCGTGGAACTGTTCCGCAACGGCCTGGCCGTGCGCACCCTGGCCCTGTGGCTGGCATTTTTCTGCTGCCTGCTGATGGTTTACGCACTCAGCTCGTGGCTGCCGAAACTGATGGCCAACGCAGGTTACAGCCTGGGTTCGAGCCTGTCGTTTCTGTTGGCGTTGAACTTTGGCGGCATGGCCGGGGCGATCCTGGGGGGCTGGTTGGGCGACCGCTACAACCTGGTCAAGGTCAAGGTCGGCTTCTTCATCGCCGCCGCGCTGTCGATCAGCCTGCTCGGCGTGAACAGCCCGATGCCGGTGCTGTACCTGCTGATTTTCATTGCTGGCGCCACCACCATCGGCACGCAGATCCTGCTGTATGCCGGCGCTGCGCAGATGTATGGCCTGGCAGTGCGCTCCACCGGCCTCGGCTGGGCCTCGGGGATCGGCCGAAACGGCGCCATCGTCGGCCCGCTGCTGGGCGGCGCGCTGATGGGCATCAACCTGCCGCTGCAACTCAATTTCATTGCCTTCGCCATCCCTGGTGCGGTTGCCGCGCTGGCCATGGCCGTGCACCTGGTCAGCGGCCGGCGCCATGGCCTGGCCACGGCGGCGCAAGCCTAATGAAAACCCTGCTCAAGGACAGCTCGCTGTCCGCCATCGTCGCCGGTTGCCTGGCAACGATGATCTCCTACGCCGGCCCACTGGTGATCATCTTCCACGCCGCCGAGGCTGCGAGCCTGTCCCATGGCCAGCTGTCGTCCTGGGTCTGGGCGGTCTCCATGGGCAGTGGTGTGCTCGGCGCATTGCTCAGCCTGCGCTATCGGGTGCCGGTGGTGATCGCCTGGTCGATCCCGGGGTCGGCGCTGTTGGTCACTGCCTTGCCGCAACTTGGGCTGGAGCAGGCCGTGGGGGCCTACCTGGTGGCAAACCTGACCCTGCTGCTGATCGGCATCAGCGGGGCCTTCGACCGCATCATCACGCGCCTGCCGGGCTCCATCGCTGCTGGCATGCAAGCCGGCATCCTGTTCAGTTTCGGCATCGAGGTGTTCCGCGCCTTGCCCGTGCAGCCGCTGTTGGTGGTGGCGATGTTCGTCACTTATGTGCTGATGCGCAGGGTTCAGCCGCGCTATGCGGTGGCCGCCGTACTGTGCGTGGGCGCCGTCGTGACCGTGGCCAGCGGCGGGTTTCGCAGCGAGGCCTTGGTGCTGCAACTGGCCTCGCCGCAATGGATTGCCCCGCAGTTCAGCCTGGCGGCGGTGTTCAGCCTGGCGCTGCCGATGGTGCTGGTGGCCCTGACCGGGCAGTTCATGCCAGGGATGGCCGTGCTGCGCAATGCCGGCTACGCCACACCCGCCAGCCCTTTGATCAGTGCCAGTGCCATCGGCGGTGCCTTGCTGGCGCCTTTCGGTTGCCACGGCCTGAACCTGGCGGCCGTTACCGCCAGCCTGTGCACGGGCCATGAGGCGCACGAAAACCCACGTAGGCGCTATGTCGCGGCCGTTGCCGGCAGTGTGTTGTACCTGCTGCTGGGGATTGCCGGGGCCACGCTGATGTCGCTGTTCGCGGCCTTTCCGGCGGCACTGATCGCAGCCCTCGCCGGGCTTGCCCTGTACGGGGCGATCAGCGAAGCCCTGGCCCGCAGCCTGGCCGAGCCTACGGAGCGCGATGCCGGGCTGTTCACCTTCCTGGTCACCGCTTCGGGGGTGTCCTTCCTTGGCCTGTCGGCAGCGTTCTGGGGGCTGCTGTTCGGCCTGCTGGCGCATGCGCTGCTTGTCCTGCGTCGGCCGCAGGCGCGGGAGGCCTTGCCCCGCACCCCGTGAATCCCGTGTTCCCAGCGCTTTATTCCATAAAAACAAGATCAAGAGAGCTTCGGAATGAACCACACCCCTTGCGTCGCTATCGGCCTGACGTTGCTCAGCCAACCGCTGCTGGCCGCTGAAGGCGGCTTCTTCGAGGATTCGAAAGCCAGCCTCAGTGCCCGTAATTACTATTTCAGCCGTGACTTCTCGGACATTGTCGGTGCCAACCAACAATCCAAGGCCGAGGAGTGGGCCCAGGGCTTCATTCTTGACTTCAAGTCGGGTTACACGCCTGGGACGGTCGGGTTTGGGGTGGATGCTCTGGGCCTGTTGGGCATCAAGCTTGACAGCAGCCCGGACCGGGTCAATACCGGGCTGTTGCCGGTGCATGGCGATGGCCGTGCTGCGGACGAGTACAGCCGCCTGGCGCCAACGTTCAAGGCCAGGCTGTCGAAGACCGAGCTGCGCGTGGGCGAACTGCAGCCCAACCTGCCGGTGCTGACATTCAGTGATATCCGCCTGCTGCCACCGACCTACCAGGGTGTCAGCCTGCTTTCGACCGAGCTGCAGGGGCTGACTCTGCAGGCCGGCCACCTGAGCGCTACCCACCTGCGCAATGAGGGCGGCGACGGCAAGATGAATGCCATGCTCGGCCACGTGCCCATGCGTCAGGCTAAAAGTGATGCGTTCAACTATGTCGGGGGTGACTACGCGTTCAATGCGAACCAGAGCAGTGTCAGCCTCTGGTATGGGCAGCTGGAAGATATCTATGAGCAGGGTTTCGTGGGCCTAAAACACAGCAAGCCTCTGGGGGACTGGGTGCTGAGCGCCAACCTGGGGTACTTCACCGCCCGCGAAGACGGCGACGCCCTGCTGGGCAGTATCGATAACCAGGCCTTCTTTTCGCTGTTCACCGCCCGTCATGGCGGTCACAGCTTCCACGCGGGGTATCAGGGCATTTACGGTGACAGCCCGTTTCCACGGGTATTCGCCAACGTTTCACCCTTGGGCAACGAGGTGCCGACCTACGAGTTTGCCTACACCGACGAGCGTTCCTATCAGTTGCGCTATGACTACAACTTTGCGGCCATGGGCGTGCCAGGGTTGACGGCAACGGTGCGCTACATCACCGGCAACAATGTCGATACCGGGTTGGGCTACGAGGGCCGTGATCGAGAGCGTGACCTGGATATCGGCTATGCCGTGCAGAGCGGGGCGTTGAAAGGCCTGGGGATTCGAGTGAGGAATGCCATGGCGCGGTCCAACTACCGCAGTGATATCGATGAGAACCGCTTGACCCTGGTATACACCTGGCAGCTGCTGTGAGTACTCAGCGGATGGCGCAACGCCCGCTTGCTGGCATCTTTTGTCACTGAGCCGCATTTGCACCACAAGGGCAGAGAGGGTTAGTTTTCCTGAGTCATCCACTCAGGAAACCCCGCCTTGGACTCATTGACCCAAGCCGTACTCGGCGCCGCCCTGCAGGGCACTGTGCTCGGACGCATCCAGGGCCGCCGTGCTCTGTTGTACGGCGCCGCGCTGGCCACGCTGCCTGACCTGGACGTGGTCATCCGCTACGCCGACCCGGTGTCGCAGATGACTTACCACCGGGGGTTCTCCCATTCCATCTTCGTCCTCACCGGTCTGGCCCTGTTACTGGCCTGGTGGGTCAACAGGTGCTGGCCAGGCAAGGGCTACACCTTGCCGCGATTGTTCCTGGCGTTCTGGTTGGTGCTGGTCACCCACCCGGTTCTGGATGCCTTTACCGTGTATGGCACACAATTGTTCTGGCCGCTGGCGCTGACCCCGCAAAGCTGGGCTGCGGTGTTCATCATCGACCCGGTCTATACCGTGCCGCTGCTGGCGGCGGTGATCTACACCCTGGCCAAGGGTGTGACGGGCCAGGCCGTAAGGCTGATGGCCCTGGCGCTGGTTTTCAGTACGGCCTACCTGGGCTTTGGCCTGGTCGGGCGCATGCAGGCGGAGCAGCGTTTTCAGGCTGCCCTGGACCAACAAGGCATCACGGTCAGCGACGTACGTGCGGTGCCGATTGCCTTCAATAGCCTGATCTGGCGTGTGCTGGCCAAAACCCCGGACGGGGCTTATTACGAAGGCGTCAGCAGTGGGTTCGATCAGCAACCGCCAGAAATGCTGCGCCTGCCGCGCCACCTCGAACTGGCCAGCGCGCTTGCCGAAGCCCCACTGCACCAACGCTTGCGCTGGTTTACCGATGACTGGCTGCGTTACGACGAGGTTGATGGCGTGCTGGTGGTGAGCGATTTGCGCATGGGCATACCAGGCAACTACACCTTCCGCTTCAACATGGCCCATCGCGACAGCCAGGGGCACTGGATTGCCGATACCCCCTCGGCGTGGCGCGGGGCAGGGGTTGCGTCGGTGTTCGACAGCCATGACATGGCCTTGATCTGGCGGCGCATCGTCAACCAGCAGCCGCCCTTGCCGCTGGCTGCCTGGAACTCCCGCTACCTGGCGCCGACGGCGGCACAGCGCGGGCACTAGGGTATGCGCTCGGCAGGGCTGGACCTGGTCAAGTGGGTGGCGATCGTCACCATGGTCGCCGACCACCTGCGCTTTCTTTGGCCGCGTGCCGAAGGTTTGTTCATCCTTGGCAGGCTGGCCTTCCCGCTGTTTTGCCTGGCTATCGCCGTCAATGTCGGGCGTCGCCACGGGGGGGCGCTGTCAACCGGGGGTAACCTGCGCTATCTGGGGGCGATGCTGGCGTTTTCTGTTATGTCCGAATGGCCCTACCGTTGGCTGGACAGCGGTTCGCAGACGTTCAATGTGATGCCGACGCTGGCCCTTGGGTTGCTGGTAGCCTGGGGCGTGCAGCAGCATCAAGTGGCAGTACGCGTACTTGGCCTGGTAGCCCTGGTGGCTGCGGCCCTGTTCAGTGACCGACTGATGTACGGCCTGGCCGGCGTGCTGTTGCCGGTCGCCTGCCTCATGGCTCGCCGCCTGGGCGCGCTGGCGTGGCTGCTGCCGTGCCTGCTGCCGTGCCTGCTGGCGATGGCGGGCAACCTGACCAACAACTGGTTGCGCCAACATCCGCTGGCGCCGTTCACCTTGCTGACCTTGGCCGCTGCCGCCATGGCGGTGCCGTTCGGCTGTTTGCTGTTACGCCGAGATGATTGGCGTGTGCCAGCGGTGGGGCGCTGGGGATACCTGTTCTACCCGGTGCATTTGCTGGTGATCAAAGCGCTTATCTGACGTGGCAGAGGGGGCTTTTTGCCGGCGAATTCGGGTACAAGATTCATCTATTTTCGGGTCTGATAGAATTGTTAGTAGCTTCTCGCCAACAAAGCGCTCAATATGTCGTCTGCAGGGGCTTGTTGTTTGACATGGCCCTCGTTGTAAATTTCACGTAAAACGCATCAAAACAGCCATCGAGGGCTCAGAGCATGTCCAACAGACAAACCGGTACAGTTAAATGGTTCAACGATGAAAAAGGCTTCGGCTTCATTACCCCAGCGGGTGGTGGTGACGATCTCTTCGTTCATTTCAAAGCCATTGAATCGGACGGCTTCAAGTCGCTGAAAGAAGGCCAGACTGTCAGCTTTGTTGCCGAAAAAGGGCAAAAAGGCATGCAGGCCGCCCAAGTGCGTCCTGAGTAAGACACGCACGCCGCCAGCTCGGCGTTCGAACAGGTGCTTGCAACCTTGCGGGTTGACCTAGGTGCTTGATCGAACGGCGTAAAACCTGGCAATTGTGTGACGTGTAAAAAAAGCTCCGCATCGGAAGATGCGGAGCTTTTTTCATTCTGGCCTTGAACTGGTTCAACTGCTCAATGGGTGGCCAAGGGCCTTTATGGCCCTTGACGTTATGCCTTCAGCTACGCGCCAGTCGCCCGCTGACAAAGTGCGCCACATCATTGAAACCTGGGGTAGAGGCGTGCCCTGGCGTCACCAACGAATCGATGAACGCCTCATCCTCTGCCGTGATCTTCACCTCAAGCGCACTGGCATAGGCGTCCCATTGGGCTTCGGTGCGGGGGCCGACAATCGCCGAACTGACGTGTTGGTTGTTGAGCACCCAGGCAATCGCAAACGCTACGATACCCACGCCCTTGGCCTCGACATAGGCCTGGATCTGGCGGGCGATGGCCAATGATTCCTGGCGCCACTCAACCTCCATGATGCGCTTGTCCTGGCGCCCGGCACGGCTGCCGGCATCCGGCACCGCGCCGGGTGCGTACTTGCCGCTGAGCACACCGCGGGCCAACGGGCTGAACGGCACCACGCCAAGGCCGTGGTGGGCCGCAGCGGTCAGTTGCTCGGGTTCTGCCTGGCGGTTGACGATGTTGTACAACGGCTGGCTCACCACCGGTTTGGCCACGCCCAGGCGCTCGGCCAGGCTGCAGAGCTCGGCAATACGCCAGCCGCGGAAGTTGGACACCCCCCAGTAACGGATCTTGCCCTGGCGCAGCAGGTCGCCGATGGCCCGCACGGTTTCTTCCAGCGGTACCTTGTGGTCCTCGCGGTGCAGGTAGTAAACGTCCAGGTAGTCCAAGTCCATGCGCGTGAGCGTCGCGTCGATGGCATTGAAGATGTGCTTGCGCGAGAGGCCGCTGCGGTTGGGCAGGCCGTCAGCCGGGCCAAAGCCGA
Organism: Pseudomonas putida; assembly: GCF_025905425.1. Taxonomy (NCBI): domain Bacteria; kingdom Pseudomonadati; phylum Pseudomonadota; class Gammaproteobacteria; order Pseudomonadales; family Pseudomonadaceae; genus Pseudomonas; species Pseudomonas putida. Next base: position 2,475,535 of record NZ_CP109603.1, on the reverse strand, counting down.
CCTTGGACGCCACGATCCAGTCCTGGCGATGGCGTGCCACGGCTTCGCCAACGATTTCCTCTGAACGCCCGGTGTTGTAGACATCGGCGGTGTCGATGAAGTTGATACCCTGGTCCCAGGCTTTTTCGATGATCCGCAGTGAGTCCTCGGTGCTGGTCTGCTCGCCGAACATCATGCTGCCCAGGGTAAGGGCGGAAACCTGCAGGCCACTCTGGCCGAGGGGACGGTAGATCATGCGGTGAGTCCTTTGCAGTGGGCTTGTCTGCCTGTTTTACACACAACCGGACGCCATTGAAAGCCCGCCGCAGCGGCTGCCACACCTGTGCCAGGTCAGCATCGGTTTTGCCATGGCTGCTGCATGCGCCGCCTGCCGGGAATGCCAGGCCGTTTGGCTGTGAGCCGTTCTGCCATGGCTGTTTAGAGGGTGCTGGATGACACTGGAAAAGCCGATCGGGCCGCGTTCGGAGGTGGGGGAAACCACAGCTGTTTTTTGTGTCGGTGAAGTCAACCAATCAGCTTGAGCGCCTCTTCTAGGCTCAGCGGCCGCTTCATCCGTTGCGACAGCTGCGCCATGGCATCCGAATAGCCCTTGGCGATGACGGCCTCGACGTGCTCATTCACACATTGCAGCGCCACGAAGTCGCCGTGTTCCGGTTCACCGACGTATTCGATGCGGTTCCAGTCCCGTGCATGCCCCAGCACCTCGTAGGTACGCCCGTGCTGGTAAGTCCAGAAGAACGGCACATCTTCATAGCGGCGCTGCTCGCCGAGCATGTTGGCTGCGGCGATCACACCGTGTTGCTGGGCCAGGCGCCAGTGTTCGATGCGCACGGGCCGGCCTGCCAGGGGGAAGGTGGCGATGTCACCGGCGGCCCAGAGCCCTTGTGCCGCCCGCAGCTCGGCATTGACGGGCAGCGATTTGTCCTCGGCCAGCGGCACCCCTTGGACGTAGGCCGTGGCCGGTTTGACCCCGGTCCCCAGCAGCACCAGTTGCGTCTGCAGCCGTTCACCGTTGGCCAGCAGTACGGCGTCGACCTTGCCCTGGCCTTCGAAAAGCTCGACTTCGGTGGGCCCGTGGAACACCACGCCTTTGCGTTCGTGCAGTTCGCGGATGCTGCGCCCGATGCGTTCACCCAGTTGCTTGGCCAGTGGCACTTCATGGCGGGTAACCAGGTGCACCTGCAAGCCGTATTTGTGCAGAGCGGCGGCGGCCTCCAGGCCGATGAAACCGTCGCCGACGATCACGACCGGCTGCCCGGGCTCTGCGGCGTCGAGCAATTGCGCGGCGTCTTCACGTGAGCGCAGGGTGAATACACCCGGCAGGTCTGCCCCAGGAAGGGGGGGGCGTAGCGCTTTGCCGCCCGTGGCCAGCAAGCAGGCGTCGTAGTCGATCTGTTGGCCGTCGGCAAGGATGATCTGGCGTTTCTGGCTGTTCAGCGTGCGGACCTTGCCGTGCTGACGGATCAGATGGCCTTTGCGCAGATCATCCGCTTCGAGCAGGGCAGGGACTTCATCGGCTGACATCTGCCCAGCGATGACGAATTTGCTGAGCGCGGTTCGGTCGTAGGCCGGCTGCTGTTCCTGGTCGAGCCAGATCAGACGGCCGGCGAAGCCGTGCGCCAGCAGGGTGGCAACGGCTGCGCTGCCGGCCGCGCCGGCACCCACCACCACGAAACAACGGGCATCGCTGTGCCGAGGTGGTTCGGTTTTGGCCAGGGGTTGGTCGTCCACCCAGACCTCGTCACCTTTGACCCAAGCACGGTAGCGGCGCAGGTCGGCCAGCGCCGGCGGTTCGCACACCGCCCCTTCGTCCACGGCAAACGCCGCCTTGTGCCAAGGGCAGACCAACAGCCCCGAGCAAATTACCCCCTCTTCGAGCGGGGCACCCGCGTGGGGGCAGTTGGCCTGGTAGGCATGCACCAGGTCGCCCTGGCGGATCAGGATGAGCTCTTCGTTACCGGCTTGGACGCGCAGGGGGCGGTTTGGGTCGAGCTGATCGAGGCGGGCCACGGCGTGCTGGGTCATGGGGCTTCTCCAAAGGGGCCTTTGCAACCATTTGACGCCTGTGGTGACGAGGTGATGGCTTGAGCCGACGGCCGGGGCAGTCCATTGCCCCGCAGGAGGATTGCTCCTGGACGTCTTAGTTAACTTTGGCCGTGGCCAGCGCTCCAGCGCGCGTTACCCGCAAAGCCACCAGGCTGCCGACCACGATCAATGCCGCCAGCGAATACAGCGCAGCATCGGTCGACCCGGTCTGGTCCTTGATGAAGCCGACCAGGTATGGGCTGAGGAAGCCGGCCATCTGGCCCACCGAGTTGATCAGCGCAAGGCCAGCCACGGCCGCACCGGCGCTGAGCAGGGCGGTGGGCATTGGCCAGAACATAGGCAGGCCGGTAAGGGCGCCCATGGTCGCGATCGACAGGCCAAGGATGGCGATGGCCGGGTTACCGGCAAAGTTGACCGCGATCAGCAGGCCTACGGCACCCATCAGCATCGGCACTACAAGGTGCCAGCGACGCTCGTTGCGCAGGTCCGCCGAGCGCCCGCAGACGATCATGAACACACCGGCCAGCAGGTAAGGAATGGCGCTCAGCCAGCCAATCAGCAAGGGGTTGTCAAAGCCCATGCTCTTGATGATCGACGGCAGCCAGAAGTTGATCGCGTACACACCGCTCTGGATACAGAAGTAGACGAAGCCGAACGTCCAGATCAGCGGGTTGGTCAGCACTGCGAGCACACTGTCACCGGTGGTCGCGGGTTTGCTGGCGGCATCGGCCTTGAGGTCGGCTTCGATCAGCTGGCGCTCGGCCGGGCTCAGCCAGGTGGCTTTCTGATAGCCGTCACTGAGCAGGCGGATGGCCAGGAAACCAAGGGCGACGGTGGGCAGCCCCTGAATCAGGAACATCCATTGCCAGCCGGCAAGGCCATGCTGGCCTGCAGCGAAGTGTTGCAGGATCCAGCCGGAGAACGGCCCACCCAACAGCCCCGACACCGGGATTGCCGACATGAACAGGGCCATGATGCGGCCACGGCGGTCGGCCGGGAACCAGCGCGAGAGGTACAGCACCACGCCTGGGAAGAAGCCGGCTTCGGCGGCGCCGGTCAGCAGGCGCAACGCGTAGAACTCGGTAGGCGTGGTGACGAACAGCAGGCAGGTCGAGAGGCTGCCCCAGGCGATCATCATCAGCGCGATCCAGCGCCTTGGGCCGAAGCGGTTGAGGGCCAGGTTGCTCGGCAGGCCGCAGAGTACGTAGCCGATGAAGAAGATACCGGCGCCAAGGCCGTATACCGTTTCGCTGAACTTCAGGGCGTCGAGCATCTGCAGCTTGGCAAAGCCGACGTTGACGCGGTCCAGGTAGTTGAACAGGTAGCAGATGAAAATGAACGGAATCAGCCGCAAGGTGATGCGCCGGTACAGCGCGTTGCGGGTGGTGTCCGTGCCTTGGTCAGGGGCGGGGCTGTGTGCCATGATCGGGTTCTCTGTTGTTATGGTTGTCACCGCGTCGCCTGTTCCGGCGCGCCCTGACGAGTCTCGGGGACTGCGGCGTGCCTGTCTTTGTGCTTTTGCACAGCTGTTGACCGGGGTCGCTGTGCCCGGGCCCAATGCCTACCACCCTAAGGACCGTTGAATGTTCGAACTCGACCATGACCTGGCTCAGGATATCGTTGATCGGGCCATGGCCATCCTGCCCTGCAACGTCAATGTCATGGACAGCCAGGGGTTGATCCTTGGCAGTGGCGAGCCCGAGCGCATCAATACCCGTCACGAGGGCGCGCAGCTGGTGTTGGCCAACGGCCGGATCGCCGAGCTCGACGTGGACGCGGCGAAGTGCCTCAAAGGCGTGCAACCGGGGGTAAACCTGCCGCTGATGCTCGATGGTCGGCTGATGGGGGTGCTGGGCCTTACCGGCGACCCTCAGCAGTTGCGTACCTATGGCGAACTGGTGCGGATGACCGCTGAAATGCTCCTGGCCCAGCGCCACCTGCAGGTAGAACAGCAATGGCGGCGACAACGTTGTGACGACTTGCTGGCCTTGCTGCTGGGCGGCAGCGGCGATTCGCCCCGGCTGCTGGACGAGGCCCGACAGTTGGGCCTGAAACCGCAGTTGGCGAGGGTACCCTGCCTGTTCGAACTGGCGTCGGGGCCACCTGCCGAAACCTTGTCGTCCTGGCTGATGAGCCGCTACCCGGACAGCTGGTGCGTAAGCCCCGCACGCCAGTCGTTGCTGTGGTGCCGCCCGGCGGGCCTGGTGCTGGACGAAGCGCGGCTGCTGGAGCGCCTGCAGCGTCACGGCTGGCAGGTTGAGCGCTTGGCCCTTGGTGGCGTGGCGCAAAGCCTGGAACAGTTGCGCCGAGGGTATCGCAGAGTGCGCGATCTGCTGGCCTATGGGCGAGCGGTGCTGCCAGGCGAACGCCTGCTCAGCCTCGACCGCTACCGGCTACCTGCCTTGCTGTGGCGCCATCGCAACGACGATGCGCTGGATGAGCTGCTCGAACCGCTGCAACGTATCCGCGCCAAGGATTCCAGCGGTCAGCTGATTGCCACCTTGCGTGCCTGGTGCGCCCATGATGGTCAGAGCCAGGCCTGTGCCGATGCCCTGGGCATTCACCGCAACAGCCTGCGCTATCGGCTGGAACGGATTGCCGAACTTGGCGAAGTCGACCCGCTACGGATGGAAGGCATGCTCAGCCTGTACCTGGCGTTGCAACTGCTGCCGACCGCGTAAGGCCGCGCCCGAAGGCATTTGCCCAAACAACGCATTCGCTGTCTTGTGCATTTGACCGAGGCCACCTGGCCGGGCAACTGTCAGCATGCCGCTCATCAGGACAGGAGAATCCCCATGAAGATCGTCATCGCCCCCGACTCGTTCAAGGACAGCCTCGATGCTGCCGGTGTCGCCCGCGCCATTGCCACGGGCCTGGCCGACGTGTGGCCGGATGCCGAGCTTGTCCAATGCCCCATGGCCGATGGCGGTGAAGGCACCATGGACGCCATTCTGGCTGCCAGCCAGGGCGAATGGCGGCGCCAGACCGTGCGTGGGCCGTTGGGGCAAACTGTCGAAGCCGGTTGGGGCTGGCTGGCGCAGAGCCGCACCGCAATCATCGAGATGGCCCAGGCCAGTGGCCTGCAATTGGTGCCGACCCGGCAGCGCGATGCCTGCCTCAGCAGCACCTGGGGGACTGGCGAGCTGATCGCCGCCGCATTGGCCGCAGGTGCCCGGCGTATCGTTCTGGCTATTGGCGGCAGCGCGACCAATGACGGTGGCAGCGGCATGCTGCGCGCTTTGGGTTTGCGTCTGCTGGATGCTGAGGGGCAAGCGTTGGAGGAGGGTGGCCTGGCCCTGGCAAGGCTGGCGCGCATCGATGCCAGCGACCTGGACCCTCGGCTGGCCGAAGTCCAGGTCGAAGTGGCTGCCGACGTCGACAACCCGCTGTGTGGCGCCAATGGCGCCTCGGCGATCTTCGGCCCGCAAAAAGGGGCAAGCCCGCAACAGGTACAGGCGCTGGACCAGGCGCTGGGGCATTTTGCCGATCACTGTGCGCGGTTGCTGGGTGAGGATGTACGGAACTTCCCCGGCTGTGGCGCCGCAGGCGGCATGGGGTTCGCGGCCAAGGCGTTCATGGGGGCGCAGTTCCGCCCAGGTGTGGAGGTGGTGGCAGAGCTGGCAGGCCTTGACGCGCTGGTGCAGGGCGCCGACCTGGTGGTGACCGGCGAGGGGCGCTTTGACGCCCAGACCTTGCGCGGCAAGACGCCGATGGGGGTGGCGCGGGTCGCCAAGCGCCATGGTGTACCGGTGGTGGTGCTTGCCGGTACGCTGGGGGAGGGGTATCAGCAGCTGTATGCCCACGGTATCGATGCGGCCTTTGCCTTGGTCAACGGGCCGATGAGCCTGGAGCAGGCGTGTGCCAACGCCGCTGAGTTGCTGCAGGCGCGCGCCGGTGATATCGGCAGGCTGTGGCGCTGCGCGTTGGAGGCGCGGGCTACAGGATCAACGGGTTCTGCAGGGTGTCGCTGAAGCGCTTCGGCGCGCCCTGCTCGAGCATGGTGATGAAACTGCCCAGGGCTGGCGAGGCGTTCTGGGTGTTCCAGTTCATGTACAGGCCCATGGTCGGAGTGGGCTGGCCCTTGATTGGGCGGATCGGGCGGAACTGCACACGCTCACGCAGCGTGGAATAGGCAATCGACTCGGGCACCAGGGCCACGCCAAAGCCACAGGCCACCAGGCCGATCAGGGTGTGGATCTGCGCCGCTTCCTGGACCACCTTGGGGTAGAAACCGGCCGATTCGCACAGGGCGATCAGCTGGCTGTGGTAGCCACTGCCCAGGGCTTGTGGGGTGAAGACAAAGTCCTCTTCGGCGAAGTCGCGCAGGTCGACCAGCGGCTGATGTGCCCTGGCGTGGCTGGCGGGCAGGGCCATGATGATCTGCTCGTTGAGCAACAAGCGCGACTCGATGGTGTCGGGTGGCATCGCCAGCTTGCGCATGAAACCGATGTCGGCTTCGCCGGCCAACAAGGCCTTGGCCTGGGAGGCTGAGGGCATCTCACGAATGGTCAGGCGCACATTCGGGTAGACCTCGCGGAACCTGCGCAAGGTGGTGAGCAGCGACTCGTAGTACGCGATGGAGATGGCTGTGATGGTCAGCTTGCCGCAGATGCCTTGCGACACATTGCGCGCGTATTCGATGCCTTGTTCCAGTTCCTTGAGCGTGCGATAGGCGGTGTCCAGGAAGGCCATGCCGGCGGCGGTCAGCTTGACCGCGCGCTTGTTGCGCAGGAACAGGCTGAAACCGAGTTTTTCTTCAAGGCGGTTGATCGCTTGGCTCAGGGGCGGTTGCGCCATGTGCAGGCGAATGGCGGCCTTGTGGAAGTGCAGTTCCTCAGCCACGGCAATGAACTGCCTGAGCAAACGTGTCTCGATCATTCTACGTCCCTTCATCGACTTGCAGGGGTGCCCGCAAGGCGGCCATCAGGGTGCGTGACACCCGACTGACAAAGCCTCGGTGATATCTCTGAGATATCAAAGTTGCATGCTTTTAATATTAAGTCATTGATTTTTTTATTGTTATCGTAAAAAAGGAGAATCAAAGGTGCCCTGTAATGCCCATACCAGACCCATTCAACGAAAAAGTCGCCATCATTACCGGTGCGGCCCAAGGGCTAGGCTTGGCTTACGCCATGGCATTGGCCGAGCGTGGCGCGCGGGTGGTGATCAGCGACCTGGGTACTGACCGGGCTGGCCAGGGGCAAGACCCCTCGGCGCTGGCCCAGGCGCTCGCGATCATGCAAGCCAAGGGTTACAAGGTGATCGCCCATGCCGGGCAACTGGAACACGAACGCGAATGCCAGCGGTTGATCGAGCTTGCCATCGAGCATTTTGGCGCGCTGGACATCCTCATTCACAACGCAGGCTGGGTCGATTACCAGGGGATCGAAGCGCAGGAAGAGGCGTTTCTCCAGCGGGCGCTGGGTATCAGCGTGCACGCCCCGGTGTGGCTGGCCAAGCATGCCTGGAAGCACCTCAAGCAGTCCGCCGCGCCACGCGTGGTACTGACCACCTCGGACCGTGCCATGTACCAGCGCTATTCGCAGCCCGGCCTGGTGGCGTATTCGGCCGGCAAGATGGCCCAGGTCGGCATCATGAACGCGTTGAGCATGGAAGGGCTGGAGCACGGCATTCTGGTCAATGCGATTTCGCCCGTGGCCAAGACCCGCATGTGGGGCGTGACCCAGGCACCGGAAGAGCTCAAGCCCGAGTGGGTCACCCCAGGGGTGTTGTACCTGGCCAGTTCGCTGTGCCGCGACACCGGCTACATCCTGCGCGCCAGCAACGGGCAGTTCACCGCCACCCGTTTCACCGAGAACAGCGGCGTCAGTTACCCGCGCGACCTGGCGCGGGTACAAGCGGGCAACCTCAAGGAGGTGGCCGAACGCTGGAGCCGCATCAAGGAATGCCACTATGTGCCAGCCAAGGTCGCCAACACCCAGGCCGATCTGGGCGAGAGCCCGGTCTGGGACGCGCGCAGCGGCGCACTGTACTTCGTCGACATCTCCGATGGGCGCATCAACCGGCTGAACCCGGACGGCGAAGTCGAGAGCCTCTATGAATCGGCTGCCCGCATTGGCGCCCTGGCATTGACCGACAAGGGCAACCTGATTTTCACCGAAGATGCCAGCGTTGCCATTCTTGACGTGAATGCGCGCAAGGTGCGCCAGTATTCCGTGCCGGTTCACCCGCGCGCCACCTACCGTTTCAACGATGGCGCCTGCGACCCTCAAGGGCGTTTTGTCAGCGGCCTGATGGACGAAGCCCCAAGCGGCAAGACCGGTGCCTTGTTGCGTTTCGATGCAGCGTTAAGCGACGAGGTGATCCACGATGGCATGGCACTGCCCAATGGCCTGGCCTGGTCTGAAGATGGGCACACCGTGTATTTCGTCGACTCTGTCGCCCGCTCGATCTACCGCGCCGACTACCTGGCGGAAGGCCGCTTGGCCGAAGTCGTGCTGTTTGCCGAAACCCCCGCGGAGCTGGGGCGCCCGGATGGCATTGCGCTGGATCGTGAGGGCGGGTTGTGGGTGTGCCAGTTCAATGGCAGTTGCCTGCTGCGGTTCGACCGCAATGGCCACCTGACCGACCAGGTGGTGATGCCGGTGCCACGCCCGACCAGCTGCTGCTTTGGTGGCGAGGGCATGACGACCCTGTACATCACCACCGCGCGTTTCGGCATGAACCCTGTTGAACTGCGGCATTACCCGGATGCCGGGGACCTGTATGCCATTCGCCCGGAAATCGCTGGCGTCCACCGCCACGCCTTCAAGGAATGAGGTTATGCACCTGGCTGGCCGGTAACACCGCCAGTTCGCCAAAGCGCTGCGCCGAGTCGATATAGCGCAGCGCCGACTTGGCGTCTTTCCAGCCCACATAACTCATCAACGATTTCAGCTCCCAACCGTTGGCCGTGGCCCAGGTGGCGAAACCGCGGCGCAGGGAGTGGCCGGTGTATAACGCCGCCGGTACCCCGGCGCGCTCCAGCATGCGCCTGAGCAGGCCGACCAGGCTGTTGCTGTTGAGCGGCGCGTCGCTGAGGTTGCCCCAGCGGTCGAGCTTGCGAAACACCGGGCCATGGGCGATGCCGGCCACTTCGAGCCATTGCAGGTACGCGGTGACGGGGCACAACGCCTTGAGTGCCGGCGTGCGGTGCTGCACGCCAAGCGCTTCGCGATCGCCCTTGCTGCGCGGCAGGAACAAGGTGATGCCGACACCGGCTTCAGCCTGGATATGCTCGACGCGCAGGCGTGCCAGTTCATCACCCCGAAACCCTCGCCAGAACCCCAGCAACAGCAGTGCAGTGTCGCGGCGTGCCCGGCGCAGGGCGGTCAGGTCGTGACATTCACGCGCCTGGCGGGCTTCGTCCTCGAAGCACTGCACGGCGGTTTGCAGATGCTGCAGCAACAGCGGTGCGGCCTGCTTTGGCGGTGTCGGGTGCAGGGTGCGGATGCCGCGCAGCACCTGGCGCACCAGCGGTGCCTTGGTCGGGTCGGGGAAGCCCTGGCTGACATGCCATTGGCTCAGCGCCGCAAGGCGTTGGCGCAACGTGCTCACGGCATGCTGTTCGGCGTGGTCGGCCAGGTAGCGGGCGATACGCTCGGGGGTGGCCGGCAAGAAACCGCCCCATTGGGTTTCGAAATGGTCAATGGCAGCCTGGTAGCTGCGCCGCGTGTTATCGCGGGTGGCGGCGCGGACATAGCGCTCGATGTCGGTCATGGTGCGGTAGCCGGTATTCAGTGCACACACGATAAACCGAATCGGCTTGCCTGTCCCGGCACACTTATGCGCCATGGCCTATGGCAGCGACTTTGCCGGTGTTCGCGGGTGAACCCGCGAACACCAGCTCCTCGCTGCCGTTGAAGGGTGGGTAGTCGAGCAATTGCGCCGGCGACAGCGGCCGGCTGAAGTGATACCCCTGAGCAATGTCGCAACCCGCGAGCTTCAGGCACACCACTTGTTCGCGGGTTTCCACGCCTTCGGCCACCACCTCAAGGCCCAGGCGTTTGGCCAGGATGATGGTGGAAGAGACGATCGGGCTGTCGTCATGGCTGTTGGACAGCGGCGCAATCAGCGACCGGTCGATTTTCAGCTTGCTCAACGGCAGTGAATGCAAGTGCGCAAACCCCGCATAGCCACGCCCGAAATCGTCCAGGCTGATGCCCAGGCCAGCGTCGCGCAGGCGGTGCAGGTGGCCGACCGCCGTGCCCTCGGGGTCGAGGATGGTGGTTTCGGTGATCTCCAGTTCCAACCGTTGCGGGGCAATGGCGTGCCTCTGCAGTTTGCTGAGCAGCCGGGTGCTGAAGTCTGCCTGGCGCAACTGCAGCGCCGAGACATTGACCGCCAGGCGAGCATCACGGCCCTGAACGTGCCAACGGGCCAATTCCTCACAGGCCAGACGCAGCACTTCCCAGCCGAGCTCGATGATGAAGCCGCTGCGCTCGGCCAGGTCGATGAAGCGGTCCGGGTAGAGCAGGCCGAATTCTGGGTGGTCCCAGCGCACCAGTGCCTCGTAGCCCAGCACCTGGTGGGTATCAAGGCGGATCTGCGGTTGGTAGTGCAGTACGAACTGACGCTCTGCCAGGGCTGCGCCGAAGGCCTGTTCGAGGGTGAAGGCGTGGATGTCGGTGAGGTTCAGCGAGGGGTCGAAGAAGCGGTACTGGGCGCGTCCCGCCTGCTTGGCCGAATACATCGCGGCATCGGCGCAGCGGATCAGGCTGTCGATCTCCTGGCCATCGCGTGGGCAAATGCTGACACCGACACTGGGGCTGGTGTTGACCTCCTGGCCATCCAGGGCATAGGTGGCCGAGAGCTTGTGCACCAGTTCACGTACCCAGGCGTTGATCTGCTCTTCAGTGCGCTGGCCGGCCAGCAAGACCACGAACTCGTCACCGCCAAAGCGCGACGCTTCGTCGCCTGGCTCCAGCAGGCGCTGGATACGCCCGGCCACGGCTTGCAGCAGCAGGTCGCCAATCTTGTGCCCGAGCGAATCGTTGATCGACTTGAAGCGGTCCATGTCGATGAACAGGATCGCCATCAGTCGGCGCTGGCCCCGTTGCCGGGTGAGCGCAAGCCCTGCGACTTCGACGAACTGGCGGCGGTTGTGCAGGCCGCTGAGGTGATCGGTGGCCGCGGCATGGCTGCTGCGTCGGTGTTCGTCTTCAAGCCGCCCGATCAGTTGCTGGTTGACCTGCTGCGCCTGTACCAGGGCACTGAACGCCTCCTGGCGCTTGCGCAGCAGGCGCAGGGTCCAGAGCAGGCTGGCGAGAATCATCAGGGTCATGCTCAGGTTTAGCCAGAACTGCCGGGCGTATGCCAAGGTCGATGGCGCGAGAATCTCTTCGTAGCGTTGGCTGACCACCACGCTGAAGCCGCGTTCGGCAACCCGCCGGAACAGGCTCTGGTAGGGGCCGCCGGGTGCGTACTGTGTCAGTGCCCCCGCGTCTGGCCCCGCTTGCGGCAGCTCGGGTTCCAGGGTATCGGCGGCCACCACCAGGCCACTGCTATCGATGCGCAGGCGTTCCTGGCCATCGTCTTGAAGCAGGCGCATCACGCCGGTGCTGCCCAGGTCGATGTGCTGGAACAGTACCGCCAGGTAACCGATGTCCAGTTGCACCACGAGGATGCTGTCGATTTCACGGCCCGGCAAGTCGGTCAGCGGCAACACGAAGGGCAGTCGCCAACTGGGCATGGCGCTGAATGGGCCAGGCGCCTCGACACTGGGCAGGAAGGGTTTGAAGCCGTATCGGGCAACGTGCAACTGCAACTGGCGCAGCCAGTCTTCAGGCAGTGTCGCGGCGTCATCGGCATGGCTGGCCGACACCCGCCGACCGTGCCGGTCATATAGGCTCATGCGTTTGAACAGCGGGTCTTCGGCAAGCAGCCGGGCCAGGCTGGTGTTGCCCTGGTGCAGCGCTTTCAGGTCGCCCTGGGTGACGCGCCCCACGACCTGGGCGCGGTCGACCAACTGGCGCAGGCTCTGCGCGACGATGCTGGCCAGGTTCAGGTGTTCGGCGGCCTTGGCGGACAGCGCATCCTGGCGCGCGGCGGCCTTCTGCGAGAAGTGCAGCCCCCAGAGAAAGGCCAGGGTGGCTGCACAAAGCATCAGGATCAACAGGCGCAGAAGGCCGGCGGAAGAGAGCGAACGGCGAATCACAGCGGATGGTCCCGACCCTGGGTGAAGTGGGCAAAATACGACAGTAAGATGACAGGCTAATGACTGGTGGCTAATGGCCTCTAAGGTTTTGCCGTATCCGCCAAGGGCGTCTGCAGGCGTGTGGTTTCTTCTTCCATGTAGGCCATCAACGCGCTGACTTCGGCATCGCCCAGGCGCATGTTCGGCATCGCCAGGCGGTTGTACTGCTCGTACAGCAGCATGGCCAGTGGGTCTTTTTGCGCAAGCATCTGGTCGGGTTCTTTCAGCCAGCGGCTCAACCAGTTGGCATCGCGTTGGCGGGTCACGCCAAGCAAGTCGGGGCCGATACCCCGTTGCACGCCGGGCTCGGTGTTGCCCAGGGTGTGGCAGGAGGAGCAGCGGGTGCGGAAGATCTGCTCGCCACTGCTGGGCGAGCGGATTTCAGGTGCCTGGGTGTAGTCGTTGGCCATGGCGCTGGCCTGTTTCCAGTTGTGCAGGCTGTTGCCCAGGCGGTCGGCGAGAATGTAGGGGCTTTCGAAGGGGGAGGCTTTCATCCAGCGGCCGGTGGCCTGGTTACCGATGATCAGGCTCAGGTTGTGGTCCTTGGAGCGGCCGTTTTCCAGGCCCTCTATGTACAGGCCCAGGCTTCTGCGCAATTGCTCGATGTCGTCGGGCTCGCCGGTAAGCAAGGTCCAGCCAGGGCCGATGCCGAATTTTTCGGCGTAGCGTTTGAGGGTGGCTGGGGTGTCGTTGTAGGGGTCGATGCTGATGGAGTAGAGGAAGATGTCTTTGCCTACCCGGTCGCCAAGAATCTTTTGCACCTGGCGCAGGCGGGCGGTTTCCACTGGGCAGGAGTCGGTGCAGCCGGTGAAGATGAAGTTGATGGCAACGACCTTGTCCTTGATCAGGTCGTCGAAGAAGTGGACCTTTTCGCCCTCTTGGGTGAGCAGGGGGATATTGGGAAAGTAATCGGCGCCCCAGGGCGTGGCCGTTTCGGTGGTTGGGGCTTGCTGGGGTTGCACTGGCCAGAACGGGATACTGGCAGCGAACAGCGACAGCACGAGCAGAACACGCCATGAGCCGGTCATGATGCACGCCTCTGTAACAGATCCGATGAAAAACCTGTGCAGGGGCGGCCCAAGGCTGCGCCTGCACAGGTTACCCGCTACTGGTAACTGATCGGTACCGTCACGCTTTGCCCCAGCTTCGACTTCACGGTCGCCGTTGCGGGCGTTGCCGGACCGTAGCCGGTGGTGGTGACCGATATCCGCCAACGGGCACCGGTGGTCGCCGCAGTCAGCGTCGCAGCACCCAGGTTCAGCAGGCCGTTGGTGGTGGCCACCGACACGTTGATGCTGTTGCCGGTGGCGATCGAGGTCGTACCGGACAGGTCCCAGGTGAATCGGTTACCGCTGCGTATTTGCACCGTGGCACTGCTGACCTGGATGTCGTCGATCAGTGCCGCCGGGCTCACCGCGACGCTGACCGTGGCCGGAGCCACCGACTCGGCACCCTTGGCGTCACGCGCCGAGTAGTTGAAGCTGGCCGTGAACGGCGTGGCCACGGTGGCGGGTGGGGTGTAGGTCACGGTGGTGCCATCGGTGCTGGTGGTGCCTTGCCCAGAGTCCGGCTGGCTCAGGCCAATGACGGTCAAGGGCACGTTGCGCTCGGGGTCGGTGTCGTTGGCCAGCACATTGAGCGTGATCGCCTTGCCGGCGGTGGTCGCAGCGCTGTCGTTGACGGCAACCGGCGGCTTGTTGGCATCGTCTTCATCGTCGTGGTCGGCGGTGCGGAAGGTCGGCAGGCCCACGGAGGCTACGTATTCCACACCGTCCCAGCCCGGTAGCGGCGTTGGCATCACCTGGAACTGGCCAGGGTGTTCCAGGTCCCAGCGCAGCAGCATCGAGGTGTCTTCATGCTGGGTGTTGTGGCAGTGTTCCATGTAGGTCCCGGCAAATTCGCGGAATCGTATAGCGATATCCAGCTCTTCCGACGAGTCGGTGTCCGGCCCGATGCGATAGACGTCCTTGCGCGCCCATTTTTCCCATTCTGGCGGTGCCTTGCCGTCACGGCTGAGCACGATGCCTTCTTCGAAGTGCACGTGCACTGGGTGGCTCCAGCCATTACCGCCGTTCTTGATTTTCCACACTTCCAGGGTGCCATCGCCGCTGAAGCCGCCTGCTGTGGCCTCGTTCGCCAGTTGCGGCGCCGCGCTGATACGCCGTGGGTCCATGCTGTAGCCGAAGCCGCCATCGGTCTTGATGGTCCAAGGGGTGGTGTCGGTACCGTCGGAGCGGCCAAAGATGAACTCGCGGTGGCGGGCAGCCTTGAGCTTGGCCTGGTCGGCCACGGCGTTACGGTCGAGGGTCAGCGGGATCATTTTCAGGCCTGCGGCTTTGCCGGGCTTGGCCGGCTCATAGGCGACTGGGTCCATGCTCAGGTCCTGGCCGCTGTAGGGCTGCACCAGCAGTTGCATGAACTTGCCCACCACCGGGTCGCCTTTATCCCATTGCGGGCCCTTGCTGGTCTGCTTGATGACTGCCTTGTATTTCTCCGACAGCACATCCGCCAGCGCAATGGCCTGGTTCGGGCCCTTGCCGCTCTGGTGCTCCATCAGGTTGACGAAGTACAGCTTGTCACCCGCTTTGATGCCGTTCTTGGCGAAGTTGATGATGATGTCGTAACGCTCGGCGATGCCTTGCAGCGGCATGATGCCGTTGTTGTCCTTGAGGTCGCCGTCGCCGTTGAGGTCCAGGGTGCCGTCGAACGGCACGGCATGCTCCATGATGTTGCCGTCGTTGGCGATCATGTGGAACGGCACGCGGGCGTAAGACAGGTTGGAGCCGGTGGGGCCTTTGAACTCGCCGCTGGTGCCGGCGATTTCACGTACCACGGCGAATTTGAAGTAACGCGACACCGAACCGTTGAGGATCCGGAAGCGATAGCTGCGCGCGCGTACCTTGAGTTTTGGCTGGTACTGCCAGTTGACCAGGATCTGGTCGCCGAGGAAGCCGTCGGTGTTGAACGGGTTGAACCACAACTGGCCGTTGGCATCCCAGGCCTTGTCGGCGATCACCAGGTTGACGTCATAGTCGCGGTTGCCCCACGGCATGCCCGAGCCGCTGGGAAAGCGCAGGTTGACGCCATCCTGCAGGGCTTCGTTGCCACGGTCCAGGGCGCTGTAGTAGTTCATCATCACGGCGTTGCCTTTGTAGACGTTCTGCGCCGTGAAATCCAGCATGTGGTCGTGGAACCAGTGGGTGCTCATGGTTTCGCGCCAGTCGCCGCGGATCTTGATGCTGCCGTTATCGCAGGTCTTGAGGCCTGGCGTCGCATCATTGACGAACAGGGTTTCGCCCGGTGAGCAGGGGAAGGCTGCACGTGGGTCCTGGGCACGGGTGTTGATGGTGTCGTAGCCGGCCAACTGCACCGGCCAGCGGTAGTCGTAATACTGGCCGGGGAAGAAGTAGGCGTTGGCGAAACCATCGCTTTCAGCCGGGGAGTGGCCGTTGTGCTCGTGGGTCGAGAGGGTGTGAAGGCCAAAGCCACCGTTGGCCGAAGGGTCGATCGGCAGCGCATTGTAGTGACGCATGAGGATCGGCTGGCCATAGCGCACCATCAGCAGCTTGACCGGGAAGGTGCCATCGAACGTCCACAACGATTTGTGGTTTTGCAGGGGCATGTTCGGGTGGAAGCGGGTGTCGATGCCCTTGGTGGTACCCAGAGTCGTGGGGATGTCCGAGGTCTGGTAGTACAGCCCGCCCGGCGCGAACTCGCCGACCGCATAGTTGTGCAATTGCTTACGGTCACGCAGCCCGAGGTTGATGCGTGCACCGGCTTGGGCGGTCTTGAACGCAGCCTGGGGGTAGAACTCGTTCCAGCGCTGGTGGGACCAGCCCTTTCCTGGTGGCCGGCCTTCAGCGGGCGAGCCGACCGGTTGGCGGTTGAGGAACATCTCGATCTGCGCCTTCCAGGGGTTGCGGTCGAGCACGTTGGAGTACTGGGTCGGGAACGGGTACAGGCCCGGTTGTTTGAGGAAAGCTTCCAGGGCCGTGCCACTGGGGCCGCTGCGCGCGACCACGTTGGGGTCTTGCGCGGGTGCCGCGCCGAGGGTGGGTGGCGGGAAGGTCAGGCTCGGTGCAGGAATGCTCGGGTCGAGTTTCTCCGGGCCAAATTCCTCGAACAGTAGCAGTTGCTGGGTGAACGGTTGCGCGCCAAACAGCGGGCTGGGCTTGCCGTTGGTGGGGTACTTTTCAGACGTTTGCAGGGCCGGCGGCAGTACGTTGTCCTTGCGCACGGTCGAACGGTCGCCGTAAGCACCATCGGTGAGCTCCAGAGAGCCTTCGTTGGCTTCCGGCAAGGTATACAGGTTGAGCAACGCGGGGGTCGGGTCGGCCGGCTGATCGGTGTAGGCCGAAGGATCGGTCGGCGGGGGCTGGCTGACGTCATCGAGGGAGGAGGCCATGGCCGGGATCAGCCCAAGGCTGAGCATCAGCACGGTGACGGAGGACAGCTTGAATGCGTGCCTGGTGGGGTGGATCACGGCAGGTGTTTTCATTGCCTTATGCCTCGCTCGCGGCTGTATGGCTTGGGGCCATCAATGGCGTTTTGCCTGGTTTAAGGGCCTGAGCAACGGCTATGCCAACTGGTGTTTCAGTAATGCTTTGTTAAACAAATCCTTGCACGGCCTGGGGCCAGGGCGCCAAGGAAGTGTCAAAAAACGGGGGCAGGCACCCACAACCGGGTAATGGGTGCCCCATTGTTTGGGTAGTGACAGTACCTTCGCACCTGCTGTATACCTGTGCGCCACCAAGGGGAGCCCGGCATCGGGCTGAGAAACCGCTGAACGCAGCAGCGCGGTGACCCTTCGAACCTGATCCGGATCATGCCGGCGAAGGGATGGGACTTGCGACCTGCCTTTTTGCCGGCCTCACTGCGAGGCCAGTCCATGCCAGTTTCAACGGTCTCGCTGTCACCCCCTGCAGAGGACAGCATCATGACCGAACGCTTCACGCAAACCCTGCGCCGTCAGAGCGAGCCGACCTGGTCGGCGGCCGTTGGGCACCGCTTTGTTACCCAATTGTGCGACGGCAGCCTGCCGGACCCGATCATGGTCCGCTACCTGGTGCAGGACCACCGTTTTCTTGACAGTTTCCTGACCCTGCTTGGCGCTGCGATCGCGACCGCTGACACCTTCGAGGCACGCCTGCGCTTCGGCCAGTTCGCCGGGATGATCTCCAGTGATGAAAACACCTATTTCCTGCGCGCCTTCGAGGCGCTGGACGTAAGCCCGGCGCAGCGCGTCGAAGCCGAGGACACCGCACCCACCGCAGGTTTCAAGGCCATCATGCGCGAAGCGGCGGCCACCCGCTCCTATGCCGCCGCGCTGGCGGTGCTGAATGTCGCCGAGGGCTTGTACCTGGACTGGGCGATCAAGGCGCCCAAGCCCTTGCCCGAGCACTTCGTTCACGCCGAATGGATCACCCTGCACGACAACCCGGCGTTCCAGGCATTCGTCGCCTTCCTGCACGCTGAACTGGACCGCGTGGGGCCGCAGGAAGCCGAGCTGAGCACCGACTTCTACCTGCGTACCGTAGCCCTTGAGCTGGCCTTCTTCGATGCCGTTTATGAGGGGGAGGTGTGAGCATGGATGTTTTCGATCGCCTCAAGACGGCCACCAGCGGCCAGTGGCAGCGTTATGTCGAGCATGACTTCGTGCGCCAGATGGGCGAAGGCACGCTGAGCGAGGCTGCGTTCAGGACTTACCTGGTGCAGGACTACCTGTTCTTGATCCAGTTCGCCCGCGCCTGGGCGCTGGCCGCCTACAAGAGCCGCCTGCCGGCCGACATCCGTGCAGCCCAGGCGGGCCTTGCGGCGATCCTTGACGAAACCGAACTGCACCTGCGCCTGTGCGCGCGCTGGGGGCTGACCCAGGCCGATATTCAGTCCGCACCCGAGCACCAGGCCACGGTGGCGTATACCCGTTATGTACTCGACTGTGGCGCTGCAGGCGATCTGCTCGAACTGCACGTGGCGTTGGCCCCTTGCGTGATCGGCTATGCAGAAATCGGGCGGACGTTGGCTGAGCGTATTGGCGACCTGAGCGATCACCCTTACCGTGAGTGGATCGGCGAGTACGCCGGTGAGGGGTATCAGCGTGTGGCGGCCAATGCGCGCGCGCACCTGGATGAACTGGCGGCGCGCAGCATGACCGAGCAGCGTTTCGTGGCGTTGGCGGGGACCTTTGGCCAGGCGTCGAGCCTTGAAGCCGACTTTTGGCAGATGGGCCTCGATGGCGCTGCCTAACCGGTAGGGCGTTGACCTGCGCAACCTGTTACCGCTTGCCGACGAGAGGTTGCGCAGTTGGGGGCGCTACGCCAGTTCGCTGGCAGGCCGTTTGGCCTCTGCAGTCACCTGCACAGGCGCCTGCCGGGCAATCACCGGGTCACTGGCCAACAGGCTGCGCATCAGGCTGTAGCCCGTCAGCAGCATGTACAACGCAATCGGCAGGCCCACCACGATGCTCGCCATCTGGATTGCCAACAGGCCACCGGCAATCACCAGGCTGGCCGCAATGGCGCCTTCCAGCACACACCACAACACACGTATCCAGTTGGGCGAATTGATGCTGCCCAGCGAGTTGAGCATGCACAGTACCTGGGTTCCGGCATCGGCGGCAGTGACGAAATGCACGGCCAACAGCAGGCAGATGATCACGCTGAGAAATGCACCCAGCGTCGGGCCGTCGAGGCGGTCGAGCAAGGTGAACATCGCCGTGGTGGTTTCCTTGCGCGTGGCCTCCAGAATCGGGCCGCCCTGGAACGGGCCGGCAGCGGTCTGTTCGGCGACCGGCAGTTGCTGGTAGGCGTGGCGCACTTGCTGCTCGTCCTTGAGCGCGGCACCGCCGAACACCGCCATCCACAGGATCGTCACCAAGGTTGGCACCAGCAACGCGCCGAACACCAGTTCGCGGATGGTCCGCCCGCGAGAAATACGGGCGATGAACAGGCCAACGAAGGGCCCCCAGGTCATCCACCATGGCCAGTAGAAGGCGGTCCAGCTCTTCTGCCAGCTGCTGTCGGCCTGGGCGTCGGTCCACAAACTCATGCCGATGATGTTCTGCGCGTAGTCACCTGCAGACTCGAACAGCAGGTTGAGGATGTAGTGGGTGGGGCCCAGTGCCAGCACCACCAGCATCAGCCCCAGGGAAATCCACATGTTCAGCGTTGAAAGGCGCTTCATGCCACGCGATACACCGGCCACCAGCGAGATCGAGGCGATCACGGTGACGACGGCGATGATGCTCAGCTTGAACGACAGGGTGACAGGGGTGCCGAACACCTGGTGCATGCCCATGTTGATCTGCTCAACGCCCAGCCCCAGCGATTGCGAGACCCCGAATGCGGTGACAGCGCCCCCAATGATGTCCACCGTGTGGCCGATCGGCCCGTAGATGCGGTTACCGATGATCGGGTAGAGAATCGAGCGCAGGGCCAGCGGCAGCCCTTCACGGTAGGCGAAGTAGGCCAGGCCCAGGCCAATCACGGTGAAGATCGCCCAAGGGTGCAGGCCCCAGTGCAACAGGGTGATGCGCATGGCCATGGACGCGGCTTGGTCGGTGAGCCCCGGCGTGAAGGGGTTGCTGGCGTAGTGCAGCACAGGTTCGGCAACCGACCAGAAGATCAGCCCAACGCCCATGCCCGCACTGAACAGCATGGCGATCCAGGCGGCGAAGCTGAACTCGGGTTTTTCGTCGGGGCGGCCCAGCTTGAGGGTGCCGAAGCGGCTGAAGGCGATGAACACCAACACCCCGAGGATGCCGCTGACCAGGGCCAGGTAGAACCATTTGAGGTGGTCGAGAATGGCGTCCGAGGCCCCTTTGAACACACCGGCCGCCTGGTCGCCATGCGAGGCGCAGAGCACCACGAAAGCCACCACAATGGAGAGGGACCCTACCGTCACAATAGGGTTCAGGCCTTTGAAAAGGCCTTGTTTTGCACGCATCGTCCATATCCTTTTTATTTTCGCTAGACGGCAAAAAAGGACGCCCGAAACCCGGGCGTCCTTGTCGAAAGTCAGAGGTCGATCACCAGGTCCGAAGTCGGGCGGCTGCAACACAGCAGCCGCAGGCCCTTGTCGATTTCACGCTGGCGAATACCGCCGTTGTGCTTCATATCCACGCTGCCTTGCAGTACCGCGGTCTTGCAGGTGCCGCATACACCTTGGCTGCAGGAGGAGGGGACTACGGCACCGGCTTTCTTGGCGGCGGCCAGTACGGTCTGGTCGGCGCTCATGGTGAATTCCTTGCCTGAGCGGGCCAGGCGCACGGTGAAGCTGTCCAGGGCCTGGCCGGGCGCGACGGGGGGGGGCTGCAGGCTCGGCCTCGGCGCTGATGTCGAAGCTTTCCTGGTGGTAACGGGCCAGGTCGAAACCTGCGTTGGCCAATAATGCCTTGGTGGCCTCCATGTAGCCCTTGGGCCCACAGGTAAACACGGCCCGCTCCTTGAAGTCGGGGATCTGGCGCTGCAGTTCGTCCAGCGACAAGCGCCCGGTCGGGCCGCGCCAGTCCGGCTCGTCACCGGTGCTTTCACAGAAGAACAAGGTGCGCAGCCGTGGCATGGTGCGCTCCAGGCGCGCCAGTTCATCGCGGAAGATGATGTCTTTGGGCGTGCGCGCACTGTGCACGAAAACGATGTCCAGGTCGGCGTGCAGGTCGGCGGCGGCGCGGGTCATCGCCATCAGCGGGGTGACGCCAGAGCCGGCCGACAGGTACAGCAACTTGCGCGCCGGGCCCGCCACCGGGGTAAAGACCCCCGCCGGGCCAGAAGCGGCCAGCGCGTGCCCTGGGCGCAGGTTGTCGTGCAACCAATTGGACACCGTACCGCCCAGCACCCGTTTGACCGTAATGGAAAAGGTGAACGGGCGGGTCGGTGTCGAGGACAGTGTGTAGCAGCGTGACACGCTAGCCCCGGCGATTACCGGCGACACGGTCAGAAACTGCCCCGGCTCGTAGGCGAGGGCGGAATAATCCGGGCTGTGGAAGGTGAAGGTCTTCACGTCGTGGGTTTCGTCCACGACGCTCAGGCACTCGATGCGTTTGCTTTCACCGCTGGCCCACTGGGCGCCATGGGCGGCCCAGTGGTCGGTGTCGGTGAAGCGCTGGTCGGCGCGCAGGCCGGCGATGTTTTGGGCAGTGTTCTGGGCAATGTTCTCGAGCACGGTCATCTCCTTCACACCCCATGTGCCGCGAGGCGCGAGGTATACCAGCGGGCGAACTGGTCGACGTACGGCTCGGTGTAGGTGGAGTAGGGGCCTGGGACGAAAGCCGGGTCCTGGGTGCCGCTGTGGGTGATGGCGACCAGGGCGGCGTCCTGCTGGGTAGTGGCGACCCAGACTTCGGTCAAGCGCTGCAGGTCGTAATCGACACCTTCGACGGCGTCGCGGTGCACCAGCCATTTGGTACGCACCAGTGTGCGATCCGGCGACAGCGGGATGATCCAGCTGATCATGGCGTGGTCGCTCATCACATGAGCCCAGGCGTTGTTGCCCCACAGGTGAGTGTCGCCCAAATCGCGTCGGGTCAAGTTGCCCAACAGCTTGCGGCAGGCAACCTTGGTGTCGAGCGTCTGTGATTCGCCAGCGCCAGCAATGATCATGCGCTGGGTACGGAACTGCGTGGGCGCGTTATCCTGCAAGTGCTCCACAGTCTCGTACAGGAGGCCCGATTCGGCCCAGTCGCCCTCGATACCGGCTTTGCGAATTTGATAGGCATCGTACGAGGCGCGGGCCTCGTCGCTCATTTCTTCCAGGCTGACGCCAAGGTCTTCGGACTGGTAAGACACGATCAGTTCCGGGTGGGTGCCGGCGCAGTGGTAGCACTCACGGTTGTTTTCCATCACCAGCTTCCAGTTGCCGTTCTCGATGTAGTCGAGTTCGTAGGCAATGCGGGTATTGGTCAGGTCGAACGGCTCGAAGCGTGGCCCCATCACCGCTTCGAGGTCGTTGATGTCTTCGGGCGGGTTATCGCCCAGGCACACCAGCACATGAGTACCGATGACCTTGCAATGCACCGAGATCAGGCTGCGGCACTTGGGGTCGAAGCCCTTGCCCATGTGGCTGGCATGCTTGAGGCTGCCGTCCAGGTCGTAGGTCCATTGGTGGTAGGGGCACACCAGCATGCCCACGGTGGATTTGCCCGCTTCCTTCAGGCGCGCGCCACGGTGGCGGCACACATTGCGGTACGCGCGGATCTGTTCATCATCGTCGCGCAGGATCAGCACCGACGATTTGCCGATGTCCACGGTGTAGACGTCACCGGGCTCATCGACATCGGCAGTAACGGCAACCTGTATCCAATGCTGGTTGAAGAAAATCTCCATGTCGGTGTCGAAGATATCCTGGCGGCTGTACAACGCGCCATTCATGCCAAAACCAGGTTGGCGTGATTCAATAAGTTCGCGATGGGTTTTGCTCGATGAAGGGCGCATTGTTGTCCTCAGGCACTTTTATTTTTAATTGATCAAGCCGTCTGGCGCGGATTATTGAAGTGGCCCTGAAAAGGCGTCAATGCGCTTAATTTTCTACGTGGTATTACTTGAAGTTATGCGAGAGCGGGGCGGCAGGGCGGGGGTTTGCAGGGATATTACAGGCGGGACAAATAATAGGCGTTTACTGCGTTAATTAACTTACGTGCGCCTGTTTTATGTAGAAGTTGGGGGGCGCACAACGCCCCCCTGGCAACTTGATCAGTGCCCACCCTTCATGCGGCGGGCCACGCAGTAAATGGCAAAACCGACCAGCGCCGTTGCGGCGCCGATATAGCCAGTACTGGTCCAGCCCATGCCGGCGGTGATAGCCATGCCACCCAACCACGGCCCAAGTGCATTGGCCAGGTTGAACGCGGCGTGGTTCGAGGCTGCCGCAAGGCTTGGGGCTTCATGGGCAATATCCATCAGGCGGATTTGCAAGGGCGCGGCCAGGGCAATCATGGTGCCGACCAGGCCGACGCCCAGCAACAGGGTCCACAGCGAATGCGCTGCGAAGGTGAAAAACAGCAGCACGGCAATCGACCAGATCAGCACCAGCCCCACGGCGCGAAACTGCAGGCGGTCGAACAGCTTGCCACCGACGATGTTGCCGACGATGCCACCGACACCAAAGGCGGCCAGGCCAAAGGGGATCCACTGCGGCGACGTTTGGGTCACGTGCAGCATGGTCGGTGCCAGGTAGCTGAACACGCAGAACATGCCGGCAAAGCCGATCGACGCGATGGCGAGCGCCATCCACACCTGGGGCAGGGCGAACGCCTGCAGCTCCTTGCGCGGGTCGCTGCGCACCTCATCGTGCGGTTGCGGCACGAAGCGCCAAACCATGGCGATGGTGCACAGGGCGATCAGCCCGACCAGCACAAACGCAGAGCGCCAGCCGAAGTACTGCCCCAGGAAGGTGGCAACCGGGTTGCCCAGTAACATGGCCAGCGTCAGGCCCATCATCACCCGTGCCACCGCGCCCGCCCGCTGGTTGTTCGCCACCATGCTCGATGCCACCACTGCAGCGATGCCGAAGTAGGCGCCGTGGGGCAGGCCGCTGATAAAGCGAAAAGTCACCAAGCCGCCAAACGAGGGGGCAAAGGCCGTGGCCAGGTTGCCGAGGGCGTACAGCGCCATCAACAGCAGCAGCATGTGCTTGCGCAGCAGTTTGGCACCCAGGATCGCCAGTGTCGGGGCGCCGACCATCACGCCCAGGGCATAGGCACTGATGGCATGGCCCACCTGGGGCTCGCTCAGTTGCAGGTTGCTGGCGATGTCTGGCATCAACCCCATGATGGCGAATTCGCCGGTGCCGATGGCAAAGCTGCCCAGCGCCATGGCGGCTTCCATCTTGGCGACAGTACTTTTCGGGAGGGTTAGCGGAGGTGCTTCATGGACAGACATTTGAATCCCTTTTGAAACATGCTGAAACGTTCAACGTGGGATCATAGTCAATCTGGGCGCGCAACGTCGAGGATGCAGGGCGCCCCCTCGACGGGGTTTTCTGGTAAGGAGTACAAATGTGCTCCACTGGGAGGCAGGCGGTGAAACCGGCTTTACACCGTCAGCTTGCGACTGAATTTGGTCTCCATGACGATGTGCGACGCCGTGTGCGCGACCCCTTTGATCATGTTGATACGGATCAGCTCGGCATTGAGTTCACCCAGCGTGTGGGTGGTCAGATGGATGATGAAGTCCGACTCGCCGGACACCGCATACACGGCTTGCACCGATTCCATCTTGCGCAGGGTGGTCATTACATCGGTGTAGCTCTTGTTGCTGCACGAGGTCATGGTGAAGCAGTTGATCACCTGCTGCAGCTTGTCCTGGTCGATGCGTACGCTGTAGCCGGTGATGACACCGGCATTCTCCAGCCGGTTGATGCGCTCCTGGACCGCAGAGCGCGACACCCCCAGCTTGCGTGCCAGCGAAGCCGTGGGCTCGCGGGCGTTGGCTTGCAGCAGCGCGAGCAGTTGCCGGTCTTTTTCGGTCAGTTTGAACAGCGCGCCGGGGTTGTGGGCATCCATGGCGATTCCTGGTCGGTGTCAGTTGTTGGAGTGCGAGCGCGCTTCCTGGAACCGGTCCATGAGTTTCAAGCCCGCATACACCGTTTGCGCCGCAGCCGGCCCGAATGGCCCGCCGTTCCATTCCAGGCCATAGGCATCGAACAGGCGGTAGCGATCGGTCTCGCCGCAGATGGCCTCGGCAACCACCCGGGCACCCACGGGTGCGGTGTTCATACCATGGCCCCCAAATGAAGTACAAGCCCACTGCCCCCGGCCCAGCGGGCCGATGTGCGGCATCTTGTGGCGGGCGTAACCCATCAGGCCGGACCAGGCCTTGGCGATCTTCAACCCGTGTAGCTGTGGGTACACGTTGAGGATGTCGCGGGTCAGCAGCTGGCCCAGACGCTGTTCATCCTGCAGGTTGCGTGTGGTGATATGGCCACCCCAGAGCAATCGGTCACCCTCGACGATGCGGTAGTAGTCGGAGGCGCGGCGGTTGTCGCCGACGGCATCGGGGGTGCGCACGATGTCGCGCAGCCGTTCACCGAGGCGCTCGGTCAGCACGACGTAGGTGGCGATCGGTAAGAATGCCCGGCGCAAGGGGCCGAACTCGGGGCCGCCGTAGCCGCCGCAGCAGTACACCACGTCAGCACAGGTGACTGCGCCGTGGGCCGTGCTGACACGATGCCCCGCGGTCTTATGTTCGACCCGCAGCATGGGCGACTGCTCGTGGATCGTGCCGCCCTGTATCTCCACAAGCTCGGCCAGGCCCAGGCAATAGTTCAGCGGATGGAAGTGAAACCCGTGGTTGTCGCGCAGCCCCTGGAAGTACCGCTCGGTGTTCAACCGGCTGCGGATCGCTGCGGTATCCAGGTACTCCATTTCAAAACCAAAGTCCCGCGCCATGCGGTCGCGTGTGCGCTGCAGGTTGTCGCTGTCCTCGTAGCGCACCACGCTGAGCTTGCCAGTGGTGGGGGCGCAGCCCGGTAGCTCATGCTCGGCGATGGTCTGGCGTACGATGTCGACGCCTTCCAGTGACAATTTGAACAACGATGCCGCCGTCTGCTTGCCACAGCGTCGCTCAATGGCCGACAAACCTTCGGACCAGCCCTGCAGGACGAAGCCACCGTTGCGCCCGGAGGCACCCCAGGCCACCCGCGCAGCTTCCAGCAGGACCACGGAGCGCCCTCGTGCCAGCAGTTCCCTGGCCGTGCTCAGGCCGGCAAGGCCGCCGCCGATGATGCAGACATCGGCGCGCACTTCCCCGGTCAGCGGCCGGCGTTGCGGCGCAGGGCGCATGGTGCCGGTGTAGTAGTTGTTGCTGTAAGTGGACATCGATCTGGTCATCCTGTGCTCTGGGCGCTTTTTCCGGGCATGAGGGCGCCCTACGCCCTCCGAATGAAGGGCGCTGGTTTGCGGGCTGGTGGGGGTTACTGCACGTGGGTGAGGTCGGCGCCGTACCACTTCTCGGAAAGCTGCTTCAGCGTGCCGTCGGCCTTCATGCCATCGACTGCCTTGGCCAGCTCGGCATTGAAGGCGTCGTCGCCTTTGTCCACGGCGATGGCGAGGGGCTCGTAATAGGCGGGCTTGCCCTGAACGGCAGCGATTGGGTAACCGGCCTTGATAGCCCCCATGATGGTCGGCAGGGCGGAGAGGGTGGCGTCCAACCGAGTACCATTGCCCATGCGCAGGTCGTCCAGCGGGCCCATGCTGTCGCCGTAGGTCTGCACATCGCCCGGTTGCACCGCATAGGTGAACGGCGGCACATCGGCGGCGTCGATCTTCAGCCGGCGATTGATGTAATCCTCGGAGGTGGTGCCCGCCTCGACGCCGATTTTCTTGCCATTGAGGTCCTCGGCACTGGTGCCGGCGGCGTCCTTGTGCACCGCGAACACATACGGGGTGTAGTAGTAGATGGCCGGGAAGTCGAGTACCCGGCCGCGCTCGGTGGTGGGTGTCATCGAACCTACCGACAGGTCCCAACGCCCGGCCCAGCGCCCAGCGGTGATGATGCCGTACTCGGGCGTGACGAAGGCCACCTTGGTGCCCAGGCGACGGCCGATTTCGTTGGCCACATCGATATCGAAGCCCTCGAGGGTGTTGTCGTCACCCAGAAACGACTGCGGTGGCCAGTTGGCGGCGGTGGCCACTTTCATGACCTTGCTGTCGTGAATGCGGTCCAGCGTGGCGCCGGCCCACGCGGCGCCTGCGGCGAGCGACAAGGTACTGGCAATGGCGGTTACAGCAAGCAAGCGAGTGACTGGGTTCATCGATAAGTCTCCGGATACACAATTGTTGTTGTATTGCACAGCGTCAGGTACAGCCCTCAGTGGCTGAGGATCTGCGAGAGGAACGCGCGGGCGCGCTCATGGCGTGGGTTGTCGAAGAACTCGTTGGGCCGCGCCTGTTCGATGATGCAGCCTTGGTCCATGAAGATGATGCGGTCGGCGACCTTGCGCGCGAAGCCCATTTCGTGGGTCACGCAGAGCATGGTGATGCCGTCCTGGGCCAGTTCGCCCATCACGTCTAGCACTTCCTTGACCATTTCAGGGTCCAGCGCCGAGGTCGGCTCGTCGAACAGCATGATGCGCGGCTTCATGCACAGCGCACGGGCAATTGCGACCCGCTGCTGCTGGCCGCCGGAAAGCTGCCCGGGGAACTTGTCGGCCTGGCTGGCGATACGCACCCGGTCGAGGTATTCCAGGGCCAGCGCACGGGCCTGGGGCTCGCTGAGCTTGCTGACCAGGCGCGGGCCGAGCATCAGGTTTTCCAGCACGGTCAGGTGCGGGAACAGGTTGAACTGCTGGAACACCATGCCGACCTGGCGGCGGATTTTGGCCACGCTGGCGGCTTCGCGGGTCAGCTGGTCGCCGGCGATCAACACCTCGCCTTTCTGGAAGTCCTCAAGCAGGTTCAGGCAGCGGATCAGGGTGGATTTGCCGGAGCCGGACGGGCCACAGATCACCACGATCTCGCCGCTGGCGATCTCCAGGTCGATGCCCTTGAGCACATGGAACTCGCCGTACCATTTCTGCAGGCCGCGGATCGCTACGCCAGCCGGTGCCGCTGCGGGGGTGAATGCTTGGTTCATCTAGAAGCTCCTCGATCAGCGATGGGCGCGATTGAAGCGTTTTTCCAGGCGCGATTGCACGGTTTCCAGCAGGATCGACAGCACCCAGTACAGGACGGCGGCGGTGATCAGCATTTCCAGGTGACGGAACTCGGCGCGGCCCTGGGTGCGGGCCAGGAACATCAGTTCCCAGACGCCGATGACCGACACCAGCGAGCTGTCCTTGAGCATCGAGATGAACTGGTTGCCGGTGGGGGGAATGATCAGGCGCATCGACTGCGGCAGGATCACTCGGGTCATGGCCTGGAACGGCGTCAGGCCAATGGCCCGCGATGCTTCCCATTGCCCGCGTGGGATGCTGCTGATACCGGCTCGGAAAATTTCGGTCATGTAGGCGCCATAGCACAGCGAAAGGGCCAGGATGCCGGCCGGCACTGCACCGACCACGTACCCGAGCTGGGGGATGCCCAGGTAGATGAGGTAGATCTGGATCAGCAGCGGTACGCCGCGAAAGAACGAGGTGTAGAAGCTTGCGATGGCGATGGCGAAGCCGTTGGAGGACAACCTCGCCGTGGCACCGAGCAACGCCAGGACGAAGGCGATGGCGATCGACAGGGTAGAAACGTAGACGGTGGTGAACACCCCCTGGGTGATCATGAAACCGACCTTGCTGGCGATGAAACTGTACGACAGATCGAAGGTGTCGAAGAACAACAGGAACAGGATCAGCAGTTCGCCCCACACCGTGATCACCTGGGCACGCAGCGGGAAGCGGCCAAGGATGAACAGGTTCAGGACCAGGGTGATGGTCAGGGTGCCGGCAACGGCAAGGTTGCGCAGTAGCGGTGCCTCAAGGTCGAGGACAATCGGGCCCATCAACCTGGCCAGGCCCCCTTCGCCCACGCCGTAGAACAGCGCGACCGTGAAAATCACCGCAGCGACCATGCTCATGAACGTCAGGCTGTCGGTCGCACGAGGTTTGACGATGTGATCTCTATACATGGGGTGCGTGCCTCACGGAGCTGGGCTCCTTTGTTGTTGTGAGGCCATTGTAGGGAGGCGAAGCGCAGGCAACTACCTGTCGAAATGCTGGACTTTGAGGTTTTTTTCAATCGATTGATGGGTTTGCGCCTTTACATTGGCAGGCCTGCAACTGTCATGTTGCAGGCCTCGGCTTTTACTGCATGAGCGAGGCCGATGACGGCCATTGAGAAGGCGCGGGCTTCAAGGCCGATGGCAAGCATTACGAATTTCACGTTGATCCGCACACTGGCAACATCACCAAGGATGAGCTGGATAAGTGATTCTGCTTCGCACGCTCAGCCCGCAGCCAGTCGGTTGTCGATCAGGTTTTCCAGGTTAGACAGTATCGACAGGGCATCGTAGGGCTTGCGCACCACGGGGACGTGCTTCAAATGCACGGGAATGCTGATGCCGTCGCCGTAGCCGGTGGCGAACAGGAAGGGGATGTTCTTGCGCGTAAGTTCTTCGGCAACGGCAATGGAGGTACCCGTCCCCAGGTTGATATCCAGCACCGCCACATCTGGCCTGTGGTTAGCCAGCAGTTTCAACGCCTCTGCTTCAGAGCTTGCGGTGATCACATCCTCGACCAACGCATCGGCCAGAATTTGTTCAAGGCCCACGGCAATCACCAGTTGGTCTTCGAGAATCAGCACGCATGAATTGACCAGGCTTGTGCTGGTCATGGGCGGCATTGCTGGCGCCATCAACGGGGCCGCGGTGTCGGCTGTTTCAAGTTGGGTGAGGTGCTTGCCAGGAATTTTGAAATACCCGTGCAAGCCTTCTGGCCTGTACTCCAGGGTGCTGGTCCCGCCGAGGTCGAAGGGGATACTGCGTTCAATCAGCACCGAGCCAAAACCGCTTCGGCTTGGCGGGCGAACCGTAGGCCCACCGCTCTCGCACCACGCGATATCGCAGCCCCCGCCCGAATCGATTGTCCAGCTGACCGCCAGTTTGCCGCCCGCCCGAGACAGCGCGCCGTACTTCGCGGCGTTGGTCGCCAGCTCGTGAAGCACCAGGGCCAGCACCGAGAAGGCGCGGGCATCAAGCAGAAGGTTCGGGCCGTTCAGTTCGATGGCATCGGTCGACGTGCGGTACGGTGACAGCTCAGCTTCCAGTAGCGTGGAGAAACGCCCGCCGCCATCACCGCGCACGACCTGGTCGTGTGCCAGGGACAACGCCTGAATGCGGCCCTTCAGCGTTGCGACATAGCTGTTGAGGGTCTGGTTTTCCGAGGTGGGGTGGGCCACGAGCGCACCGATGAGCGAGAGAATGTTCTTCACCCGGTGGTTGAGCTCTTCATTGAGCATCCGCTGGCGGACGTCTGCCTTGGAGCGCTCGTCGGCCATGAGCTCACTGTTGTGCAGGGCTACTTCGACGATCGCGGCGCGGATGGCCTCGCCAAACTGGCGGTCCTGCTCGGACCAGGGCTGTGAGTGTTGATGAACCGTCTGCTTCCACACGGCGAAGCTTTTGCGTGGCGTCAGGCGCTCACCCAGCGGCCCGCTATCGTAGGTCTTGTTGGGGTCACCGGCCCAATCCAGGGTCTCGAGCACTTCCTTGCGAAACAGCATGAGGTAGTCCCTGGGGTGCTGCGACATCGGAATCATCAATACACCCGACACGTCGACGGCATAGTCGTGGGCGGGCGGGTGCGCCATCGAAAGGCAGTTCGACGCCCAAGTACGACCTTCGGCAACACCTTCGGCAAAGCGCAGCAGGTTGGGTACCGCCGCCTTGGGCGGGGTCAGCGCCTCTGCGGACCAGCGCCCCTGCAGCGACATGGCGATGCCATCGCAGGGGATGAGTGACTTGAAGTCTGCCATGCGTGCACGCAGCAGCTCTTCGATATCCGTGGTGCGATGCGCATCACGCAGCAGGTTGTCCAGCACCTGGCGTGCGTAAGCGGCGGCTTCCAGGGTTTGCCTGGCACGAAGGCTCTGGATATGCAGCGAGAAGAATTCGCCGAACATTTCCGCCGCGACCCGCTGGCCCATGCTCAACGTGCGTGGTGCGTAATGGTGGCAGGCAATCAGCCCCCAGAGCGCGCCATCGACGATGACCGAAATGGACATGGAAGCGCCCACGCCCATATTGCTCAGGTACTCGCAGTGAATGGGCGACACGCTGCGCAGGTGTGCGTAGGACAGGTCCAGTGGCTCGCCAGACAGGTCCAGCACAGGCTCGATGGGGACTGTTGTGAACGTGGCATTCGAAATGATGCGCACCGGATTGCGCAGGTACAGGGCACGTGCCTGCTGGGGGATGTCCGATGCGGGAAAGTACTGCCCCAGGAAGCTTTCGAGGCCGCTGCGCTTGGCCTCGGCAATGACTTTTCCGGCGCCGTCAGGGCCAAGCTGATAGATCATCACCCGATCGTAACCCAGCAGCGCTCGCACGCGGCGGGCGGTATCGGGGAACAGCTTGTCGGAGCGGTCGATCTCCCGCAACTGGGCGATGACGGTGCGTACCAGTTCGATCGGTTCGGCGATGCTCGCGCCGCAGGGCTCGAACTCGAGAATGGCGGTGCCTTTGAATAGATGCGCGGCTACGTCAAACGCTTGCCCGGATGGCAGGCTCACGGCGAACGACAGTGCCGGTCGGGACGCTTCTTTTACCCGCGCGAGCGAATTGCGCAGCGTATGAGCGGCCTCCGTGCCGATGATGGTTTCGAGCCGTTGCCCGTTGATCTCGCCCGTCACGCCCAGCATGCCCAGGGTATTGGCGGAGTGACGCAGGACGACGCTTGCCGATGCGTTGCAGGCCAGCAGGCAGCCGTGCGGCTGGATGCTACCTGGGATCTGGATGGGTTCGCGATCGCAGTTGGTCAAGTTGACGGTAGGTTGCAAAGTCATAGGCGGCCCCTGCGGTTTACCAGAGACCGGCTGCCTGCATGACTGCCGAACATTTTCAGGCAAACGAAGTGTTTACAGTCGATTTCAGGCCTTGAGTCTAGACTGCACGTTACGCTTCGTCATCAGGGGCGAAAGACGGCCAGCGCAAGGCTGGCCGTGCTGGCATGACATGCGGCTTGAGCTGTATACCGCGATCAGAAACCTTCCAGCACAATTTTGCCGCGGGCCTGGCCACGCTCTAACAGGGCATGGGCGCGTTTGAGGTTTTCCGCGCTGATGGTGATATCGGGTACAGGAGCGCTTCGCACTCCATCGCGGGGCAAGCCCGCTCCCACAAAAGCTTTTCGTACAGAGGCTAGTGTTGACGCTCAGTTCATCTCTGGCGCGAGGTGGCTCATGAACGTCAGCTGTTCAATGGCGTGCATGTACTCGGAGAATCTGGGGTCTCCATCGTTGAAGGCCTTTGCCACGTGCTGAGCATTCTCAAGGCTGTCCCACATGGCCAAGTCCGCAAAGACTCGGTCGTCGCTCATAGGGCAGTAGGCATGGTATTCGAGCAGCCCAGGAAAGCTCTTTAACGTTTCACGAAGCCCGGCGCGAAGAGCGGGTATTTGTGCAACGCATTCCTGTTTGACCTTGAAGATGGCCAATTCAAGTACATGAGATGAGTGCTGCATGGGGATACCTTCAGTGTGTTGAGAAGGTTCCATTGTCAGTGCCCCCTACTGACAGCGTAGTGTCAGTAGGGGTGATCGCTTGCCACTGGCTTGCCTGGTACTTCATGTACGCCTGAAGATCGAAGGCAGGATTGTCGGGTAGGGGTTGGTGGGCAATGGCGATCGACGCGATGCGATCAACTCGAAAGTCACGGTACGCCGCACGCGTACCGCACCAGGTTCCGACTGTCCACTTTCCTCCCCAGTAAAAAAGACCCAACGGGTAAATGAGGCGTTGCGATACCGCACCGTCCAAACGGGTGTAAGTGATTTTCAGGGTCTGGGCATTCTCGATAGCCTTTCGCAGGGCTGCCAAATGCAGGCGTGTGGAGGCACCGGTCGAGCCAAGCGCTCTGATGGTTGCGGTGCTGGGGTCGACCTTGTGCTGGGCCATGGACGCCGAGATCTTGCTCAATAACGTCCTTGCAGCAGCGCTTAGATCGTTATCGGCGCTGGCAGAAAGCATGTCCATCCCGAGCATCAAGGCGTTGAGTTCGAGCCTGTTCAATGCCAACGGCGGCAGCTCAAAATCGTCATCGAGGGCATACCCCACGCCAGCGGTGCCATAAATCGGGATCCCGCTGAAGGAGAGGTCGTCGATGTATCGATAGATTGAGCGAACGGAAACGCCGATTCGGCTAGCCAGGCGTTCGGCAGTGATGGGCTGATGGACACGAATCAGATTGACCAGTTGAAACAAGCGATCAGCTTTACGCACCTGGTGACCTCCTGTTATCGACGCGGGAGGATATCAGAGTTCACCTGCTCATTGCCTGAGAGGCCATCTTGCGATGGCCTCGTCATGACGGCTTAGCCGCAGTCAGCTACCGACATAGCCAACCGACTTCCCCGCCAGCCGATTACGCATCAGCAGATACGCCCCCAGCACCACCAGTGACGTCACGGTGGTGAACCAGAACTGGAACCGCGACGCCGGGTCGAACGCCTGGGTGACAATCACCGCCAGCAGTGCGAACAGCGCAACGATATTGGCGTAAGGGAAGAACCACGCCCGGAAAGCTGTGGGATCAACCGCGTCATGCCGGGTTTTCCAGCGCATGGCAAAGTGGGCGATGATGATGAAGATCCACACGATCATCACGAACGTGCCGCTGCTTTTGGCCAGGGTCATGAACAGGTCGCCGCCGCTGACAAAGTGCACGGTCAGAATCAACAGGCAGATGCTCAGGCTCAGCAGCAGGGCGTTAAGCGGCACCCCTTTGGACGTGGTGCGTGAAAACAGCTTGGGCGCGTGCCCACGTTGGCTCAGCGAGAACAGCATGCGCGAGTTGGAGAACATGAAGGAGTTCATCACCGACATGAACGAGATGAACAACACGATCTTCATGGCCACTGCGGCGCCACTGAACCCGGCCAGGCTGAACAGCGAAACATACGGGGAAGCCAGGTTTTCCGTGTCTGTCCAGGGCAGGCACAGAATCAGGATCGACACCGAACCGACATAGAACAGCATCACCCGCAGAATGACACTCTTGATGGCGCGAATGACGTTCTTGCGCGGGTTTTCCGATTCGCCAGCCGCAACGGCGGCGATTTCACTCCCGCCCAGCGAGAAGATCACCACCACCACGCCGGCCATCACCGGCGACAGGCCATTGGGCATGAACCCGTCGTGAGCGGTCAGGTTGACCCAGCCAGGGGAGGGGATGTTGCTGTGCAGGCCGAGCAGAATCGAGAGCCCCAGCACCATGAAGATGATGATGGTGGCGACCTTCATCGCGGCCAGCCAGTACTCCACTTCAGCGAAGGATTTGACCGAGTAGGCGTTGCTGGCCATCAACGTCACCAGCATGATGAACGCGCCGGCCCAGATGGGTAGCCACGGCAGAAAATCGTTGAGGATGGCGCCTAGCAGCACCGCCTCCAGGGTGATGGTGAGCATCGACTTGAGCCAGTACAGCCAGCCCACGGTAAACCCCGCCCATTCGCCCAGATACGTATTGGCATAGGTCGAAAACGAACCCGCGTCCGGGTTGCGACAGGCCATCTCGCCGAGCATGAACATCACCAGGGTGACCACAATGCCGCCGATGAAGTACGACAGGATCGCGGCAGGCCCTGCCGAGGCAATCAACTTGCCCGACCCCATGAACAGCCCCGCGCCGATCACCCCGCCTAGCGCGATCATGGTGATGTGCCGTTGTTTCAGGCTTTGCTTCAGACTGTTGGATTGCATGTTCTTGTCCTCTCTTATTATCTGGAGGAATCGGCGACGCTGCTGCAGCGCAAGGCTTGCCGCTGCTGAAACTGTCGCCCCCCCACACACAGGCATCGTCGTGCGCCTGCGTCCACGCCCTGTAGCCTTTTATTCAGGCAATAGCTATCAGGCTGGCCACCTTGGGCAAAGCGGCCGTGCATCTCAAGCGAATTCTGCGCACAACATCCTGCGATTTTTTCCTGAGGGTGCTGTGGTAGACGGGGGCGGCGACCTGTGAGAGGGGGCGGGCAAGGGTTAAAGGAACGTGATCGGGTAGTTGATGATCAGGCGATTCTCATCAATGTCGTAGGTGCTGACGTCCCGGCGCAGGGTCGAATTGCGCCAGCGTACCGACAGATCCTTGAGCGGGCCGCTCTGGAAGACGTAGGCGAGTTCCGACTCACGCCCCCATTCCTTGCCCTGGCCGCCTGCACTGGTGCGCACGTGATCACCGGACAAATAGCGGTTCATCATCGTCAGGCCCGGTACCCCCAGGGCTGCGAAGTTGAAGTCGTGACGAAGCTGCCATGAACGCTCGTCAGCGCTGTCGTAGCTTGAGTTGTAGGTATCGTTTGCCAGCGGGTAACCGCCGTGCCGTTGACCCGCATCCAGCCCGTATCACCCGATACCCGCTGCAAGCCCAGGTAGAAGGTGTGCCCACCGGTCTTGGCCGACAGCAGCAAAGAGGCAGTCTTGTTATCCAGCTGGCCCGCTTTGGCAGCACCGTGCTCGTCACCGAGAAACAGGCCAAGGTTGGCACCCAGCGTCCAGTTGCCGACAGGTTGGCTGTGGATGACGTTGAGGTACTGCTGTTGGTAGATATCTTCAAGCTGGGCGTACCAAAGGCCCACCTGAGTGGCCTTGTCATTGAATTGATACTCGCCCCCGGCGAAGTTGAAGCGGTCGGAGGCTGCGTCCGGGCGCCCAGCCATGAACAGGCGTTCCATGCTGGCGTCGTTGCGCGGGCTGTTGCCGCGCATCTGGCCGGTGTAGAGGGCCAGGTTTTCAATCTCCCGGGAGGTCAGTTGCGCCCCACGAAAGGTCTGCGGCAATGAACGGCCGTCATCGGAGCGCAGGATGGGCAGCAGCGATACCCATTCACCGACTTTCAGTTCAGTCGCCGAATAACGGGCTTTGAGCGCGACCCCCAGGCGGCCGAAGTCGTCTGCCGGCTTGCCACCCTCGTGTACCGGCAGCAGTTGCGTGCCTGCGGTGCCGCGCCCGCCATCGAGCTTGAGGGCGTAGAGCCCCAGCACATCGACGCCCACACCTACGGTGCCCTGAGTGAAGCCTGAACGCAGATCGAAGATAAAGCTCTGCGTCCATTCCTCGGCTTTGCCTTGGGGGTAGGCGGGGTCTACAAAGTTGCGGTTGTGGTAGAAGTTGCGCAGGTTCAGGGTTGCCGTGGTGTCGTCGATCAAGCTGCCTGCCGACACCCCAAGTGCAGTTGTCGAGCTGAGCAAACCAACCACCAGCGGCCGGCAGAGGGGCGCAAGGCGTGGTGAGGTGACGCGTGCAAGGATCTTCATTATTGTTATTTCCTTTATTTTGAGCGCAGGGCACCCCCGCAGCGCGAGGCTGCGAAATGAGGGTGTCTGCGGTTACGGGGGGAGGGGGGTTATGCGCCCATCAGGGCAATCAACGCTGGCACGGTTAGCACGGCGGTGTAGTAACCCATGAACTGCACGCCGATGTTGAAGCCGAGAAAACGCGAGAGAAACCCGCCCAACAGGCCAATGGTGACGATCACCAGCAAGCCCAGCAGGCCGCCTTCCCAGATGCCGATCACCAGAATCAGGCCGACAAAGGTCGCGATCACTGCTTCGTGGCTGATCTTGCGCGACACATAAGCGGCCGCTCGGTGCGCGTAATTCATGGTGAAGGGGTAGGCGATCAGGATCGCGACCAGCACCGCCAACATGCCGTAGCCCAGAAACTCCCAGGTACTGAGCAGCGAATGCAGGTTGTTCACCTGGCCGCTGGCGGTATCGACGCTGAAGCGTGGCGGGGCATTGAACAAAGGCGCGGCGGGGCCGGCGGCGACCGGGCTCAGCGGCAGGCCGAAGGCGATCAGCGGGATCAAGGCTTCGGCCAGGTAGGTCGATTCGGTGACGCCGTTGCGGGCGGTAATGACCGTGGTCAGGCGGTGGTAGACGTGCTTGACCCGAGAACCGACGGCCTCGCCCATGATCACCGTCATCGCCACCGGGCTGAACACGAAGGTGGCGCTGGAGACCACCGCGGTGATGGCGGTCCACAGGGTTTGCTTGCGGTCCAGTACCCGCAGTGGGTTGGGAAAGAACCCGCCCCAGCTTTTTACATCAGGCGACAAGGAGAACGTGCGCACCTGCTGACGGCGCATGCTGGCGCGCTCGGCTGGCGCGAGCAGGCAGAACAGCGCGGCAATCAACGGGCCGATGGCGATGCCGAGGAAGTAGCTGACGCTGAGCTTGACCCCGTACTGCGCGGTCAGGCTTTGCGGGCCGACAATCACCATCACGAACGGGATCAAGGTCAGCACGGCTGCCAGTCGGCCTTTGGAGAACCAGGCGATGGCCACTGCCGCCAGCAGGAAGACCCAAGGTGCGGCGTGCTTGATCATGTCCCCGAATGGCGCGAGCATCACGGCGAATAGCACGGCCATCGGCACGGCGATCAATGCTGCGATGACAGCGCCGGAGATCATCTTGCGCAGGGCAATGTGTGGCACGCCCAGGTTGCGCAGGAAGTTGGCTTCGCGCATCAGGGGTGTCGCCATGGTGTCGCCGGGAATACCCAGTAGCGCGGTCGGTACCGCGTGGGTCATGTGCTTGGCCACGGCGCCCGCCAGGAAGAACGTCAGCACGCCGGCTGCCGGCACGCCCAGCAGTACCACCAGCAGGGTGAGGGGGGCGAGGGTGGTGGTTTCATCGCTGCCTGAAATCAGGCCGATGCCGGCAAAGATGACCGCACCGAGAATGCCCATGCCCAGAGCTATTAGAAACTGGTCCATCATCAGCGCGATCATGGCCGGCCTCCGTGTGCACTGACCGCGGGCACAGGCGCGGCAGATGAGGCATGCAGGTTGCTCGGGGGCGAGGGCTGGCCTTTTTCGTATTCGGCGAACAGGTCATAGAGATCCATTTCTTTGAGCTCTGCAATGGTTGCTGCAGGCAAGTCTGCCAAGCGGCCAAGGGGGCCAAATTCGTTCTGCAACTCGACCAGGATCTTTGCCCGCCAGGCAGGGTCTGCCAGGTGCTCGACGACATTGCGCTTGGGCTTGAACAGCGCCGCACTGATGCCGCCGCCGACCAGGCAGCCGACAATACCTACCAGCATTGCGTAGGCACGGGCCATTTGCAGCGACTCAACCCAGCCCACCAGCAGATGTTGCGCGGTAAAGAACGCGCCGAGGCTGACCAGGGCGCCAATGGCGATGGCGTAGATCAGGTGACGGCCGTCTACGGTGTCGCCCCAGACTTCGTACAGTTCGGACTTCATGAAGAGTCTCCCACTGCCCTTGCGGGCTTTTATTGTTATGAACGTGAAGAGATGACGCTTAACCCATTGTGCGCTGAGCGAGCAGGGCGCGGGCCACCTTGGAGGCCGTTGGCCGGCCAAGCTGGGCACTGATGAACTGACCTGCCTCGATGACCGCGTCAAGATCGACGCCGTGGCCGATACCCAGGCCGTCGAGCAGGTACAGCAGCTCTTCGGTGGCTACATTGCCCGTGGCGCCCGGCGAATACGGGCAACCACCCAGACCTGCCACTGAGCTGTCGAACACCCGCACATCCGCCTCCAGCGCGGCATGGATATTGGCGATGGCCATGCCGTAGGTGTCATGGAAGTGCCCAGCCAGGGCGCTTACTGGCACTACCTGGCGGCACGCCTGGATCAGCGCCCGGGTCGCCGCTGGCGTACCGGTGCCAATGGTGTCGCCCAGGCTGATTTCGTAACAGCCCATGCCAAACAGTGAGGCGCTGACTGCCGCCACGGCTTGCGGCTTGACCGGGCCGCTGAACGGGCAGCCCATGACGCACGAGACATAACCCCGCACGCTGACCCCGGCTTCGCGAGCGCGCACCATAACTTGCTGGTATTGGCGCAAACTCTGCTCTATCGAGCAGTTGAGGTTACTTTGCGAGAACGCCTCGGAGGCCGCCGCAAACACTGCGACCTCACGGCAACCCGCCGCTAGTGCAGCTTCCAGCCCTTTAAGGTTGGGCACCAGCGCCGTCCAGGTCACACCTGGGCGCTTTGGCAATGCCTTGAACACCTCATCGGAGCCGGCCATCTGCGGTACCCAGCGCGGCGACACAAAAGCGCCGGCCTCCAGGGTTTGCAACCCGGCGTCGGCCAGGCGTTGCAGCAGTTGCACGCGAATCTGCGGTGAGAGCGTGCGCCGTTCATTCTGCAGGCCGTCCCTGGCCCCCACCTCGACCAGCCGTACCGCCTCCATTACTGCGCCCGCTTGTGCTTGAGCAGTTCTGAGGCTTTGTCGGCGCGCACATCGCGGGCCTCGATCATCTGCTTGACCAGCCAGTCAAGCTCATCGCCCCTGGCACCTGCAGACAGCGCAATGTTGCGTGCGTGCAAGGCCATGTGACCACGCTGAATGCCTTCGGTCGACAGCGCACGCAGGGCGCCGAGGTTTTGTGCAAGGCCTACCGCGACTGCGATTTCAGCAAGCTCCTGCGCGGTTTTGACCCCAAGAATGCGCAGTGACAGCTGCGCCAGCGGGTGAGTCTTGGTGGCGCCACCGACCAGGCCGACGGGCATGGGCATCTCCAGGGTGCCGACCAGATGGCCTTGGCTGTCCTTTTCCCAGGTGGTCAGCGAACCGTAGTGACCATTGCGGCAGGCGTAGGCATGGGCCCCGGCCTCGACCGCGCGCCAGTCGTTACCGGTGGCGACGATCAACGGGTCGATACCATTCATGATGCCCTTGTTGTGGGTGGCTGCACGGTAGGGGTCGACCACGGCGAAGTTGTAGGCATCAAGGATACCCTCGATGACCTCCTCGCCCTTGTAGGCGCCGGTGATCAGCAGTTCAGGGGCAATGCGCACCTGCGCCCGGGCCAGGCGCAGGTCGGCCAGGTTGGAGAGGATGCGCAGGCGCACTTTGCCTCCGGTGATTTCTTCGAGCAGCGGCGCTACCGCTTCCGCCATGGTATTGACGGTATTGGCACCCATGGCATCGCGCACGTCGACGATCAGGTGGGCAACCAGCATCGGCCCACGCGGGCTCTGGGCGAAGGTATGTACCTCGAGGTCACGGCAACCGCCGCCGAGGCTGTTGAGCAGTTGGTCCTTGCGGTTGGCAAGCTCGATGATCTGGTCTTTGTGGCGCAGCAGGCTCAGGCGCGCATTGAAGGGGTCGGTGACCTCGACGATCTGTACCTGGGCGCGCATCAACGGCAGCGAGCTCGATGTCTTGAAGCCGCCGGCCTCGCGTGCCAGCTTGGCCATGAATGAGGCAGCGGCGACCACCGAAGGCTCTTCCACCACCAAGGGCACGATCACGTCGCGGCCGTTGATCTGGAAGTTGCTGGCCACGGCGTAGGGCAATTCAAAGGTGCCGATCACGTTCTCGATCATGCCGTCGGCGATTGCCAACGGTAGCGCGCCGGCGTCGCGAAGCAGGGCGATGTCTGCCTGGGGCAGTTCGAGCGCTTCTTGCAAGTGGCTGAGGCGTTCGGCGGGCGACATGGCGCGGAACATGGGCAGGCGGGAGTCGATGCTCATGAGAGGGGTTCTCTTGCAGTTATTGTTTTGAGTTGGCGTCACCCTAGTCCGATCTGTCTGGCTAAAGAAGGTACAGTTTGGCCGGACAGTACCTAAGCTGTACCCTCCCGGTATAAAAGGTATTCAGGACACCTGACAATGGCGCGGCAGACACTCGCAGAGCAACTGGCAGCATCCTTGGCCGAGCAAATCGGCAATGGCACCTACCGCATTGGCGAGCGTCTGCCGTCCCTGCGTGAGTGCATGCGTTTGTTTGGCCATTCGAAAAACACCGTGATCAACGCCTACGAATCGCTGGCCTCCCAAGGCCTGGTGGAGGCGCGGCATGGGCAGGGTTTCTTCGTCAAACAAGGCGCGCCACGTAGCAACGAGCCTGAAGAGCCTCTGCCTTATACACGGGCGATGGACACCATCTGGCTGATGCGCCAGCAGTTTGTCCGTGAGCCTGGGCATTCGCCGTTGGGGGAGGGCTTCCCGCCGGTGGAATGGTTGATGGACATGCGCCTGGACAAGTTCACCCGGCAAATCATGCGCACCGGCGTCACCACGCTGTTTCGCTATGGCAACCGCCTGGGCAACGCCAGCTTGCGCCAACACCTGGTGCAGAAGCTGGCCAGCTATGCAATCACTGCCAGCCCCAGGCAAATTGTCACCACCCACGGCGCCAACCATGCGCTGGACCTGATCATCCGCCGCTTCATCGCCCCAGGCGACAGCGTGCTGGTGGAGGACCCCGGTTACTACCCGCTGTTCGGCAAATTGCAGTTGCAAGGGGCACGGATGCTTTCGGTGCCACGGCTGGCGGATGGGCCGGACATCGAGGGGCTGGAGCAGCACCTGCGCCTGCATAAGCCCAAGCTGTTTTTCATTCAGTCCGTCGGCCATAACCCGACCGGCTCCGATATTTCCCCCAGCAAAGCGCATCGGTTGGTGCAGTTGGCCGAAGAACACAACTTCATTTTGGTGGACGATGATGCCTTGGCCGATTTTAAACCGGCCTCGGCGATCAAGGTGTCGGCACTGGATCAACTGCAGCGCTCGCTGTATGTCGGCAGCTTCTCCAAGTCGGTTTCAGCGGCGTTGAGAGTGGGCTTTATCGCGGGCAGCAAAGAGGTCATCGATGAACTGGGTGACCTCAAGATGCTCCTGCACACCAGCACCTCGGAGCTGTGCGAACGCACCGTCGACGTCATCCTTACCGAAGGGCACTTCCTGCGGCACGTGATCCGCCTGCAGGAACGCTTGAAAGCCGCGACCTCGGCGGGCTTGCAGATGCTCGACGAGATCGGCGCCGAGGTGTTCGCGCGGCCCGAGCAGAGCCTGTATCTGTGGGCCCGTTTTGCCCATGTCGACGACGCCAGGGAGCTGACCCGGCAGTTGCTGCCCAAGGGTTTCATGATTGCTCCAGGGCACATTTTTTCGCCGGAGCAGGCACGGGTTAACCCCTGGACGCGCTTGAACGTGGCCTATTTGAACGATGCATTGCTCAAGGCCGTGTTGTTGTGTCCTCAAGGGGACATGCAGTAGAGGACAGTGCCGAGTAACTGG
Source organism: Pseudomonas putida (assembly GCF_025905425.1). Classification (NCBI taxonomy): domain Bacteria; kingdom Pseudomonadati; phylum Pseudomonadota; class Gammaproteobacteria; order Pseudomonadales; family Pseudomonadaceae; genus Pseudomonas; species Pseudomonas putida. Next base: position 2,433,665 of record NZ_CP109603.1, on the reverse strand, counting down.
GGGGGCGGCCTGTCAGCGCGGCCACCTATGTGAAGCGTCTATACCGTAAACTGGGTATCAATGGTTTGCGCGAGCTGCTCGGGTTGGCCACGCAAGCTCAGTGGGCTTGAACCGTCTGGATCGATATCCCATGAGGCCTCTACCATGCGCAGATTGATGCTGTTGCTCGCCATCACAGTGATTGCGGGTTGCCAGGCGCCAATGCCGGCCGCCAATCCCCAGATGGCCTGGGTCGATTTCTCGGTGCCGTTTCCAAACGACAGGGTGCTGATGGCCGAACGGCTGGACAAGCAACGCCTGCGCGATGGCCGCTTCTTTCAGGTTAGCCCCGGCAGCCATGAACTGATTGTCAGGTTCGACTTCGAAGCAAGCGGTGGCTCAGGCATGAGCATGATGGGTGGCAGCACCGTGCGCGAATGCTACCTGACGCTCAATTACCCGGATTTCAAAGCGGGCCAGCGCTATGTGCTGGAGGCGCGCTCCATGGCCTTGACGCCTGAGGCGCGGCTGTACGATGCCCAGGGCAAGATGGTTGCAGAGGTTAGCGAGTTCTATTGTCTTATGTGAGTGATACCTGACGTATGAATCGTCCGCTGTTTGTTTCTCTGGATGGCCCCAAAGGCACCGGCAAGACCACCTTGTTGGAGGCCATTACGAAAGTACTGAGGGCCGACAACCACAAGGTGATCCGGCTGTGCGAGCGAAATAACGACCCCAACAGGGGGGAAACCATGGCCTTGGTCAACAAACTCGCCAGAAACCCCTGCCAGGACCTGGAGCTGGGGGTTTGTGAGCGCCTGGCCGATAGCCGTAGCTGGATTACTCAGCATGTGCTGCCTAAGCAGCCATTGGGCAGCATCATCTTGATCGATCGCTGGTACCCCTCCGACGCAGCGTTTCGGCGGACAGTACCGTTTGCGCAGATTCTGCGGTTGAACATGGATCGAAACGTGCGCGTGCCTGACGTGCATGTCGGGGTTGTCACTGACCCTGAGGTTTCGTGGGCGAGGGCAGCGGCGCGGTCACGTGGGTTGGGGAGTACGGTGATGTTCAACCTGGGGGAGCAGGTGGCCAGTACCGAGGCGTTTGAGCGGGCGGTTGCGGAGCAGGGGTGGGTTTTGTGCCGTAATGAAGGGACGGTGGAAGAGGCGACGATGCAGGTGGTTTCGGAGATTTACAGGGTGCAACGCCGCCAGAGTGGCTAGGCCTTTCGCTGTGGCTAGCGTCAGAAAGGTAGTCGACGGGAAGCAGACGGCCGTCGCGCACCATCAAGGTTGAGTGAGTGGCTGCGTGACCACGAAATCGACGCGTTTGGGGAGCATGACACGATGTAACCGCATCCATTCGGTATGTGGTTTTCTATCTCGAATCTGCGCCAGTCGAGCATCGCCAGGTCATCAATCTGATGGGGTCTGCTTTCGATCAGCCAGACTACTGCGTTGAGGAATTGGCCATGAGAAAACACCAGAATGTCTTGTGCGGGATACGCTGCAAGGCGATCTAGAAATGCTCGCGCGCGGCCAACGAAATCGAGGAACGACTCAGCACCTTCGCCATCCCTGTAGGAGGGATCTGATCTTGCCCAGTAGTGGTCGACCCAAGACTTGCGTTGCTCGACGGTGGTGTTCACGCAGATGGCAGGGTCGAGGTAAGTGAACTCCTCGATAGGCCAGACTTCGAGTGGAACAGTCGGGTGCACACAAACCGTTACAGCCGCTGTCGCCTGGGCCCGTGTAAAGGGCGAGGTGATGACCAGCTCGGGAAGCTGGGTAATGGACTGCGCTACCCGCTCGGCCTGCCGAAGACCTTTCTCGGTAAGCGGAATACTTGCGTGATCGAGCGTCGCGGCGCCCGCATTTGCCGCACTCTCTCCATGACGTACTAACCTGACCTTCTTCATTGACATTTCTTGTCCACTGGCAATAGCACTCGAAGTGCATCCCCTCGCAGGCGACCTATATACACCCTATACCCTAACTCCATTGACGCTTAACAATCCATTTTTGGTGTAAGCCTTGAATCTAAAGGGCTTCACGCCTAGCACGTGAATGAAAGGGTCGAGCGCTTGAGCGAAGGGCGTCAAGCCTAGTCAGACTTCAGAAAGAGATGAGTCGAAAAGAAGTGGAGGCTAGATCCACCGACAGGCACTCGTGGAGGCTTAACACCGTCGCATGTAAGCCAGATAGTGTCTATATGATGGTAAGGTATTGCCATTTGCCATCACTCTTATGGGAAAGGATTCACAGTGACCGATCTTTCTATCCACGCTGCCCATCATGGTCAGTCGTTGGTCGATCCAGATGCATTGCAGGATCATGCACAGCAAGAGCTTCAAGCAGACCGTCTCGAAATTGAGGGTTTCTCCACTGAGGCAGCCGCTTTGCAGACGGGGGCTATGGTCACCTCGTTCCTCAAGTCGTACGAAAAACACAAAGACCTCGTCCCCTTGGATCATTGGCTGACTCAAGAGCTTCAGCGACATGTCTTGAGCTGGAGCCATCCTGGGGAAGCTCGAGAAATTGCACTTGAGGTCATTGAAAGCACGGAGGTCGCAAATCGGCTCCATGGTTCGCTTCAAACCCATCTCGAGAAGGGTAATAGCGGATCCAGCTGGTTAGCTCGGCGCCTTGAGGAGAGCGCCGCAACTCAGGGCAATGTAGAGCTAACGGCCTATGCGGCTCGTATAGACCGAGCCCTAGCAGATGCAACCAATGACGCGCTGAGCACCATCCTTCGTAAGGATGGAGGGATTAGCCAGGCCTATAACCTTGATGGCTTCATTGCTGAGCAACACCATGCTTCGACCTTCAATATCGACGCTGCTGCCCAAGGAAGCTCATACCGAGCAAAGGTCTTAACACCTGAAACCGGGAATGGTGGGTTCGGCAAGAACTCAATGGATATTGGGATCTACGATGAGAACGGGAAGCTGGTTCGTCGTTATCAGTCCAAGTACGGTCAGGACGCTGAGTCCACGGGTGCTTTGTTCGAAAAGGGCGATTATCGAGGACAGCGCAAGCTCGTCCCCAAGGGGCATGGAAATGAAGTACATAACTCCAGCGAAACCATCAGTATCGATGGCGTAAGCTCACGGCCGCTGACGAAGGAAGAAGCCAAGCAGTTGCAGGAGCGCGCTCAGCGTGAGCAAGAAGCAAGTCAATACGAATGGAGTGATGCTAACCGGCTAACTGTTGCAAAGCAGATCGGCAAACAGGCATTGATAAGCGCTGGATTCGTTGCTGGGTTACAAGGGATTCGGGTCTTTGGACGCAGGATCTGGAATGGTCTGAGTGGGCAAGAAAACCCTGCGCTGACTGAAGACTTGCAGGAATTCCTGAGCAGCAGTGCTAAAGGAGCAACGCAGGTCGGGGTTCAAGTTGCTGTAAGCGGCGCGCTAGTCGTCGCAGTGAAAAATGGTTGGCTTAAGGTAGGTAAGAACACCCCTGCCGGTGTAATCGCGAACATGGCACACCTGGGCCTGGAAAATGCCAAGTGTCTTTACCGCTTTGCCAAGGGCGAGCTCAGTGGCCCCGAGGCAGTAGACGCAATGGGGCAGGTCACTACCAGTGGGGTAGTTTCGCTCCTGGCTGCAACAAAAGGGGCAGCAGAGGGCGCTGCATTTGGTGCTTGCTTCGGCCCAGTCGGTATTGCCGCTGGGGGGCTAATTGGCGGCGTTGTTGGGGGCCTTGCAGGTAATGCTGCTGGGGAGGCGATCTACGAGGCAGGGAAACGAATCGTCACGGCGGGCGCCAAAGTGGTCGTTGCTACGGTTGTTGACGTCTGCGAGGGCGTGAGCCGTGTCGCTAACAAAGTCTTCGACGCATTGAAGTTTTGGTGATCATTTATGAACGACCTGAAGCAGCAGTTCTGTCAGCATGTCCATGCAGGATCCCCGGCAATTTACCTTGTCAGCAACGAGGAAGAGCGCGTCGATGACTTCATCAGAGATGTAGCGCCAGCACTATCCATGACGCGCGTTCAAGAGTGGAACATGGGGCACGGGTGGGTAAAGTTTGATACCAAACGACCACTCGCATCTGATTTGCGGTCAGCGCGAACAGACCTCGAGACGTGCCTGCCCGAGTTGCTCGATGATGACGAACTCGATGGCTGCCTAATCGTTGTTAAGGACGCGAATCAGGCCCTTGAGCAAAACCCTCTCGCCACTGCTCGCCTGAAACAGCTGTTGAATCGCATCGAACGGCATCATAGCGGTCAATGTGCCGTGCTCTTGGTAGGAGCATCGTTCACCATTCCTGGCTCCCTTGAGTCCCAAGTCACATTGCTGAATTTGCCTTTACCAGACCGGAGCACGATCCGCCAATTACTCAGTGAGATCCTCATAGAGAACGAAGCCTCTGTCCCCGATCATTTGAGCGCAGGCATCGTGTCTGGCCTAAGCGGACTGACTGCGCGGGAAGTGCGGCAGGTGCTCAGAATGGCCGTTAGACCAGGTGAGTCGATCACTCAATCCGACTTCACCATGATTCTTTCCGAGAAAAAGCAGATCATCGCCAAGAGCGGTGTCCTGGAGATGGTCGACGCCAACGTTCGTGCCTCTGATATCGGAGGTTTGCACCGACTCAAGGAGTGGCTGCAGCAACGTGGCCAGGTTCTCCAGCGCTTAGATCAGGCACTCGCGAGTGGAGTAACGCCACCCAAAGGGGTGCTAATCGCCGGCATGCCGGGCTGCGGGAAATCATTAACTGCAAAGGTTGCAGCTGACCTGTTCCAGATGCCTCTGCTGCGCCTGGACATTGGCTCTCTTCTCGGTAAGTACGTAGGCGAGTCAGAGCATAATATGCGTCGTGCGTTGTCGATGGCGGAGACAGTCAGCCCCTGCATCCTTTGGGTTGATGAGCTAGAGAAAGCCTTCGTCGGCATGGGGAATTCAGGCTCCGAGGTGTCATCGCGGCTCTTGGGTTATTTTCTGACCTGGATGCAGGAAAAGTCCGGAGCAGTCTTCGTCATCGCTACAGCGAACGACATCACAGCTCTTCCTCCAGAGCTGCTTCGGAAAGGGCGGTTCGATGAAATTTTCTACGTGGGCTTTCCTAGCGGAGAAGAGCGGAAATCGATCCTTGAAATTCACTTGGCCAAAGCGAAGCAGACCAGCGAAGGTCTGGATCTTGATGTGCTAGTGGATGCCTGCCGCGATTACTGCGGAGCGGATATTGAGAATGCGGTTGGGGAGGCAGTCACGACCGCATTCATTGACAACAAGGCTCTGGATCAGCAGCTTCTGCTCAATGCAATTCAATCCACTGTGTCGTTGCGAGAGACGCTCCGGGAGCAGGTAGGTCGCTATGAGGAGCTATTCGAGAAGCTGAAATTACGCCCTGCGTCCAATCAGGGAGGCATGAGCGTCGCCCAGATGATTCGTATGGCGGACGACCCTAATCAGCTCAAACGTGAGGATGTGGCCAAATCAAGAGATTGCCCAACCGACCTCCTCGAAAAATTGGTCACAGACCCACAGATTGCCGTTCAGAAGGCGGCCTACGCCAATCCACGGTGCCCTGAGCGTCTGCTGTCTATACGAATCAACATTCGGGCTGGGGCGCCAGACTTCAACTCGGAGCTGCTCCAGCTAGCCTGTGAGAATCAGAACGCACCGTTGGATCTCCTCTCGCACCATCTCAAGGACAGGAGCTTTGAAGCAGGGATCCGTTTCGCAATTGCCAAAAGTGCGCATGCCCTTGGGCTGGCTGAATATCTCATCGCTGATGATGACGTAAAAGTGCGTGCCACTCTCGCTGGGTGCATTGGTTTACCCGAGGCGCATCAACTCAAACTCAGCTATGAGTACGCCAACCAAGTCGGAGAGGCTCTCGTTGCCAATCCAGGCCTTTGCAATGCGGCAATGGAGAATATTTTCCCACGGCTCCGAGATAACCAAAAAATAAACCTCGCTAAATGTGCTGGCTTAAGTCACGACACCTTGACGGCTTTAGTTGAGGATGACAACCCGCTGGTGAGACAGTCTGTTGCACGGAATGCCGACCTACCGGAAAGTCTCCAGATTACACTCGCCGAGGACGAGGAGGATGGAGTTCTTGATGCACTTGCCAATAATCCGCGGCTCACTGAGAACGCCCGGTCGCTCGTGCTCGAGTCCAATCACGGGCAAGTCGGCACGTTTTTGGAAATGGCTGGTGTGGTTGATGACAACTCGATGCTGAAGGAGTTGGCTGGAAAAACTGTCGAGTTCAAAAAGGATCTAGCGAGCCGGTCAGGGCTTCCCGATTACATGCAGGTTGCTCTCGCAAGCGATGAGAATCTGAACGTCAGACTAGCGATGGTTAGGAATGCTGAGCTTTGCAAGGTCGCAAGAGGCGTCCTGGAGAACAGCGACTCAACGCTTATTAAACAGGCACTGGGAGTGCAAGTCGGCGGTATGTTCGGACGGTTTGCTCTAACTGCGCTGGCTATGAGCTCAGCCGCAGAGTCTATAAGTAAGGATGCAAGAAAATGGAGCACGGACACCCACAAAAAATAATATAAAAAGTAATCCAATAATTGGTGGATCGGCCAGTTTCGCAGGCCGATCACTTCAGCCAATGTGCAGTAGCCCATGAATCTGAGAGGAGCACATGTAAACGTTGAAATAAAATCGGACGCCCACAATCCCTTTTAAAAACAATATGTTAACCCTTCCTGTCGCTATATCGGCGGAAAAACGAAGTCTTTTTTCCGGGCTTATCCCGCATAAGAGTCTGTCTTCCGGTCTTATGTCACACGGGTTCGATGTACTCCTGAGCCCGCAGTGTGATTCCAGGTGCGCAGGTGTTTCATGGATTGGTTGGATAGCCTAATGGGCGCAATACCGATAAAACTCTACGATCCAAGACGTCTTTCTCAGGGGATCCCATTGCACTCGAAAGCCCGTGAACCGGGAGGAAAGTGGTGATGTGTATGGCGCCAACACCAGATAAGCCGTTGAAGATTGTTAGCGCTTGGTAGCCCGCAAGCCCTGAAACCTGGGACGTAACCGAAATGACAAGGTGTGCGCCTTCTACTCGCCCAGCACGGTGCGTTCAAGAATGAACAACAAGAACGCAGTACCTACACCAGATTCGTCACAACTCTTCCCTCGTTCCGCCCACCGCAGGTAGCTACCAGGAACCAATCGTCGTCCCAAGCCGAGAAACACACCGGCCCCAACGGCAGATCCACAAGCGCACTTTTATGCGTATGTCGCAATACGACAGGTATGGGAAATGCCATTCCCGTCCAAGATCTGCTCCAACGACCGAATATTTACGTTCGGAGGTTAGACGGTTTAGGAATGAAAAAGGCGAGCTTTATGTTCAGGACTTAATCATTCGGGTTAAATATATATTGAATGTGCGTGAATTTCGTGATTTTTAACTTGATGATCTCTATAAGCTTTTTTTAGTTGGAGTTTTTTTGTAATTTCTGAAGAAATGTCAATATATCTAATACTCAACTTCCTCCTGGCCTTGCCACCGCTTGGAAGCTGCCTAGCCGAAATTTGCGTGCATCTACCACTCCACTATCCTCACCTGTCAAATCATCGGATTAGTACCGGATAAGATGGATAAAGAACTCAACCTGCCTGCAGCGCCTAGCGATTCGGAAGAAAAAGCAAAGGTAAGAGTACCCAGAGACTGGAAAGAGTCAGGAGTACCTCCTGGAGGTGAGTACATTCCCTACCAGGAAAGAACTTATGACGCGCGCGAGCAAGAAGTGGCTAAAGAGCGCGCATCCGTTTTTGACCAGGTCATTGAGCGGTTTAACGGGATGACCGTCAAGCGAGGCATGGAAGTTCTTGGCCTCGGCCACTCTCAATTTTATAACTTGCTGCGCAAGCACAGAAAAGAAGAAAGTATCCAGCGAAACAAGAAAGGCAGGGTTATAGGAAGTTGCTGGGCCAGTGATGCACAAATCGCTGCTCTTGAAGAAGCCTACGAGAAGAAATTTGAAGGCCCCAAGGCATCCCTCAGTAAGCTCCACCAGTGGGCGCGGGAGTACTTCAAGGGAGAGGGTGAAAATGTCACGCGCTATAGGGCCAGGCAATTCTTAATGTCCAAGCCGGAAAGAGAGGTTTATTTCAAGCGGTACGGGAAAGAAAAGACGGATCATAAATATGGATTCAAGCCTCACAAGTTTGTGATCGATGGGCTTTTGCACAGAGTATCGATGGATCACACGATGGTCGACATCTTGTTGGCCGATGAGCAGAACAGAAATATTATCATCGGTAGGCCATGGGTAACGATGTTAATCTGCGATAAGTCGAGAGTGATCTTAGGTTTTTTTCTTAGTCTAGATCCCCCTAACCTTGATACCGTCGCTGCCGCCCTTGCTTTTGCAGTGATGAACAAAGATTTTCATCTATTCCGCTTCTTGACTAATCCGAATGAGTATCCATTCTTTGGTATTCCATTTGTTATATTTACCGACAATGCCGCTGAGTTTACAAGTGAAAAGTTCATTGAGCAGTGCAAGGCGTGGGGTATGGATTGGGAACACCGCCCTATAGGGAAAAAATGGTATGGAGGCATTATAGAACGCTTGATTGGCACGTTTATGACGACAGAAGTCCACTTCCTTCCCGGCGCAACCGGGAGTAACGTCGTTCAGCGAGAGGACTTCAATAGCGAATATAATGCAACGATGGATTATGAGCAGTTCGCTGTATGGTTCCTAAATCAAGTAACTGTTTATCATGGCAAAATCCACTCGTCGCTAAAATGCACTCCGCGTGAAGCTTGGAATCATTACGTTAATCAAGGTCTTTATGATCATGATCGTGTCATTGCATCAAACGATCAAATGAGGTTTTTGATTGATTTCTCACCGACAAGCTTCGATCACAAGGTGCATCCCTACGGAATAAATTTTGCTGGCCGTAGATACGCATGTTACGAGCTTGCCCCCTACGTGGGTCAGCGTTTTGATATCAAGTACCTTCGGCACGATCTGAGCTACGTCTGGGTCAAGCTCCCAGGCAAATTTCTGAAAGTTCCTTGTAGTTATAATCGGGTGGGGCTAGCTAACACTTGGGATTCCTACTCGAACCATAAACAACTTTCGAAGCGTAAAGCACTACTCAAAGACCTGCCCCCTGGCACTGTCGACGATGAGTTCGCGCACGCTGCTCTTGCCAATCAGACAGTGATCGTTCAAGAGGCCGTTGACCTTAAAACTGCTTTCATGGCCAATCTACCGCCTAAAGGTCTGCCCGCTCCACAGAGCACTCTAATCCCTGCAACCGAAGCAGTAACCAATGAACCCGTTGAGGACTGGCTTATCGAAGACACGCAAGACTTTATCCCGACAATCTTAACCCAGGACGAAAACGCTCACGATGTTTTTGTGCCGCGCATCATAAGAGAGCATTCAGATCAGCCTGATTTTCTTCCTGTAATTATAGTTGATAAGCATAAAGACTAACTTGGAGAGCTATGATGGCTTACGAACATATCAAGCACGATCTTAGAAATAACGCTGATCTGCCTGCGAAGGAGCGAATTAAGATATGTCGACATGATATATGGATTGATACGCCTCGCTACGCGCCTCTTTTCGAAAGCTTGAGGAACATGCTCTATACCGATAACCAGATCCAGTCCGCTAGCATTTTCATCCATGGGGATGGAGGCGACGGTAAAACGGCCTTATTCAACCGGCTTAAGGCTCTCGGTGAGCTTGAAGGTAAAAGGTTCGTGTTTATTACACTTACCGAAAACGTTAACCGTTTTAAATTACACGATGCATTGTGCGATGTCTTCGATGTTCCGATTGGCAAGCGTGGCACTGCGGTCAATCGTGTTAAGCTCATCATACAGAAGATAAAGGCCCTTGGAATCGGCGCGATCGTTGTTGATGAGTTGTCTGATTGCATGCTCGAAGCGTATTCCCATAAAAAATCTATATTGTCGCTGCTTCGTGGACTCGCAGAGGGTGATGGTAAGCTCTGTGTTATTGCGTTCGGGAACTCAGTTGCGAGTGAAATCATCTCACTGGATCGAATAATTGATCGGCGATTCGTGCCGTGGCATCTGAAGCCTTGGAAACTTGATCAGGATTTTGTGGATTTCATTGCTACATACGAGACCTACCTTCCACTCAAATTGCCCTCTAACCTTGCAAGCCCTAAGCTGCGAACGCTTATTCATGTGAACTCACACGGGATCCTTGACAATATCGTCAAAATTATCAAGTCCACTGCTATGGATGCAATCAAGCATGGGACGGAGCAGATTACGCCGAGTCAGTTCCAGAATCTTGAACCGATGACCAGGCTCTATGGTTACAAACTGCACCATCCCAAGGATAAGGAGGTTTCAGAATGACATTGGCGCCTTTCCAAGCCGTTGCTGTGAAAAGTGTAGTTTCTGCGCTGAAGGACGGTAGCGTGGTATGCCATTTGATGTCTGATCCTGGCAATGGTCTGACCACCTGCACCAATGCCGTTCTGAGCCAAATTACCGGCTCTACAGTCTTTGTTGGGGATCACGTAGACCTTGCGGGACTGGATTTGCTGGGTCAGTTCTATGAAGAGATACACGTTGATTTTGAGTTTCAGCCACAGTCGGGTGTTCCTGCATTGGTTACTGAGCTTTGCGCCATGAAAGGAGATCCGACCATATTCATCCACGACTTCGAAAAATTTGCCCTCACGGCGCTTGCCAAAGAAAAGTCATTGAAGCAACTGGGATGGCTGCTGAAGGCGCTTCCTGATAGTAGTTTTGTCATCGTCAGCAGTCCTGACTATCAGGCTGAGATGGTCGGACTGTGTCGAGCTCACGAGCGTGCCTACTCGCCTGTTGAGTTAGGGTCATTCGCGGATCGGACAGAGTTTACAGCCTTTTTTGAAGCATTGATTGATCAGAAGTCAGGACTGGGACGAGCAGCTGACAAGCTGTTGCTGCATGACATTTATCATCGACGAAACGGCAATTTGGCGTGGACGATGCTGGAGCTCTTCCATCCAGGCTATCGCAGTCAACGGGAGTCATCCCTTCAATGAATGCTCCTGATGTCCCCATTTTTGATGGTGAGGCTTTCTCTTGCTGGGTTTACAGGCAAAGCCTATGTTCCCAGCATACATTGCTCGATAGGAGCAGGCTTGCGGAGCTTTGGCATGCGTGCGTACAGTCAGAAGACTTTGACCCTGACTTTACGCACGATGCCAAATTCTCACGAGCGGCGTGCGAAATGCTGGATATTCCAAGGGAGGAGCAGGCAAAGATCTTCCAGCCGAATAGTCAATGGGTTATACCTCGATACTTCAGACGCAGCTTTTGCTACCGCTGCATGAAGGAGCACATTGCGAATTTTTCACTCCCTTCATACAGGAAAGAGTGGTGCTCTGTTGGTGTGGTCGTATGTCAAATTCACAAGTGTTCCCTGCTCGATGCAAGTGGTATTGTTGCTTCAAGTCCGAGTATGGCCATGCGCATCCTCAAGGCATATTCCGAGGATCCTTCTCAATGCGTTGCTGCGTCTCGTAGCCATGATGCTGACGAACAATTTACTGCGCTTTACAAGACTCAACTATTTTTTCAAACCTTGGAAGCTTCTCAGCAGCAAGCTGATCAAAACGGAATGTGGTCATGCAGTGAGCCGCATACGGGACTGCCACGCCTTTTGCTGTCAATTTTTTTGTATCCACGATTTGGCTTGGTGAATCGTTTTATAGCTCCTCGAAGCTCATATCGTATTACTACCCTATTTCAACAGACTCTTAACGCTGGGCCATTGGTTGCAGGAATAGCTCAAAGATGGGCTGGCATGCTGATGCTCGGATGGCTATTTGAGCTATTTACACCCCGCGAGAGCACTGATGTTGAATCGTTCATCGAGCGCGCAGGTGCTATAGCAGGATTTCATGATGCACGCAGCTTGGGAGCAGCATGTAATGTGTTCAATAGCCTGCACAGTGACGTTATAGCTAGACGACTGCGCGAGTGGATGCCAAATCCTAGTCCTGCTCTGTTGCAACAATTCATCGAAGGATTTTCTGAGGTATCTATTCGGTCGTGAGTATAGAATGTTTGGGAGCTGTCATGCCAGTAAAATACTCCTATATAGGGAATGTGACACTACCTTTGGGTGTTGTCGGTGTTGGAGTTGGTGGTTTGAATCATGAGGCTTGGCTTTCGTGTACCATTTCCCTGCCAACGATACACGTCTTCCAGTACTCGATACATTGGGGCTCAAAGGCTGCGCGGGCTGAAGTCCTTCACAAAGCATGTACAGCTATTGGGTTGATCCCAGCAGTTAAACATAGCGGTTCAAACTGGCTATTGAATCGTCAGGATATCTACTCACCCTGGCCAGCCGGTGAAGCATATCGTTCAATAAGAGAATTTTCGGATTTCATTCTCTTTGAGTTCTATCAATGGGGGCCAGGTATGTTTGGCTCTCGCGCAGCGTTCTATCAGGCAAGCATACATAAAATTCACCTGAGGGTCGCTGCGGCTCTCGCGAAATCTCATGGTATCCGAATGGGAGCTAGTTAGAGCATAGTGTCAATCGATTAATCAATCACTTGGCTTCAAGCAACATCCCAGTGCGCAACAGCGGGTAGACTTACGAGACCAGCGTTTGGCGGTCACACGCTTTGATTCCACACATTCCAGTCGAACAGACGTTTATCGCGAGAGATAGCGTCTCGCCCCCAGTCTGTGGCATATAGCCAGTAACATTGCGTTTGGCCAGGACTCCACCAAGCCAACACTGGCCAAAAGAGGCCAGAAGAAGCGAGAAGTGGCCAATAGCGCCGACAGAAGCCAGGCTTAGGGAGAAGTGGGGATGTACCTTTCAGCGCTGTCGATCCGTAATTTCCGCCAGTTTGGCGATCTGACTCCGGGTTTCACCATCCACTTCAACGAGGGCGTCACTGCGCTTGTAGGCGAGAATGATGCCGGAAAGACTGCGGTGATCGACGCCATCCGGCATGTCCTGCAAACCCGGGATTCAGACTTCCTGCGACTAGAGCTCGAGGACTTCCATGTCGGGAGTGACGGCGAGCCTGCGACCGACATTACTATGGTTTGCACGCTGGCAGGGCTGACCACACTGGAACTTGGAGCCTTCGCCGAATACGTCACGTTTTCACGCGGGGAGGGGCTGCTTCATGTGCACTGGTCGGCGCGTCGACTCGCGATGCCGACAGCGTCGCGTCGCTGGGTGGACATCCAGGTTCGCTGTGGTGAGCGGGGAGAAGGGCCTGCCTTGGACGTCGGCGCGCGCCAGTTGCTGGCAACCGCATACCTGAAGCCATTGCGAGATGCCGAACGGGAGATGTCACCGGGTCGCAACTCGCGCTTGTCCCAAGTCCTGTCGAGCTTCCCGGGTATAGACGCCGGTGAGTCCTATGTCGATATCGCTCCACCGGCGTCGGCAGCTGAAGCCACTGGCCTGAGCATTGCGGGCATGGGTGATTACATGCGCGAGCTGGTCAGAGGACATCAAGCCATCAAGGTTGCCCAGGCGACAATCAACGACCGATATCTGGAGCCTCTCTCTTTAGCAGGACAGCCGCTTCATAGCCATCTTGGCTTCGGCGATACCGGCAGTGAAACCACAAAGCTCAAGCAGATCCTTGAGCGCCTGGAGTTGGGTTTGCTGGACAAGGGATCGGGGAATGCGAGGGGGAGCTATGGTCTGGGCTCGAATAACCTGCTGTTCATGGCCTGCGAGCTCTTACTGCTCGGCAAGGAACCGGATGGGCTGCCGCTGCTGCTGATCGAGGAGCCGGAGGCGCATCTTCACCCGCAGCGCCAACTTAGACTGATGGAGTTCCTCGAGCGCGCATCGCAGCCTCGCCCCAAACAGCAAAATCAAACCCAACAGCAAGATCAAACCCAGCAGCAAGATCAAACACAACAGCAAGATCAAACACAACAGCCAGATCAAGCCCAAGCGGAACCAGCGCATACACGTCCCGTGCAGGTGATCCTCACCACACACAGTCCCAACCTGAGCTCTAAGATTGCCTTGGAGAATCTGGTGCTCATTCATGGCCAGCGTGCCTTCTCCATGGCACAGGGGCGAACGAGGCTGTCCGCTGACGACTATCGCTTCCTGAGTCGTTTTCTGGATGTCACCAAGGCCAGCCTGTTCTTTGCGAAAGGGCTGCTCATCGTTGAAGGGGATGCAGAGGCGATCCTGCTGCCGGCACTGGCCAGGCTGCTTGGGTGTGACTTGACCGAGCATGGTGTGTCAATCGTCAATGTGGGTGGCGTTGGCTTACGCCGTTACGCACACATCATGCAGCGAGCTGATGCGACAGAGGGAATAATCCAGATCCCAACGGCCTGCATCACCGACATGGATGTGATGCCGGATTGCGCGCCGGCCATCATGGGGCTGGATCCGCACAAGCTCAACGCCAAGGGTAAACCGGCGCGTCGTCAATGGCGGATGCTCAGTGACTTTGGCGCTACCGAGATTGAGCGCGAACCGAAGCTTGCGGCTCATCGTCAGAAACGGACACGTGGCGATGGCCAAAACGTGAAGACCTTCGTGGCCGATCATTGGACGCTCGAGTATGACCTGGCTGTCGAAGGGCTTATGGACTGGGTACACCGTGCCGCCACGTTGGCCTTACATGATGTAAAAATGAACGAAAAAAAGCTGACGCGACAGAAAGTCCTCGAGAGGGCGACGAAGGCGCTGGCGGCACTTAAGTCTCAGTATCTCACCAATGAAGAGCGTGCCACCGAGGTTTACCGGCAGGTTGATTCGGGCTCCAAGTCGATTACTGCACAGCATCTGGTCGACCTGCTGCAGTCGGCATTTGATGAAGGTGAACTCGACCGGGCAAGCTTGCGTGCAGCGTTACCGGCCTACGTGGTTGAAGCGATCGAATACGCCACAAGAGGCCGGATCATGCCTTCGGCGCCGGAGCAGCCGGCCACAAACACCGCGGAGACGCCGCTAGAGGCGCTTGAAGCAGGGGAGTTGGCGTAATGCGGCTCCAGGATCTTGTGCCTCCAGTCACGGATGCAGACATCGAGTGGGTGAGCGCGCTTATGTCGTTGCGCGACCTGGATGAACCTCGGAGGGAGTTCCTCAAGCGTCTCGATACGCTCGATGTAGCGGCCTGCCCGGGAGCGGTAAGACCACCCTCGTGGTTGCCAAGCTGGCCATTCTTGGTCGTCATTGGCGTAGTCGAACGCAGGGGATCTGCGTGCTATCGCACACCAATGCAGCGCGTGAGGAAATTGAGAGCCGGCTGGGCGCCACAGAGATTGGCCAGAGGCTGCTGCGCTACCCACATTTCATCGATACCATCCACGGTTTTGTCATGCGGTTTCTTGCGTCGCCCTGGCTGCGCTCGAATGGCCACCCGCTGACGGTGGTGGATGACGAGGCAACCGGGCGAGCAAGGGGAAGGGCGCTGGGAAAAGATCGTTGGGGTGTAGAGTACTTTCTCGATCAAAAAGAAAAGACGCTCGCTGATCTTCGACTGCCCTCGGTCGATTTTTCTACCCCTCTTCAAGGTAAGCATTACATTTGCTCGCCAGATGCACCTACTCATGGAAAGTTATGCAGAGCCATGGGCGCTGCCGCTTCGGAAGGCTACTTCTGCTATGACGAGGTTTTCACGCTTGGCCAGGCCATGATTGAGCAAGAACCGAATGTTGCTCAATCGCTGCAAGCCCGGTTCCCCTGTGTACTCATCGACGAAATGCAAGACACGGACTTGGAGCAGAATCGCCTTTTGAACCACGTATTTCCGCGCGATGCAGCGAATACAGTGGTGATCAGGGTGGGCGATCCCAATCAGCAGATATTCGAGGGTGACGGAGAGTCTGATGGGGCATTCCCGCATGGCGGGACAATCGAGATCTCCACAAGCTTTCGATTCAACCAGGCCATTGCCACGCTGGCAAACAGCTTTGCAGTCGCTCCCATTACGGGCGGATTGGTCGGTCGGGCCAGAACGGGTGAAGACTGTCCCAACACCCTTTTTGTCTTTCCAGACGACGATACGAGCGGTGTGCTTGGCGCATTTGCAGAGCTTGTGTCACGGCATGTACCCATCACCCAGCGCAAGGATGGGGTGCATGCGCTCGGTGCTGTTCACCGACTGAGGAAGTACAAGGACAACCAATTCCCGAAGGCCCTGGAGCACTATTGGAGCGCCTACCGCTCAGACGCTAATGGCTCGACGTATGCGCCCAAGACATTCATTGACGGTGTTCGCAGGGCCAGAGCCCACCTGGCGATCAGCGGTCACGCGCACGAAAGCGTTGAGATGATCGCGAGGTGCCTGCTCCATCTCGCTGAGCGTGCTGGGTTGAGGAAGCCAGTCCAGATCAGAACAAGGCTAC
Organism: Pseudomonas putida; assembly: GCF_025905425.1. Taxonomy (NCBI): domain Bacteria; kingdom Pseudomonadati; phylum Pseudomonadota; class Gammaproteobacteria; order Pseudomonadales; family Pseudomonadaceae; genus Pseudomonas; species Pseudomonas putida. Next base: position 2,417,349 of record NZ_CP109603.1, on the reverse strand, counting down.
ACCGCTACATCGAGCGAAGCTTGGCAGCTAACGCGAAGCTTCTCAAAGCCTACCAGCGAGGTATCTACCTCTACTTGTTCTATCCGCATCCACTACGAGAGAAGCGGTGGGTTGAGACCCACGTTGGGCTCCTCAAGCGGCTGATCCAGGAGCTGCATCCTGGGGAGGAGGTTTCAATGACTACCGATGTGGAAGCCTATCTGGCGTGGGCAGAACCAGGCGATACGGTCGAGGTCGAGTCGCAGGTGCCCCGCAAAACCATTAACACATACCGATGGGAGGCCGGGGGGCACGAGCCTGTCGACGTTCAGCTGGCGTCCATGCACTCCGTCAAAGGGAAGACGCATTCGGCGACGCTGATCTTGGAAACGTTCAGTGGACAGCACTTTCTGGAAATGATGTTGCCCTGGCTTGAAGGAAAGCCCTTGGTTAAGAAAGAACATCAGGTGACTTACCGGAAAAACAGGATGCTCATGTATGTCGGCATGACTCGGCCTACGCATCTGCTTTGTCTGGCGATTCGAAGCAGCGCGCTGGGTGAGGGGGAGGCGAGAGTTGAGCGAAGGGCGGCCCTGCAGGCACAGGGCTGGGTGATCAATGAGTTGGATGCGAGAGCGGCAAGCTGACCCACGGTTGATATGCCCGGTAAAACCCGGAGACATTGTCATCATCGTTGATCTCACGGGAAGGCATGGTGAAGCGATCGGGTGGAAAAATTCCCACCCGTTTCGCTTCGTCTGGCCTATTAGCTCTGCACCAGCTCGAACGTGCGACCCGATAGGGCACCATGCAGGCTTTTCAAGGCGCTCTCCAGTTCACTGCCTTCCTCAACCTCGAACTGCTCAATGGTTTCCAGCGAGCTTTTGAGGTCGGCGTTCGCGTTCACAATCACTTCCTTACCCGCGATTTTGTTCAGCAGATCCTCACACAGCTTCTGCCCTTGCGGCGTGATGCCTCGGTATAGCGTGACGCTGTGATCATTGGTTTGCACCCGAATGAAGCGAACATGATCGTCGAAGCGATGGAAGCGAGGGTGGAACATTTCCGTGAAAGAATTGGGCGCAGGGTACGCCTCCAAGCCCTGTTTGGTGGGGCTGGCCCAGTCGTCGTCAGTCTTCAAACTGTTGCAGTCAACGCAGGCGACCGACAGGTTCCAGAAGTGGAAGGAATATTGTTCGTAGTTTTCGCGTGGAAGGATGTGCTCGATTGGCTTCGAGTAACCGCTGTTGAATAACCACCGCCGGCAGTAGCAGCAACGGTTACCTTGCTGCTTAGCGATGTACTGCCTGAAAGCTCCCTTGATGTCACTGACGGTCGGCTTCGCTGGGCCTCGCTTGCGCTTGGGCGTCTCAGCAGGTGCAGGGGAACCTGCAACTCCCGCCTCAGGTGAGCCAGGTGCAGCGATCGTGCCAGGGGCGGCGATCGCGCCAGGCGCTGCGGCCACTGTAGCTGCAGGCACCGGCTTTTTAGGATTCGAAAATTCGTTCCAGAGGTTTCGTTTCTTGATTGCTTCGCCAGCCTGTCTTGCCTTGAATCGCTGCAGAGCCATCACGTGGAAACGGTGAATGTTGAACATTACGACCTTATGGAAGCGCTCCTCGGCATGGCACTGCGCCTTGTACTCGTCGTAGGCAGGCTTCATGTCGGCATCTTTCAGCACATAGTAATCCGCCATGCTACACCTGAGCCTCGTCGGTACGTTTGCTTGCCGCTTCCTGGTCGACCAGTAGCAACTCAATCGCGGTGTAGGCCTTCTTGATCAGGTCGATGTCCTCTTCCTGACCTGGAGGTACGTATGCTCCAGGTTGAGTCGGCATCTTCTTGAGCATGTCATTCAGCTCTTTGAGAGGTGAGGGCTGGTCAGCTCGAAGCTTGCCTTTTGTTTCAATCGTTTTGGCAACGATACGAGCGCAGGCCTCATGCACCGCGCGGTTGTGAGGGGTGTAGGTACCGAAGCCTTCCAGAATGATCGACTCAACGGAGTACCGCTCCTTGTCAGTCAGCTTCGGCAATTTGCCCGTGTCGAGCAAGAAGCTGTGACTGCCTTGGTCGTTCGCATTGGTGATGAGGGTCGGAGCATGGGTTGCGACGACGAATGAGCAACCGAAGCGGCGGGAGAGCAGGTGGAACACCCTTGGAAGTGTCTGCTGCCATTTCAGATGCAAGCTGATTTCTGGCTCGTCTACCAGAAAGACCGTCCCTGGTTCGGCTGACGTGATGATGTTGAGCAGCAACTGGTTGATGTTTTGCTCTCCAGAACTCAGCGATGAGTAGGAGACAATCCGCTCCTTTTGATCGTCAATCGCTGGGCGCACGACGCCGAACTCGTATTTGGCCAGCTCGTCAGGAACATGGTTATCCGCAGCGTGATCTGACATCCTCAAGGTGCGAATTTCATTAGGGGCATTGTCCAGTGCCATTTCTGGCCGAAGCATGAAGTAGAAGCGTGGGGCGAAGCCCAGGCACGTTTGGCACTCTTTCAAGGCCTCAAGCATGTGCTGATCGACGAAGACCCTGGCCGCCAAGGCGGTTACGGCTTTGGTCAACCTGGAGGGAGAGATGGCATCTGCACTGGTGCGGGCACCGCGATACTCAAAACGTTTGTATTGTTGGCTGCGTCCGAGCGGGAAACGATCATGTACCCCTGTCGAGATGCCAACAGTTCTGCGATCAAGCTCACCGACCCTGTCGATGAGTTCACACAGCAACTGGGTCTTCCCTGCACCGTTGTTACCAATGATATAGATGCAGGCAGGCTCAGTCGGATCGCTCAAAAGCTTGAGAATGTCTTGTGGGTTGGCCGCAAGGTTGAAAACACTTCCCTGAAGCTGATTGGTTCGGATGAAGTTTTTGGGCGAATAGATTTTCCAGGCTTCCTGATGCTCGCTTTTGTCCTCGATACACAGCCCCTTTACATCCTTGAAACCATCTGAAAACTGTGCATTCAAGATAGTTTCGACCTTCGGAGGAATGCTCCTGGGCAGGTCGTCGATGTTGCGTGATTCATGGATGTTAAAGATATGACCGGCTAGGATCGCGCGTTCTTCAAGATCCAGCCGCTCCAGGGATTTATTAGCGTTTGAGACGTCGATGTACAGCGCTGGCTTGCGCATCAAGTGAATATGCTGGCTAAAAATCAGCAGGACTTGGTCATGCGCGGCGGCTGTCGCTTCGCTGGAGCTAAAACAGATAGCAGCGTCTAACCGCAGACCGTTGAAGATCGCCGGTGCAAGCTCTTTACGTAGTCCGCCGTACTTCGCTTTGCTGGCTGGCAGTACAAGCATGAATCGCGCAGGTTGAGGGTACTGTAAGGCAAATGCGGCGAGGTTGATGAGTCCCGTCACGGCAGTGAATTTGAATTGCGGGCCAGCGTCAACGAGGTAGCTCGGCTGACTGTCGGCGACCCTGTCAGGAACGTGACGATGAATAAAGTCAGGGTAGATCTGGTTGATGATGAGTTTTAAGGAAATCAGCGCCTTCAAACCAGCAGAGGTCGGGGACAGCATCGGGAAAGAACTGCTGTCTATTTCAGAGGACTTTCCAATAGACAGCTCAGCCGTCGTCGGCGCAATCTCGACAATAGGCGAGTACAAGGTGGAATGAATACTTCCGACCAAGGCTGCGACCACCATTGGATGGCTCGGGGCAATCTTGTAGAACTCAAAGATGAAGAGATCAATGAGATGTGTCGCCGTTTTTACCCTGACCTCCCGATCCATCGTGTCACTAGACACCGCTCGGATGTGCAGCAGCTTTTCGTTGAACGCTGCCCTGACGTCTGTATCATCGAATTCGTTTAGCTTCATCAGCTCGGTTACATGTACCCTGGCATCCTCAAAACTGCTTCGGTACCTGTCTTCCAGGATCAGCCCCTTCGTCAGGTGCAACGCGGCGAGGAGATTGATTTTCTCTGATGAAATGTTTGGGAAGCTACGTCCTACGTTAAGCATTTCTTCAGCGATCAGGCGAGTGATCTCCCGGCCTTCGTCGTATTCCATGTGACGCTCTCATTTTCCAATGTGTTAAGGGATGGTGGCTGTTTGGCATGATCCGACAGCCTGAGTCCGCAGGCAAGCGGGTCTCTAATGGAGAAGGAGCGAGCCGCTATATGGCGCGCAAAAGTGCTATGCAGGGAAGAGATTTGCGTGGACGAGACTGGGAGCAGATCCTTGCGGCAGCCCCCAGTTTGAAGGCGTTAGTGCATGGGTTATTCGCCGATGGTCTGGCCAAGCTTGCTGGTTAACAGCTCGTAGAACTTCTCGCGACTACGAGGATTTTTGAGTTCGGCACAGGCTTCGTCCAGCGCCTGAATTGCCTCGTCGTGGGTGATCTCGTCATCATCGATCAAAGGCTTGAGCTTCGTCTTGTAGATGTAGCTCAACTCGTTGTAATCCTCACACTGAGCGCACGACACCAGTGAGGCGTCTCGCTTACCGCCTGGGTTCTCATCCTTGTAGCTGTATTTGGCGTTGATGTCGCTGATGGTCTTAGCCTTGGCCATGTCTTACGTTCCTGAGCCGGGCGATCCTGGGAAATCCTTATCGCATCCGGTAAGCCAGACGTGGTGGCTATCTGCTGGTATTCAAGTCGCAGACACAAACGATTACCACTGTGACGGTTTGATGTCTGGCCAAGCCTACGTAACAGGCAATGAGAGCATTGCTCTGTACCGTGATTTTGGAGGGCCTGTTTTGGCGTGCATAGCAGGATTTAGCGTGTGAGTATGAATGCCCCTCGGCTTTGTACGAAAAGTGCCTGCGCGCCGATCATGCTGCGTTGAAAACAGGCTCGGAATGCTCATTTGCCACCAGCAAAGTCGAGCGCGACTCCGACCGTTCCTCGCCTGTTTTCGCCTTGCCTGATCGCCGCTCGGCGACTTTTCGTACAAACCCTAGCATCGCTAACAGGAGCAGCATGACCATGAAAGCCATCCATAACCGCATTATCGAAAACCGTCTGGCCAAGCGACTTGTGGCCTGGGCCTTGATTCCGCTATGTCTCATCCAGGCGGGAGACGAATCTCGTAACCTCATACGCATAACGTACGGCCTGACGGTTGAGCAGGGGGTTGCTGAAACACTTCCCTACATTGTCTGCTGCGCATTGGTAGTAGCGATCACTGCACAAGCTAAGAAGGTAGCGCGAGCGCTGCGTGGACAGCACCGGCTGCTTGGCCGCTGACTGGCTTCACATGCGACTGAATGCAGGCGCATCGTCTGGATAGCTGAGGCGTCGATCGTGAAGGTTCAGGCAGGGTGGGATCTGTTGACCCCACTCCGGTTACAGAGTGAGGTCTGGGAAGCCCCCTACCATTGGGAGAGGTTTAGTGAGGGCGTGGGTACCAGTTACTGTCGCCAGGACGGATATGGCCTGGGCAGTACCCATATCTGATTCTGAGTTCGGCTTTCTGCTCCTGGTACATGCCCCCCAGGGTATCCTGGATCATGGAAACATAAGCTTCGAAAGACGGGTGCTTGCGCCAGTAGTTACCATAGATCGCATGGGCGAGGGAGCGGTCATACCAACCACGCACAAGCAGTAGCACGCCTTCGATCCGTGCCTCCAAGCCCTGATCCGAGAAAGCCTGTTTACTTCCCCTGTCTTTCATCTGCTCGCGCAGCACAAAATTTGCTGGGCAATAGCCCATCGCCTCGCTTGCCTCATGAAATTGCTCATGCACTTCACGGTGAGATTCGCGATCTTCTTTGAGGTCGAAGGCGAAGCTGTAATCGCAGAGGGAACACTTGCTAACGCCATGAGGGTCAGGAGAGACGTGCACATGGAGCATGATCCACTTGTCATAAAGGCGGATCGCCTCATGGTAATTTCTGACGCCTAATTCCTGGACTGCAGCTTTGTCTTGACGCTGACCCAGCTTTAGCCAGGGGTAGGTGTCTTTCAATTCCTTGGCGACACGTTTGACTTGCTTGATGTGGCTGGAGGTGACTTGCATTTTTTCAGCTCTCGGGAGGGCTGGCCTGGCGTCCACTACGAGGCAACCTGATTGATGTCAGGTCGGGTAATTCAACTGTCACGATAGTGCTAGAGCTTCGCTGGTGTGGACTGCAGGCACCTACCGAGTACCTGGCCGCGGAGACTAGCACTGGTGTGGCTGCTTGACAATCCGTTGTGCCGCCCTGGTGTCCAGAAGCAATGACTGCTGGGTGGTGGTGTTTGCCGTAATTACCAATGCCTCGCCACCGTCTGTTTGGAAACGCCTAGCTCCCGAGCCACCTCAGCCTTGGTCAGCCCTTGGCCCCTCAGGCGTTGAACCTCTTCCCGGCGCTCATTGGCCGCTGCCACCCGGGAGTGTGTCCTGGACTCTGGCTTGATCGCGAGCGGGGCTATCGACCCACCCAGGGTAGCCACCTCTTTAGACACCTGCTTCAACAGTTCCGTAGGGCGAACGACCTCATCAGCGCCGTATGCCAGTGCGAGAAGGGTGAGGGGATGCACACCAAGCTGTCGCGCGATCGCATCGAGCTTTTCCACCGTAACCCCACGCTCACTGCGCTCGACGCGACTGAGGTGGGCGGCGGTTACGCCTTCCTCAAGATCGGTCAGCAGTATTTGCTGTTGCTGGCGAACGTGGGTCAGCGCTGCGGCGATCGCTTGCCTGAGCATTCGGGCGTATCCCTAAAATCCGACTGTATGCCCGGTTTGCGCAGTTCCACTCAATGTCGTATAGTCAAATGAGTGGAACTGTCGCGATTTGCTGCGCGTGCGGAAGACCAGATCGGCCTGTCCACACGCAAGCCAGGGACGATTTCAATATATCGCTTAATCGAAATTACGGGACTGAAAGTCAGTCCTGCGGGTAGCTGCATGAAAATTTTGGTGTATTCCGATTTACATACCGAATTCGAAGATTTCACGCCGCCGGCGACGGGTGCTGATGTGGTTATTTTGGCAGGGGACATCGGTGTGAAAACTCGGGGCGTGCAGTGGGCAAACGCTGCGTTCGGTTGTCCTGTCATTTACGTCTGCGGTAACCACGAATTTTACGATGGCCACCTCGAAAGAACGCTTGAGGAGATGAAGGCGGTCGCAGCGTCGCATGTACATGTCTTGGAAAACGAGTGTTGGATTTGGAATCAAACCCGGTTTCTGTGCGCCACTGCCTGGACTGACTTTTCATTGACGGGTTCGACAGACATTGCCATGCGCAGGGCTGCTGAACTGATGAATGATTTTCGGGTGATTCGGACTGGAGCAGACAATCGCCGCTTGCGACCTGAAGATGTGGCTGTACGTAACCTGGCGTCACGCACTTGGCTTTCCCAGGAGCTCAGCAAACCCTTTGCAGGACTTACCGCAGTGGTAACTCACCATGCTCCGTTGGTCGGTGTTTTGAATGGCCCTCGTGACCACCTTGATGCGGCGTATGCCAATCACTGGCCGGATCTCGTTCACCAGGCAGATCTTTGGGTTTTCGGCCATACGCATTGTCCGGTCGACCTCATGGAGCGTGACTGCCGTGTGGTGTCGAACCCAAGAGGCTATCCGGGGGAGCGACTGCAGTTTCGCTCTGATTTTGAGGTTGAGATCTAATGACTGCAGGCACCGATCTGGGTTACCTGATCAAGACGTTTGGCGCCACAAAGGCAGACGTTACCTTCAATCGGCTTCCTAAAGTTATCCAGGCCGCCAGGGAGGTGATATCCGATGACGAAGTCGTTGGCTATCTGATGTGCGCGCTGGACAAGCCGCCGCAGATGACCGGCCTGATCTTTTGCGACTATCGCCATGACTTCCCAGAGGGGCTGCCGATGTGGACGCCCCCAGTGGTAGAGCGTCTCTATCGGGGAGGTTACCTGGTTGTGCAAGCACAGGGCGGCGGGCTGTATGTGATTGCCCATTGGTATTACGAAAACGGCGGTTTACGTCCGTTCTTTGAGGTGCATTGAGATGGATGACCAATGGGACGAGCCAGGTCGGCAGCGCGCAGCCGCAGCCTGTGGCGAGCCTGAGTGCGTTACTCGGGCGCGCGCTACCGGATTTGCATCATTGGTCACGGGGTACCTGTACCACACCGCGATTGATCTGCATCTAGGCTGCTTGGTTGGCATCGTTTACGGCGAGCGTCGAGGCCGCTTTGAGGATAGCGCCGTCATCCGAAGTTCTCGGTTAGAGGGTGGTTGGGAGCAGGAGGGATTTCGGCTTTATCGCACCGTGAACGGGAGCCTCTATGTCGTCTGTGACTGGGCCTCTGTGGAGCTCAACTCACGTTTCGCAACATTCAGTTGTTGAGCGTAGCGGTGCTTGAATCGGTTCATAGGGGCTAGAAGGTCGACTGGAGAGGAGAGGGAGGTGACGGCATTCCTGTAATCGTTGAAGACCGTCTCATGCGTTGACGGAAGGGTGTCGGCGCCGCCATCTGAGGTTATCGACCGGCCTGGTTATCGAGCCGCAAAAACAGCTGCGGCATCCGTACACGCGTGGGTAGCGATTCAACAGACAGCAGGTGGCGTCAGTTTAATGATGCGAATCTGACAACGCTCGCTATCACACCAGATTCTCAAGACACGAGCTGCTGGCCTGAGCGTCGATGGGGCGTTGAGAAGCTTGCAAACAAATTTACTCGGCGGCGAGGGTAACCCTTGTTAGCCGACTGCGATAGAGGCGACTAAGCATTCAGTCGTCGGGCCTGATGATGAGAAAGGTGGGACGGTGGAAGCAGCACAGTTGGCGTACTTTTTACTCCACGGCGCAGAGCACGTAGAAGGACTGGCATCTTCGGACGATCAGTTGATTGAATTAGCAAAGACCCGTTCGGGAGACAAGCCTTACTGCGTGATCAGGAGTTGGATTTTGCTTGATGTGATGGTGTCTCACACCGACGAGAAGACTCTGCAGGCGCAAGGTCTTCAACCTACCGTGTTATTGGGACGGGAAATCATTTTCGACAGTCGCACCCAGTGCTCACGGCCAGGCGGGCTGAGATCCAGCTTTCTTTACTCGCAGGTAGGGTCGGTGTTCGAAAGCAAAGACACGCTGTATTACCTGGCGGGGCCCGGCTTTCGCAATCACACCAGTCTCACAGCTGTACTGACGCTCGATAACGTTGGGTGGCGGGTGACCCAGGACGCAATGTGAAGCGACGACCTGATACTAACGACACGGAGCCTGGGTAATTGAAGATAGCGATCTACTCTGATTTGCATCTGGAATTTTCTGAGTTCGAGCCTCCTCCGGTCGAGGCTGATGTGGTTGTACTCGCGGGCGACATTTCGGTGCGAAGCCTCGGAGTGACGTGGGCAAATCAGACATTCAAATGCCAGGTGATCTACGTCTGCGGCAACCACGAGTTTTACAAGGGGCACATTGATCGAACGCTTACCAAGATGCGAGACGCAGCCGAGCCGCATGTGCGCATCCTGGACAACCAGAGCCTCGTCATCGGGGGCACTCGGTTTCTGGTGGCGACTGGTTGGACAGACTTCACCTCGACCGGGGACTACAGAGCAGCGATGAGGGAATGTGCGCAATGGATGAACGACTTCAAACGAATCCGCATCGGGGACGGTTATCGCAAGCTCAGACCCGCCGACCTCATTGCCCGGAACATCGCTACCCGCGAGTATCTCGCCTGCGAACTCGCTAAGCCGTTTGACGGCAAGACGGTAGTTGTTACACACCACTGCCCGATAGCTGAGGTCGCCGGGGATGGCCATGAAGGCCACCTAGCGGCGGCTTACTCCAACCAATGGCACGATTTGCTTGAGCTCGCGGATGCATGGATCTTTGGTCACACGCACCATGCTGTTGATACAAGTGTCTCCGGCTGCCGACTCGTCTCAAATCCGAGGGGATATCCTGGTGAGCGAACAGGATTTGCCGCAGATTTCATGATGGAGATCTGACTCTGAGTGGCCTGGTCGACATCAGCCATGGTGACATAACGTTAAGCCAAGGTGAGTATGAAGCCGCCAGGACGGTTGTCGCCCAGCTTCATTAGTTGTTTTAGCCTAGCTAGCCAGGCTCATCTATGGCATATAGCCGCTATCGGAGCGTGAGCACCCTTGAGCTGGTGCGCATGCAGATGGAGGCTAGGTAATCCGCTCGCAGCGCGACACGGAAGGCCGGGATCGGGATCAAGGTAGATGGTTGAGTATCGGAAAGGCCGTGTGAAGCGTTTATGGGACGCGCTAGCGGCGCGGATCTGCGAAATGGGCGAGGGGTATAACACGTCTCAGACGCTTTCGAGTAAAGAGAAGTTCTTTGAGCCGTTGACCCCCGTGCTATTGAAGGAACATGTCTCAAGCAGGTACGAGCGTGAGCTGAGGCACGCTCTGGAAAATCCCGAGATTCTGAACATAGCCATCACGGGCAGCTATGGCGCTGGCAAGAGCAGCGTTCTGAAGACTTTTTTTGAGAACCACCGATCCTACAAACACACCTTCATATCCTTGGCGACTTTCACCAAGCCCGATCTTGTCGGTGAATCTGGGACTAAGCCCAAGGTGGACACGTCATCTCAGACGCCTGCAGAAAAAGGCGCTGATGCTGCCGGGCCCAAGGTGGATAAGGACATCACGGTTGAAAAAGCGGACAAGGACGTCCTGATCAATCGCATCGAAGAGACGATTGTTCAGCAGTTGCTCTATGCAGTGCCTGCCAGCAAGGTTCCCAAGTCCCGCCTGAAGCGGATCACACAGACTTCGAGCTTTCACTTGTCGCTTCGTACCGGTGCGATGACAGCAATCGCTGTCTGCGCATTGAGGTTGTACAGCCCTACGATAGCCAATAACTCGAGCGTCGCTTCAAGCTGGCTGCTTGAAAAGCTCTTGTTGATTTCCGAGCCTTTGGCCCTGCTCGTCCTGGCTGCTGGAGGTATCTGGTTGCTTCACACCGCTTTGAAGCTCCTGTCGTTATTCAGCATCGATGGGTTAACGCTCAAGGGGGGCAAGCTTGAGGCTACCCAGCATGGCTCGGTGCTTCACAAAAATGTGGATGAGATCATCTACTGCTTTGAGCGCAGCGACGTCGATGTGGTGGTGATCGAGGATCTGGACAGGTTCGATGTTCAGGAAATCTTTTTCCGGCTGAGGGAAATCAATTTCATCATCCGTAACTCTCCTCAGGTGAAGCGGCCTGTCCGATTTGTGTACGCCATTCGGGATGAAATGTTTGGGGTGGGTGACAAGACCAAGTTTTTCGACCTCATCATTCCGATCATCCCAGTCGTTCATGGGGATAACGCCAACGAGCTGCTTTCCAAGCTGCTTGGCGAAAGGGTTTCAAGCGATCGGCTGCCCCATCGGCTACATGAGCGGCTCATAGACAATGTCGGCTACTACATTGATGACATGCGTCTGATCAAAAATCTCGTCAACGAATACTCTATCTACGAGAGCCTGCTTGTCTGCGGTGAAGTGAAACTCGACCTGAACAAGCTCTTTGCCATGGTTGCGATTCGAAATCTCTACCCCCGTGCCTTTGCAGACCTGGCGAAACGACGAGGAACACTCTATTCAATTTTCGAAGAATACCCGGCGTGGGTGGCTTCCCAGTTCCAGTCCAAAGAGGATGAGCTTTCTGCCCTTCAGGCGCGCCGTATAGCCCGTCAGCACGAACAGGCGACGGATGTTGTAGAACTGCGCGCCCGCGTCTGGTACGAGATAATGAGGCGCGACCAAGCGTGGGAGGCAACCTCACTGCAGCTAGATGACGGCTCCTACATTTCACTGAAGGACATCGCCGAAGATGATGGGTTTGCGCGCTTCAAAGCGGCTAACAACGCCCGGCCATCGATTCAAAAACGACCTGACGTCATATGGAATCCTCAGAAAACGGAAATGATCCTCAAGGAAGTGAATTACGAGGCACGCGCCAAGGTGCTGGCTGATTCGTTGCCCGAGCTTGATGCCCAGATTGCCAAACTGGAGCGTGAGATTCGTCACCTCAAAGCGGTACCTTTCAGGGTTGCTGTCAGAAAAACCTATGGTGGTGTGGTCAGGGAGAGGCTAACTGACTTCAAGATGGTGATCTTCCTGGTGCTCAAGGGCTATCTCGACACCGATTTTGTCGATTACCTCGGCTATTTCTACGAAGGCTCGCTGACCCAATCGGATAAGAACCTCATTCTTGCGCTCGGTCGTGATGAAATGGCTGGTTTTAATACCAAGGTTGAAAAACCAGAACGCGTGATTAGAGCGCTCGATCATGAGTCCTTGAGCCAGGGGCGCGGGATCTTGCTCGGCCTGATGAACGAACTGCTCAAGCCAAGGCTTCTGGAGCGAGAGGAGAGTGAAGAACGGGCAGAGAAGTTGGCGGTAATACTCAAGGGGGGGCATCAGGAGCCTGAGCTGCTGGGAGAAGCAACTGAGTACTTCGTCGAATTTGAAAAAGGTAACGAGCTGGTGCGAGCGTTGCACAGCGCTGATTCCGACCTGATTTTCAGCGTATTGAGCACTCGGCGTTTTCAAACAGATGCGTCACGAGCCCGGTGGATCTACCACGTTCTGGATACCCTGACAGCGGATGAGACGGCCAGATTGGACGAGGACGGTACACTCTCAACATGGGTTGAACAGCTCGAGGACGTGTCAGCCTGGATCCCGCGCATGAGCGCGAGTGAGAGAGGTTGGCAATGGTTGCGCAGCAAACCCATCAAGTTTTCGAATATTAGCAAGCAGATCAGCCCGGACGACCTCAAGGCCGTGGTCACGTGGCGCTGCTTGAAACTGGATCTTCGCATGCTACGGCTGCTTTGCCAGGTGGCTGATGGGAATGTTGAGGACGACGCTGTCAGTTACGAAAGGCTCGTTCAGCTGGACGTTCCGAATCTCAAAGAGCAACTCGACGAGGACATCGTTGCTGTCGTCGAGCAGCTCCTGCAACAGGAAGGGATGTTGGATGAGTCGTCCGATACATTACGGGCTCTGTTAGAGCTGCTCAGTACACAGCCAGACAAGATGCGCGAGTTGTTCAGCCGCACCCAGTGTTCATTGCCCAGCCTCGATGAACCTCTGCGGGAGGTTTGGCTGCTGGCAATGGATGAGGATCGTATCGATGCCAACGGTATGCCCGGTGCAGTTTGGATGGTATTCAGGGAGGTCTTGAATGACGGTGAGGGGGTATCAGCCGCCGTCCAAGACCGCAATGCAGAGGCTGTATTCCTGGACTACATCCAGAGCAAGGCCGAAGTCCTGGCTCATGAGCTATGGAGCGAATCCGACCAGCAAATCAAGCTGCAACGGTACCTTCTTTGCAATGAGCGTGTGCAGGACGAAACTCTGGCGCATCTGTTTGCCCCGATAAAGATAGATTTCGCCCTCCTGGATTCGTCGATACCTGCTTCGAGGTGGGCATTCATCTCTGAAGCTGATTGCGTGCCTTATAGCCAAGTGGGGCTGGACATCTTCAGGGTTCATGCACCCCATCTGGAGTTGGCTTACCTGCTCAACCGCTGGGAAGAGGCGAGGCTGAAGCTCAACTTTAGTGCTCTGCCGATCTCCATGACTGTCGCACTGAGCAATTCTCAAGTGCCCTCCATGGGAGAGGTCATGCAGCTATGGTCGACGGTGCCAGCTGATGTCTTTATGAAAAATTCCGAAGCAGCTGTTGGGCTCGCAAACGCGTGTGCACGAGGAAATCAGGAATGGATGCCGTTTTCTGAGAGCTACCTCCCGGTGTTGTTTGAGTTGACCAAGAGCCCATTCCTCAGCCAGGGAAACCGTGCCGACATCATGATCCACTTGTTGATCATGGGCTGCGACTGGCTGAGCGTTGCAGCCGTATTGCCACATTTGGGGGATGAGTTCTCAGCCCTTGCTGGGCAGCGGCGCCCGATCAGACTGGCCGCGGAGGTTGAGAACGTGCGATTGATCAAAGCCCTTCAGCGACGTGGTTTCGTTCGTGCCAAAATCTTCGATGCATTGATTATCGCCTGCCGAAAGAAAAGCACCTACTCAGGTGAGAGGGCCTCTAGCCCGTCTCAGGCAGGATGGTTGTGAACCCTGACTCTACTCACATCTACACAAAGGATGAGATCAACATGGTGGTAAAGGAAAGCATCGGCCCACACAGCGGGGCGGTTGTTAATGCCCTGACGTTTGATCAGGCCTACGACCTGGCTACTCAAGAGCCTGACCGCCAGTATCATACTGGCGGGAACTCCACGCCCTTTACGGTTCAGGCACGCATCACCACAAAAGGCGAGCATCGTGGCAGCCGCGTGATTGTTTTCCGCTCCGATGACCAGGAGCGCGCTCGGGCCTATCCTTGCTGCTGGGGTGCCAGAACTAACTGCAACAGCACGCATATTGAGCCTTACACGCCCCAAATGAAGCGCTGAGTAGTATATGCGCTGGGTCACTTGCGGCCCCTTTCTGGGCCGCCTATCAAAACCTTCCTTTCCTTAGCTTTTCCGCAACCGGGTGATCCTCTGCAATCTGACGCGCTGCATGAAGCGGGGAGGGAAGGCGCAAGAAGCCATCCCACAGTGGAGCATTCTTGCACCAGTAACCTGTCTGCAGTGCCAGCTGATCGTTGCAGGCAAAGTCGCCTTTCTGGATCATCACGAATTCCGTCACGCCCAGTTGCTGCCATGAATCCTTCAGCTCGGATTGCCTCACGTCATAGCGCGTGTGGTAGCGGTGTGAGCGCGTCCTGTTGAAGGTTTTGGAGTATGAGGTGAAGTAGTAAACGAGCTCCTGGTGCTCGGCCTGATGAACACCGATCCGGTTGCCGATGTACATGGGAGCCAGAGGCGAAAGTGAGTGCACGCCGGTCATTTGGGCCGTCTGAGAGTCAGACCGGGTACGAATCAGCCAGGCATTTTCCGGTACTGGTGGTAGCCCGCTCCCCGCGCCATCGTTCATGCCGGGGTATAGACGCTTGCCGCCGGCATTGATCAGTACGATCAGAGGAGTATTCGCAACGGGTGTGGGTGCCAGAAGTGCTTGCCTGATCATCAGCTTCGCATCGTCTTCATTCAGCAATCCAGGGGAAGCATGGATAGCACATAAGCCTTCGCTGTAGCTTTTCCATTGGCCAGGGTGGCCATCCGCGCCTTGGACGTACACCTGCAAATCTCGTGTGTTGACCACTGTACGCGTGATGACGGGCAAATAGACGTTCAGTTTGCTGAGGTGGTCAACGTACACCGATACCACTGTCGTATTTGCGGGAATCCCGGCAGTACGATCCAGTGGAAGGGGGAGGTAGCCGGTACCGCGCAATCCATCGATGAGGCTGTTGATGGCAGGCCAATCCTCGGGAGGATCGGATTCTATCGATTTGGTTTTGCGCATCCGACTTTTTACCCCCGCTGGCATCGCTTTCTTTGTATCGGCTCCTTCTCCTGGTGGTGCGAGATGAAAGATGAACTGGGTCGAGATGCCGTGTTTGGCGCATAGTGCTCGTAACAGATGCTTTGGGTCATGGTCGTCCTTGGTGGCTACCTCAGGCGCCGTTTCAATGATCGCGGCGTCAGGTGCGAATGCACTTAACCGTGGAAGCAACTCGTTGGTGAACCACTGTTGGATATCAGTTGACGTTGTCTTGGTGGTGAGCACCCGTTGGGCGTCCTTGCATTGAATCTGTTGAAGGGTGACCTGGGGCTTGGGCTTGCCTTTGAAGACCGGGGAGAGCGCACTCAGGTGTTCATAGGCATGGTTGATACGCATCATGATGTCCGTGTGCGCAGTTACTACAGCGATGCGGATGGGTCGCACCGAATCATTCCCCGTCTTGTCACGCTGGGCTATCAGCCGTCCTACATAACGGGTCAGCATGGGTTTGGCAGAGGTAAGCGTCTTCTGCAGGTGGAAGCTCGCCTGGTCGAGAATCACCGTACCCACGCCGCTGCCGATAGGAGAGCCAATCGGTGTGTGCGCATGGATTGGACGCAGTGCACCGGTCAGTGAGATTTCATTCCCGCCTAGCGCCGGCAGCGTCCCTTCCCCCATGAGCTCCAGGAGCTCCGCCGAAGGGCTGGTATAGATCGTCCGGAATTGACCATCGACCAGGGGCAATGTGCGAATCTGGAATTTGGAGATCCCGCGCTCGGTCTTTAGCCAGGTGGAATGCGTGGTGTGACGCCATTCGGGCAAGATATGGCTCAGATGCACTGTGACTGACGCGTACTGGCTGGGAACTTTGTGCAACAGTAACAAACTGGTTGAGACCGAGTGCATTGCCACTGCCCGACGCTCACCGTAGCTGTAGAGCAGCGGGCTGTCCCAGGCAAGTAGGTTTCCATCACTGGACACTTCGAGGTTTAACGGGACGGATGATTCCATGGGTTGGCTGGCCAGCTGCTGGGCGAGCATCCAAGGGACAACCTTGTAGGCCGACGCAGACTGGCGGGGGTCGTTCATCACATCGCGTGCATACAGCGGGGCTGCACGTTCAGGTATCAGTAGCTTGATGAATTCCTGCGCCTCAAGTGGTGCTTTGCGCATTATGTGCTGGGCCCAGACGTTGACGGCCCGGTTCAGCTTATCGGTCTGGATCTCTTTCAGCGAAGCAATGGCAGGCCCGCCCTTCAACAGCTGGGCATTTATCCAAACAGGGCCACCCGTGATGTAACTGAGCATCTCCTCAAGCGCTTCTGTGGGCAGGTAAGGTCTACCAAAGTGATTGGTGAGCAGTTGCCAGCCGTTCTTGAACGCCGGCGATGCTGCATATTGCACGGCAGCTGGTAGCTCGTCTGGATCGAACCTGAACAGGTTAGTCCTCAGGGAAATCGTCATCAGGTAGTCCCTCATCCTCGGTGCCTGCAGATCCGATGTACAGCATCATGGCCTCCACCAAGCCTGCATGGTGGGTGGAGAATTCGTTCCAGTGGCCATCATTCCTGAGCTTTTCTATGGTTCGCTTCAAAAGCTTCGCCCACGTGTTCTGTCCGTCAAAGAACGCCGCGTCGGCCAAGTAGCAGGTGACAGGCGTTCCTCCGCGCCTTGCCCGCCCTACCAACTGAGTCAGCGTGACCAGGACGTTCATCACGGTGTAAAAACGTATGTCCTCGGGTTGGCTGCAAAAGTAGGGGGGCGCCAGGCGTATGCCATTGAGGATACGGTTGGCCTTGGCACGCTCTTGCAGCAATGCCAGGCCTGGCGTCGCCGACGCATGCACCTGCTCGCCCACGCTGTAGCACAGGTGGGCCAGGTTGTTGCCGGGCTGATCGGAGGAGGGCAATGGCCGCACGCAAACCACAACGCCGCCCAAGGCTGACTTGGCGTCTTTGGTGACGATGTTATGGCCCCGCGCCATAGGGTAGATGGAACTCACCAGCAGCTCGACATCCGCATGAGGGCTGTCGGCGAACTCAACCAGATCGTCATAGGTCAAGCGATTGGGCATGGGTAGGCGGTGTTGGCGATCGGCCTTCTTTCCACCCCGGATCCAAGCGACTTTCCGTTGGCCGGCAGCAATTTCGTAAAGTGTTGACGCCAGCTGCTCTGCTTCAGCATCGCTGCCAGTGACGAGAAGTAAACGAGCGCGATGTCGCGTGACTGGATCCTGCTCAAGCGCTGCCAAGCGGCCCGATAACCACGGCCACAGCTCGAAGGCCAGATCTCTGACATGCAGCAGACGGCCATCGATCGGCGTACCCGAAACGTGAACGGACACATTTACGTTCTCAAAGCGGATGTTGCCTTTGGCGTCGGGCACGTCGATCAAGGTTTTCGCATTCAGATCGAAGCAACTGGCCCCTGGAAAATAGGCTGTGGCACTGAAGCCGATAAATGTCCTGTTTACGCCAGCGTGAATCTTGGAGGTAAGGTTGGGCAGAAACTGCAGGGTACGGTGGGGATCGCCAGACATGGCCACGACCTGAAGAGCCCATGTGTCGTGACCCGCTTGTTTGCGTTTGAATCCGTAAACGACGCGCTGCAGAGGGCCGAGAGGGGTTGGGCTGAAGGGCGCGGATCCTGATAGATCCTGCTGCACCCTGAGTGCTGCTGCGACCTTGGCACGTGCCAGGACAGGAACATCGGCATACAGCGTGCGAAGACTGGTTTCGATGTAGTGCAAACTCGTCCGTATGACCAGCGACGACTTCAGCTTTTCGAGTTTCTTCTCCGTGAAGCGACCGCTTAGTTTCCGTTGCTTGGCAAGCGTAAGGAGAAGCCTGCCGATCTCGACGACTACGTCGCTTGGACTGGGTATCGGGTCATTGTGTGCAAAGGATTGGAGAAGCTTGCGCAACGGATCAAGGTGAGGCGGTATGGCCTGTACACCGTAGCCGCACACCCCATCGAGAATACTGGCTTCGACGCCCAGGTCGTCGCTGATTTTTTTGTCGTCGGCACGCTCCCACACCGTTTCGCGGTCTGGCCAGACGATGTGCTCAAGGGCAAGCTGCAGTAAGCGAGTGGTGTGATGAATGACAGCGGTACAGGCGCGCTGCGCGCGATAGAGGGTAGAAGAATCGACATCGGGGATTCTGTCACGCTGGAAAATTTCGATATGCAATTCGGCGAGGCTGCTGTGCTCAATGTGGTTGCTCAGAGGAAGTTCGAAGACACTGGTATCGATTGCGCTCAGCAGCAGCCCGTCAATTTCGTCGACCATGAACAACGAAGCCGATCGCAGCAGCAACTCAAGCAGGCTGCGCGACTCGCCACCACCTCCTTCGACTGCGATGCGAGAAGTGCCTGAGATGAGTGCATGGTGGTTTACCACGACAATGTCAGCGGCCAATGCCTGCTCGAGCATGGTGCGCTTGCCACACTGATTCATGAAGGGACAGCTGCGTATGCGCTTGAAGACCTCTTGCCCCTTGCGCTCGCCTGGAAGCTGCAAGTTAAAGCAGGGCTCTGCATCACTGGGGCTCACGCTGCCGTCGGTGGCACAAGCATCCAAAAGGCATCGATAGTCGTATGGATGATCCTCTCTACCGCGAGCGACGTAGTAGTCGGCTGCCTTGGCAATTCGTCGCTGAGAGTGCAAGGGTGCGATCCTAAGGTGCGGTGCAACGACCTTGCTCGCTCGCTTTAGCTGCTCCACCATATTGCGCACATCGGTCAGATTCGGCACCGCAATCACAACGCGGTGGCCCTCCAGGGCGGAGCTGATTCCCATCATTCCCATGACGACTGTCTTCCCGACGCCCGTCGGTGCGTTCACCCGATAAAAATTACCCGCGTCAGCCTTTACGCATCCATCGTTGCGCAAGACAGCATTCAGGCAGTCTCGATGACTCCGGTGCAAATGGTTGGCCGGATCGGCACCTGCTTCATCCAGCGTTCTGGCGATGTCGAAAAGGATGGCTTTATCCCAGCAAAAGGTCGTGACATCAGGGGCCACCTGCAGAGGTAACGGATCGTCTTCCAACTGCAGGCGTGAGCGATGCTCCTCCGGTATCACGAACGTGCGGTAGCCTTCAGAGAGCGTTTCGCGAAGGATGATCGGGCCTTGGGCAGGCCACTTGGTTTGTGAAGCTTCAGCGGGATCGGACTTGATAGCCAGGAGTTTCTCTTCGATCAAACCTTCGAGGTCAAAGCCCTTTTTGAAAAAGTAAAAGTCGGTTTCCTTAAGGCGAGGCGGGGACTCCAGTTCACCCCAGAGGTCAGCACCGGCCACGCGAAATGGCGCATTGTCTGACAGCAGGATTCGTACTGCTTCCTCCATGAAACGACCCGTCTGATTCAGGTCACCTGGGCGATACTTGATGAGCGTGATGATCTGGTCGCGATGTTCCTGCGGGGCATCATTCCAGCCATTCCACAGGTGTGGTCGCCCCACCAGAAAAATCTCGGCATCGGCCAGCATAGGTTCCTTGCTGATATTCTTGATGGCTAAAGCCAATGCAAGCGTGGTGGCATTTTCAGTTAGGGTTGGCATGGATCTTCACCCAGCGCAGGCACTGTGTCTCAGACATGATCTGCCTGGGGTAGCACTGCTCATTCAGCATGGATACGTACTGCACCTGGTAATCGGGAATTACGATCATGGCATCGGCGTGTGCGGTGTTCTGCAGGTGGTGCCCAAGATGGCCGGGGGAGTGCCATACCTTGGCATCCAGCGAGTAGCTTTCACCGGCAACGCTAAATCGCAGGTCGGCGTCATCCACATCCGGCCACAGTTCGACCGGCACGCCTAGGCGCGTAATACCGTCACGCAGACGCCGCTCCAGTAAGCCCGGAATCAACGTGAATTTCCACAGTGCAGGCGTGAGTCTGTATTTGTTCTGCGCGGGCTGCGGGGGTATGACCTTCGAGGTTTTGACGCTTACCAGTTCCTCTCCCATCCACTGCGCGATCCCGAATGTTTGTTCGCACCAGTGAGCACGACATGACACGGCATGGCGGTGTATCTCCATCGGCCACCCACAGCTGGGACATAGGTAAACCTGACCCGCCCGGATCAGATGCTCAGGGATGGGTTCGTACAGGGAGTTGAAGCTGACTTGAAGGGGTATCAGGAAGTCGAGGCTTCGGTCAGCGTCGACTACCCCGTGGTCGATCAGAAACATGCGAAACAGACGGTACTCATCAGCCCCGTGAGGACGCGTCCTGCACAGGTCACGAACGTTCTTAACGATCTGCTGAATACGTTCCCAGCCCACCCGGGGGTTGGACTCCAGGGCAATGGCGTTGCACAGCATGCTGGGCTCGTCAGCGAACTTCAGCGCACCTTCATACCCTTGTCTGAGGCGACTATCGAGCCACTGCTCAAGCGGCAAGCTCAAGCATGCGAGCAGGTTGGCGATCGTGCGAGGCGGGGCGTCAGGCTCCAGCCACCAGAGTAAAGCGCTGACCTGTCGAAGAAGATCGTGGCGTGCCCCATGTTGACTGGCGTCCAGCTGTGCAGCTCTTACAATCAAGCTGAGCAAGCGTTGGGCGTCGCTATCCACTGAGTTCATAAGCCCCCCTTGATCTGGAAGCATCTGGCTCTGCGGAGCATCGTGCTCTGCACGTTATTACTGCTGGGTTATGAAGGCTGGATCAATATAGGCATAACCGCAAGGCAACAGATCGGGCGGTTCGCCTGATCCAATCACGTGAACTGCAAAAAGCGCCTAGCAGAAAGCTCCCAGTGGGTACTGTCGTCCTCGAGGTGAGGACTTCCTGACAGGTGGTAATTGTGTAACGACCTTGCAGCGCTATGTTTCGCTGACCGGAGCCCACTCGATAGCGTGGTCATCACTGCACTGCTGGAGGCAGGCATGAAAAAGGATTTTGTCAAAATCTACGAAGACAGCCTGCCGCTTATCAACCAGGCGATCGAAGCATTGCGACGTCTGCATGAGGCTGAAGCGGCAGGCCACCCGGCTGAGTAGATCAGGGTGCTACGAGTGCACGCAGAAAGCCTGTTTCAAGCGGTATCCGCATATCAGCTGCGTGCGATGGGTGTGGCTTCTGCACCCCTCCAGTAATCAGCCTGCTAGCGCCTTCATCACGCTCCTTAAAGCACTGATGGTTGAGTTGGGCTTCTTTGTTTTCATTCTGCCCTACACGATATTATTTACAATTGGGTATTCGATAAAGTGAGTGCGCGCGTCTTTAGCAACAGACGCTTGGCGAATGTCAACGCAAATTCCTGACCCATCCTCAACTGAGGAACGCTTCTCGAAGCTTGGCAGAGCCACCGCCTCACAGCGCGGTGGCTTCATACGGGTTTTTTAGCGCAGGGCCGTTGAACTAATCGCCTGAGTGTTCAGCGATCAAATTTTTGCCGGCCCGTACGGAAGAGTTCACCGTGCAGCTTGACGATTTTTCCGGCGGTCTCGTGAAGGCCTTTGACGACTGAAGCGAATAACTCTGGCTTATCGATTTCCCATTCTGGAGGGACGGTTTGTCTGTCCGGATTATGAGTGGGGAAGGTGTAGGTGGCGATCTGCTCCAGGTAGTCGCCGACCAACTGATGCAGCTGCGCGCGCATTGTTTCCATTTGCGCATCGATGAATTCGTGCTCGACGTTATCCCACTCATAGTAGAAATGCCTGAGCTGGTCGAGCTGGGAGAGGCGCCAGGAAAAACCGGCCATATTTTGTTCGTTTATGAAACTGATGCTGCCCTTGGTAGGTAACTCGGTTCTGAAGCGCTCGAACAGCTCGGTATCCGCTGCGCGGGGTTGAGCCTCATTGCCTCTAGCGTCGCTGGTTTCAGTCGCGTGCGGCCGTGACCCATGGGATTCAAAGATCGTGTTCAGTGCCACCACAAACGTACTTGCCAGCGCTCTTCTCGTGGGCGCTTTTTCTGCCGCGTCGCTTGCAATAGCGTATGTCGTAATGCGCTTGGATCTGAGGTCGAAGGGCAGCTTCTCTGGGAGGCCGAATGTGGTGTTCATCACCATGATGATGCGGTTCCAGCCCAGAGCCTTGATCGCGTACCCCAGTTCGATTAGCACATTAGGATTCGGTGTCGGCCTTGCTGCCGAGGGGTCGATGATTGAGACATCGCACACGAACACCGAGGCGGCATCGATCTTGTCGAAAATGGAGTGGCTGATGTCCGGTGAGCCAGCCAGGCCAAGTGTGTCTCGGTCGATGACCGGCTCAACGTCGGTCGTGTCGTCTTTGTGTATGTCGGCAATCGCCGTTTCCAGTGCCTGCTGAATGAAATTTCGATTGATGTTGCCGGGGCTGTCAGATTGCCAAGAGTAAAATACGCGATCGTTCATCTCATCACCAAAGTAGTATTCAGCGTTGCCCCTTCCTTCAAGTATCACCTCGTCCAGAGTCGAGATGGCTTGTTCCCTAGGGGCGGCGCGATCGTCGCACGTATGCCCGCCAGCAAGCCAGCGGATCGGTGTCGACGAAGAAGTCCAAGTGCCCTGGGTTCCGTGGGGCGAGCAGCGCAGACATCTTGCGAGCATAAAAAAGCCACCACCCGCGTGGGGGTGGTGGCTTTAAGGTGCTGAAAGCCGTCAGAACAGCACCTGTCCGATCAGTGGCGAGGAGTTGGCCTCGTGAGCCTCAGCCTCACCCGCCGATCAAATCCCAGAAATGCGTTGAACGCACGCCTGGGCTGGACTCTGTAGCCCTTAGGCTCTGATACACGCTTACAGGAAGCGCATTATCGTTGCCCAAGAGAAGAAATATCAGTCGACGGAGTCTGTCTTCCAAACCAGCTTACTGATAGGCGCCCAATGGATGGGCCCCGTAGTGTGGACAGACTCGCCTTGGGAAGAAACCGCTACCGTGGTCGGCATGTCTTTAAGTTCAAACTCATAGATTGCTTCCATCCCCAGGTCTGCAAATGCGACCACGCGGGCATTCGTAATTGCCTGGGATACCAGGTAAGCCGCGCCGCCGACAGCCATCAGGTAGACTGCACCGTGTTGGCTGATTGCCTCGATAGCGATGGGGCCACGTTCCGATTTACCAATCATGCCGAGCAGACCCGTCTCGCTCAGAAGGCGCGGCGTGAACTTGTCCATCCGAGTCGACGTAGTAGGCCCTGCAGGGCCTACCACTTCCTCACGGACGGGATCGACAGGCCCAACGTAGTAAGTGCCGCCGAAACACATGCAGTGTTGCGTTTGCGGGATGGATTCAGCCTTGACCAGATGGTCTCCGAATACCGAGCCCTACGCTCCAGTGTATTGAGGCTGTGGCTGGCACAGGAGACTTCGGTTGAGCATCCCGAGCGCGTTGCTGAGATCATTCGCTTCAACGAGGCCATTGACCAGGCGTTGATGGAGTCTATTGCCGCGTATGGCAAAGCTGTCGAAACCACGCGTAAGCTCGTCCTGGGTGTTCTCGGCCATGATATGCGGGCGCCCCTGACGGCTATAACCATGGGGGCTGGTCTGCTCGCCAACGCCCATCAGATGGGGGTGAGGGAACAGAAAGTGGTCGGCCAGATTTCCGTAAGCGTCGAGCGGGCCAACGACATGGTCAACGACCTGCTCGATCTTGCCCGATGCAACCTCAGCACAGGGATACCCATACAGCGACAAACTTTTGAGCTGAGGGAATTGTGTACTTCGTTCGTAAAGGAGGTCAGCCTGGCTCACCCAGAGGCGACCATCGTCTTCGAAGGCATCTCTTCTCTGTCTGCCAACTTCGATCCGCAACGTATGGGGCAGGTGATTTCCAACCTAGTCATCAATGCTATACGACATGGGGATGTGAAAAAGCCTATTCAGCTGCGGCTTACTGGATCCCACGGCGTAGCGCAGATTGACGTTCACAACTGGGGGAGCCCAATTTCGCCCGATGAGTTGCCCTACCTATTCAACCCCGAGGCTCGCTTGGCGCGGGCCACGGATGACTCAGAAAACACCCATGGATTGGGGCTGGGGTTGTTCATCGCCAATGAAATTGTCACGAGCCATGGAGGCACGATAGACGTGATGTCAAGCGATGAAGACGGCACAACCTTCAAGGTCGCTTTCCCTCAAGGAAGCTAAGATATTTTTCGAGCTTGGCGGCGGTTTCTACCGAAAATGAACATCCTATATACCCCACTTTCGCAATCTGCTGTTACTGCTTGACCGGCATGTATCGTTCTTGGTTCATGAGGTGGTGTCAGCGAGACAAGCTCATGCTCAGGAACGGAAAATATCCCCCATGGGCAAAGAAGCCCTGACTGTCGAGACGAATTTCCATATCTCGCATCAGGCAAAG
Source organism: Pseudomonas putida (assembly GCF_025905425.1). Taxonomy (NCBI): domain Bacteria; kingdom Pseudomonadati; phylum Pseudomonadota; class Gammaproteobacteria; order Pseudomonadales; family Pseudomonadaceae; genus Pseudomonas; species Pseudomonas putida. The sequence continues at coordinate 2,392,820 of NZ_CP109603.1, read as the reverse complement.
ACCCCCTTCCAGCATGCGTAAAGGCTGCTCGCGCAAGCGACGCGCGCGCCCATTGACCGGTGACCATCATGGGCTGAATGAAAAGGGCTGGATCCAATCTTGTATTTTTTCATGGTCAAACGTACAGTGATGGCCTCTTGAAGGCATCGTCAATGCTTCGCATGTCGCTGGCTGACAGGAACTGAGTGATTGCTGTTGTACCGGGCCAAGCACGCAGCAACCTGCCGTGCAAGAGGAGCGTTTGATCATGCAGGCATTGCTGTCTTACCTGATGGGGATCGGCACTAAACTCGTCAATTTCCTAACCCGAAAGCGCAACATTGGCTTGGGCATTGCGGCGGTTGGTGTCGGCATCATCGCCATCGTGGGGGCGGGCAGCTTCACCCTGGAATTCCATCAGTTCTTCGGGGTCATCGAAGCGTTCAAGTTTTCAAACGAGGGCGGACTGAGCGACTTCCTCAGCACCCTCTGTGCGTACTTTGGACTTCTGATCATCGCCATCGGTGTCTCCATGGCGTATAGCGACTGGCGCAATGAGCGCAAGGAGCGCGAAAGAAAGCGCGTAGTGGTAGTAGAACTGCGAGGCCTGGTGGATACCTCTGATCATCCATTGCTGGAAGCAGTCCCCGAAAGTCTTGTCGGTCAGCGTCGCAGTCTACTGCTGGATGTCAGGCAGAAGCTCTCATCAAACCCGCCTCAGGTTGCCCAGGTGCTGGATGAGATCTATCTGATGCCTCGCTTCCTAAGAAGCATCCGGGAAGAAAACGCCCGGGGGGATGTCCAAGTAGTCGCCGGCGGCATCATGCAGGTACCGCTGCTGTTCTTCACAGGCGTTGTGCTCGAAGACGAGGGTAATATCCTGGTCATGGAGTGGGATCGCATCAACTCTCGGTGGGGCGAACTTGCCGAAGCTGACTCCGGCGATCGCTTCGCCATCACCGGCCTGGAAAACGTTCAGCCGGGCGGTGAAGTGGTGGTGGCAGTGTCTGCGAGCTACGTGGCATCGCTCCCCGATATCGAAAAAGCATTTCCTGGCGTTCCACTGGTGCACCTGCGCCATCCCAAGGCACTGCCGAATCAGCTGTGGTACGCGGGCGAGAACGCCGCGTTGCAGAATCAGTTCCTGCAGACCCTTGGCCAATTGGAAGGCCTGAAGGTTTCCATGGTGCACCTTATCCTGGCGGCGCCAGCCAGCATCTGTATCAACTTTGGCCGCCGATATGACCCGCACAACATGCCCCCGCTTCGTTGCTATCAATGGCAGCGTGCCGAAGAAAATCCATACCCCTGGGCCGTAGAGATGCCATCCGCACCTGAGCAGCCTGGCAAGTACGTCCAACACTTCCTTCCCGAATTTGATGCCACCAAGTGAGGTGAACATGGCTGTCCAGTCGCAACGGCGTTCCAAAGTGCTCCCAGGCTTGCGGGAAAAAAGCGAGGCCAGGCAGTGGGAGAGCTTCATCGTATCGATGCTGAAGAAGCTGGAGCTTCCTGAAGCCAAGCGGCAGGCGGCGGAACGCAGCTACAAGCGATTCGGCCTTCACATTGCGCACAAGCTCGGCATGTCCACCGATGATGTCCACGTCGTGGTGCAAGGCTCGATGCGCACCCAGACCACCATCGCTGGCGATGGGCGTGAAAATTTTGACCTCGACGTGGTCGTGAAGCTCAGCGGTTCCCGGTTCACGAACCTGACGCAGTCAGAAGGGTTCTTCCAGCTGTTCGGGGCAGCACTGGAAGGCATTGATGGAGCAGGGGAGCCAGAGCCAAAAAATCGTTGCTGGCGCCTCCCGTACCCGGGGGAGCCGTTCTACTTCGACGTGACACCAGCCATTCCTCTGTCAGCACATATCACGGGTACAGACCTACGCGTGCGCGATAAAACAAGCGTATGGAGCCCGTCCAACCCCGAAGATTTCGCCAACTGGTTCTGTGCAATCGCGGCGAAGCGCTTCCCGTTCCAGATGATCGCAATGGATGAAGCGATCAACATGCGTACCCAGGTGGATCCGATACCCAACGCGCCAGTGGCACTTGATGACATTTTGCGCCGGCTTGTTCAACTGATGAAGCTGCACCGCGATTACCATTTCAAGCGTCAGCCGGATCACATCCGCGAAACCAGTCCAATCTCGATCATCTTGGTGACACTGGCGGGCCAGGCTTACGACGATCTCCTGCAAAACCACCCTTATGGCCTGCATTCCTCGATTGAGGTGGTGATGGAAATCATTGCCCGGATGCCTGACTTCATTGATCGCAGCCATGGGATACGAGTTAACAACCCGGCTATGCCCGGCTTCGTGAAAGAGAACTTCGCGGATCGGTGGAATACCGACGGAGGGGCTCGCAACAAGAGTTTCAACGAGTGGCATGAGCGTCTGACCCAAGACCTTGAAGCGCTGTTCTCCGTTGGGCAAAGCAAAGCTGCAGAAGAGCGGGTAAGGGCGATCTTCGGTGAGACTGGGGTTCGTGCATGGAAAGGCAGCCAAGCGGCAGCAGCTCCCGCGGTCACTGCCCCTGCGATTCTGGCCGGCCTAAAGGCGTCGTCCCCGACATCCAGCTCTGGCCAGCCAGTGCAGCCGCGGAAAACTGGATCGAGGGATACCCTTGCCTGACGGGACTGTAGCGGTGACGCCCTTTGAAGCCGCTGCCGCGATTGTCAGGCAGTGGCTGGATGGAAACGGCGCCGTGTTTGCCAAGCGCTCAACTAAACCCCAGCGCGTCAAAATGGACGCTTGGGTGATCGAACTGGATCATCCAGCAGTGGGGAAACAATCGGTGCAACTGTCGATCCTATCGGACTTCCCGGTTACTCCTCCCTTGATTCATGTCGATCCATCACTCTGCTTGGTGTGGCCACATATTGAGGAGGATGGGAAGTTCTGTCACGGCGTTGAACCTGCTCCCGGGGACTTCGCATCACCGATTCAAGTGGTTGAAGATGTCCTCGACAGGCTAGCGCAGTTCTGGGTTAACACGCAGAATCAGGCTTGGCTTGAAAGCGAATTTCAAGCAGAGCGTCTGTCTTACTGGCTGCGTTTTTGCTCAATACGCCACAAAGTATTGGGTTATCAGCCGCCGGCGACGACCCGAGTAATGATGCACCCGCTGTCACAGGTGACTGAAGGCACAGTGGCTGGCTACTTCCCTAAGGGGCAGAACGCTGGGACATCCGCTTTGGTGGTCACCCAGGGCAGTGAAGACCCTCATCAGCTGGCCCAACGGCACAGATGGGACTTCGGCACGTTAGCGCGTGGTTGCGCGCTATTCGTACCTCTCCCAGATGGTAGTCTCTGGACGCCTGTAGTCTGGCCCACCGACTTCGTGGGCCTTTCGGCCTTGGTCGACTACCTCGCAGATGAGCCGGGGCGGTTCACCAAATGGATCACCAAAGTCCGTGATGGCAAGAACAGGCAGCAATCACTGACCGTCATCTTCGCCGAAGCCACAGTCTGCTACGGCTATCTGATTTCGCCGTCCATGATTGATCGACTCATGCCACCCAGGGTCACTCCCTTCAGGGCAGAGCGTGTCGACGCAGACTGGGCATTGGCTCGAGATACTGGATTGGCGATTGTGCACAAACGACGAAGCTCGCGGGCCTTGCTATTGGGTTGTGGGTCGCTGGGTTCCCCTGTAGCCGAGCTACTGGCGCGGGCGGGGGTCGGCACGATCGATATCGTCGACAAGGAAGTTTTCGAGGCAGCTAATTGCGCTCGCCACGTATTAGGGGCCAATGCCATTGGCCAGGCCAAAGCTGACTCGGTCAGCCAGAGGCTTACCGCACTCATACCTCAAGTGAAGATCAATCCCTTCCATGAGACTGTCACCCAATGGCTAGCTGAGCACTGTGAGACAGACGCCTATGACCTCGTGATTGACTGCACGGGTGAAAGCACGACTAGAACCGTCCTATCTCTTCTTCGCGAAACGCTGCTGGGGGAATGCGCAACGGTGTATGCGTGGATGGAACCCTTCTGCGCTGCAGCCCATGTCGTCCACGTTTCAGCCAAGGATACATGGCCCGCTGATGACCCAGTTGAACGGGTGAATGTAGCGAGCTGGGGGGCTAACGGGGTGATAAAGCTTCCTGCATGTAGCACCAGTTTCAGCACCTATGGCGCTGCCGATGCCTGGCAAGCTGCTGGGTTCGTCACTGAGCGCGCGTTGTCGATTCTGGATGCGCCGGATTCACCCTCTCAGATTTGGAGCTGGGTGAGGGCCTCGAGCTTTTTTGAGCGTACTGGCGCCGCCACCAGGCTGAGTGATCTCGTGCCTCACTCTGATGATCCGTTTCATGCGGTTCAGATCATCAGGGACTTTCCGGAGACACTCAGCCATGCATGAGCACAGCCTGCGGTACCGAATTCCAGGCGCTCAATGGCAGATCGAGTTCCCCGCTGAATCTGTACTGATACTGAAGCAGCATGTCCAACACGATTTTAAAACCGCTGAGGCAGCAGGGCAGCTCTACACCAGGGACGTCAATGGCCCAGTGATACGCGTCGAGAGGGTTACCAATCCCGTTTCACGATGGGCTCGCTATGCCGGGGTGAAACTGGATCTCAAGGTTGTGAAGAAGGAGCGCGAGCGCTTGTTTCAAGAGGGGCTGCACTGCCTGGGTTTCTGGCATTCCCATCCCGAGGCCCAGCCACGCCCGTCGCAACCAGACCTTGCCATGGCTGCGGATCAGGCCCGTGCCGGCATTGATGACTTCGCGGGATTGCTTTTCGTGATCATAGGTAACGCTCCTTTTCCCCAGGGGCTTGCTGTCTGGGTGCATGACGGCTCCACGCTCTGGAGGGCCGAGCACGTCGTGGACTGAAGATAGGCTCACACACCAAGTGCGCGGTCGGCTAGGACGTCCTGCGCTGTAACCGTTATTCAGGATGACCCCCATGTCTCGCTTTGAAAGCATACTGACCAACATCGTCGCCCACTCAGCCCTGCCGCTGGATGCATATGAAACCGCAGTGGATCGCTACCAGGGGTTTGGAAAGTGGCTCGAGCGGGACGATTCCCCTCTTAAGGACAATGATATACACGCGTTCCCTCAGGGATCATTTGCTTTGGGAACCGCAGTTTCACCGGTAAATCCTGCAGATAGCTACGATCTCGACTTTGCGTTCAAATTCCGCAAGGGCGTTTCGATCGACACGCATACCCAGAAGCAGATCAAGCTGATGCTTGAGCGCGAGTTGGAGCTCTATCGCCTCCACACCGGTATAGCAGAGCCCCTTGAGGAGAAGCATCGCTGCTGGCGACTTCTATACCCAAGCTTTCATTTGGATATCGTGCCTTGCATTCCCGCTCACGAAAAGCAGCGAAGCCTGTTGGTGGCCTCGATGGAGAGCATTGGTACCGCAACCGAGGAGGCTCAAAGCATTGCGTCGTTGGCCGTTCTGATCACGGACAATGAAAGTGCCACGTTTGAGCAGATTGATAGGAACTGGCTGGTGAGTAACCCTGATGGGTACGCTCGATGGTTTGCGGCCCGGTCACAGAACCTCAACTCAGTGTATTCGGCTGAGGCGTTTGTCGAAGCTGTTCCCTATTTCAGTCAATCCACCAACCTGCAGCGTGTTATCCAGCTACTCAAGCGACATCGCGACGTAATGTTCAAACTCGAACCCGACAGCAAGCCCATTTCTGTGATCATTACAACGATCGCTGCACAGGCATACCAACCTGCACAATCTCTGGAGCAGACGTTGGAAATGGCAATGGCGGGGCTACGCAGCTTCATTGGGAGCAATGTGCATGTCCTGAGGAATCCAGTCGACCCCAATGAGAACTTCGCCGACCGCTGGGATGATCCTCGCTACGCTGACCTTCAACTCAAGCAGAATTTCCACAATTGGGTCATACAGCTGGGAAAGGACATCGACTTTATCAAAGCCGCGCAAAGCGAGCAGGAGGCGATGAGTAGGGTCAGAGTAAAATTTGGGGTTGAGCTGAGTGAGTTGTTACCTTTTGAGGGTCTTGGCGGGACGGACGAGCCCTATGCCGCGCTGCCGACCACGTTTGTGACAGCGCCTCCACGGCCATGGGGGATAGGCCGGTGATTGACCCTTCCGTTGAAGATTTTCTCCTGACTAACCCAGGTATGGGATATGGCCCTGTAAGCCGAGGCGTCCAACACATCTCGGGACTTTTCAGATTTCGAGCCCGGTCGAGCCGCCTCTCTTACATTGAAGATGAGTTTTGGCTGCGTATTAGTCTCAGTGCCCCGCTGAAAACGGCGCTTCCAGAGGTTTTCGAGGAGGGCGGACGGATACCCAGGATTGCAGCCAACCATATAAATCCGGACGACTCGCTGTGCCTGGGTTCTCCACTGCGCCAACGTCTTGCTATGTGTGGTAGTACGACACTGCAATCCTTCGCAGAAAGCTGTGTGGTGCCTTTTCTCTACACACGAGTTCTGCGCGAGCAAGGCATGCACGTCTTTCCATTTGGAGAGCTTGAGCATGGGGCAGCTGGGCTGGCTGAGGACTATCAGGATATTTTCCAACTTGAAGAGCGGGCACAACTCAAGCCCCTGCTGAAGCTACTCCTCATGGATGCTGCAGCGGCTGACACAAAGATGTGCCCGTGCTGCGGTTCCAGGCCATTTGGCTCATGCCTCACAGGCATCAAAGCCCGCCTCATTGCAAGTGACTTCAGCCAGCAAGAACTCAGCACTGCGTACAGCCAGCTTTTTGATGAGTGATGGAAAGGGCCCTTTAGCCACGATAAGGATGCGGCACCTACCTGCGATGTGGTCAGACACCACGTCGACCCGATCAGGTGTTGCGGGCTCTGTATTTCGTTAATCCACAAACGCCAACTCGGTTTGCATGCCCGAGGAGCCGGTCGATCGGTGAGTGGCGGGGCGCGCTGGCATATTTCTCTGGCTGATCGTAGGGCTTTCCATTCCAGATACCCGCAATCCGGTAAGACCGTCACCCTGGTGGAGCGATGACAGCTCAGACTCCAATTTTCTGATCAGCTCCCCTACCGACTCACCCGAACTCTCACTCAATGTCAGCGTGAGCAATGTGAGGGGACTTAAGTCCAGGTGCTGGCTCAATTGCTCGAGCTTGTCCAACGTGATGCTGGATTTACCGGTTTCGAGCTTGGACAAGTAGGTGCGGCTGCTGACTTCAGCGAATCCCCGCTGACTCATATTGCGCGTCGTACGCAACGCTCGAAGCACGCTTGCAAACGCAGATTTCAGTGACATCCATCTTTCCCAAAATGAGATTACTGGTCAGATCATCATGCTGTTACGCGTTCATCATACCTTTTACGCCTGGAGGAGTACATTTGTACTCTTAACGAGTTCGCACGACGCCGCTGTGAGCGCCGTGGCAGAATGCTCGAGCCTGAGCAGCGGTCTCGCACCCTTTGACCGGAGGCTAAAGATGAAAGTGAGCAAAGGATCGCAGTCATGGAGCAGCTGAACAGAGCCAAGCGCTACCTGGGAAAAATAGAGCGATTTTACAGTGGGGTGATCTCATCGGCCTGTCATGACGAGGACGCCTACCTTGACGATATGCTCTCCTTTTTCATCCACTGCTACCACGTTCGAGACTGGGCTATTCACGGCGCAGCACTGCACAGCCGAGAGATCGACGCATTCATCAACAGTCATGAATCCTTGAAGATTTGCACGGATCTGGCCAACGGCTCAAAGCACTGCAAGCTTACGCGCGCACCACGGACTGGCTGTCAGCCGTCAATTGCCAACGGTGGAGTGGAGTACTCCACCTGGTACGCAAGGGATGGTGGTGGCGAGGGTCTGAAGTGCAGCTACGTCGTCATGAGCAACGGCGTCGCAATGGATGCCCTGCAGCTGGGGCGTGACTGCATAGCGCTCTGGGATCAATTCCTCGAAGGATCAGGCGCCCGGTAGACGAGCCTGTTTTTTCCCCCACACAACCATCGAATGATCTATCAACCCTCAACCACCGGGAATTGCCATGATCCCTTCGTCCCGCTTCGCAGAACACGCAACCAGTAGTATGAAGCTGATGAGCTTCTACCTCAGTCGTGATCGGGTGCTAGCGTTGCTCCACAATCAACAACTGCCCTCATACGTGAGGATGGCGCTTCAGGGGCAGAATGTCTCGATGGCCTCTGCCATCTTGTCTAATGAGCTTGGCGCCTACGTTCTGGATGCGATAACCACGAGCTCGATCAAGACGCTTGACCAGTTAGAGCGAGATGGCCAGCTCGCAGAAGGATCGTTGTTCATGCACTACGGCCAAGTGTCGGGTAAAGGATTTTCCTGGGCCAACAAGACGCCCGCTCTGTGTCTCACGGGCAGACTTGAGTATGCCTTGGCGGGTAAAAAGCTGATCGTCGATTTCACGAAAAATGGACTCATCAACGACACCGCCTACACACGCATGCAAGGTCTGACCCGCCTATTCATCTTTGGATATGTCACTCAAATTGACGACTACACCATCCGTGCTGTTCCGTACGTCATAGGGGATCTGGTCAAGGCAGCACCTGCATTTCCCGCCCCCATCATCACCACCTTGGAGTTGCGCCCTCAGGAAATCCAGCAGTTCGCGAGCATTAATGGCTCCGGGATGCCAAGAGGAGCGGAATTTCAGAGAATGAAGGAAGTGCCCGAACGCACCGTGAAGGCGCTGTTGTGCAGCCTGTTAGAGGAGCCCGACGTGCCGGCTGACTGGGGAGGGGAAGAATGTGATCTTCTCTCCAATAACCTTCTCGTTGGAGGCCAGCGCCAGCTCGGAGCGTTCCTTCTGAAGGGGCCGGCCAGGTTTCATGAAATGAAGCCCTCTGATCTGGGAAAAAATGCTGATCAGCTCTACCGGCTCTTCAATATTCCCGCTCAGATCTATGTAATTCAACACTGCCACAAGATCGGCGCTGCGGTGCGCAAACAGGCCTTGGCACTGGCGTTCACCCAAAATCTCGTTGCGCCCTGCCGTATCTGTTTTCTCGATGGCGTATCGACAGCACAACTGCTGCAGGCTAACGGATTATGGCCCTCCCGTAGCTAGCGAACTCGCCTGGGCAAATCCTCAGCAATAAATCAGAAAATCGAGGGTTTAGAGGTCTGACTTTTTCCAAATGTCATTAACAGTTGACCGCGCAATCCCCAGGCTCTCGGAAATTTCTCGCTTGGATTTTCCAGCAGCTTTTGCCTCTAGAACAGCTTGAACCTTGGCAGGATCGGTGCGACGCCCAGGGGTTTGGATGACGACATCGCCGTCTCGATAATGGTCAGCTATTTGGGCATCGATCCCCAGATCTGAGATTTTCTGTAGCTCCGAATTCAAGTAATCAACATATTGAGCAGGCGTAACGCCTTGCTCCAAGCGCGAGGCGTACGCCAGCAGTGCAACCGGGTCGATCCCGAGTCGACCAGCCAAAGTTTCCAGCGTGACGAGCGTCGCGCTTGCCTTCGCATTTTCCAGGTTATGGATGTGTCTGGCCTCGACTGCGCCGGAAAACTGCTCTTGAGACAGGCCTCGCGCGACACGAACGAGCCGAAGCACGGCAGCCAACGGGCGCATGAGCGACATGGGTAATCCTCGAAAACTGAGGATGTAGCCACATTGCCACCTACGGAACTATGCAATATAGTTCCTGTTGCCGTATGGCGAAGCGCCATATGCCATGTGCCTTCCAGATTAAAGGGCTGTCGTCTGGTCGGTAACAGCGCCCCCCTAATGTCTGGCGCTGACCGCATGATCAATAGACCCCTTCAAAAGCCCCTAGCAGATCGTGCGTAACAGCTACCACGGCACGCTGGGGCTCGCCTGGGCGTGATTGAACATGCCAGATCAGGCCGCTTTCCAATGGAGTGAAGCATGTCCGACGTCAGCATCGTCACCGGGAAACTCGAGGTTGTAGGCCCTTCAAGCGACAAACCTGACGGCTCCGAGTACACCTATCTCCGGTTCAGTCAAAAGAACGGGGCTACTAAACTGATGAAGAAGGTCGGGGTAGGGCAGTTGGTTGAGTCCTACCTGCGTCCGGGCATCGAAGGGCAATTTTTCTTCGTCAAACTGGGACGCCTCGGGCACATCCTCTTCGCGGTGAAAACTACAGACGGGCAGAAGATCTATGAGGAAAATGGATTCTCAAGCTGGATCAGAAAGATGCGCCTGAGTGCCTTCGTACTCCTTTTACTGTTCTTACCGCTTAGCTTCGTGGGGCTGCTGATGGGAGGGTATCTCGGGGTCATCGTGCCAATCGGCTTCGTCTACGTCATGTGGAAGCTCGCAGTGTCGTTCCCTAAAGTGCTCAACGAGAAGTTCCTGCGTGAGCACCTCGATCAGCAAGGCTTCGCGAGCTGACTAGGGACTCTTGTTCCGCGCTGGCACAATCCCAGCGCGGCCATCACTTACAGTCTCAGGGAAAAGATCTGGTGGCGCGTTCAGCGGACAGACTTTTCGATCAAATGAAGAACGATCGCCGCTACGTTTCTCGCATCATCGATTCCGCGATGGTACGTTCCTGACCAAGGCAACCCCAACTGCTCCACGCTGGGCTTCAAGCCACCTGGCCGCTTCGCATAGACCTGCTCAAACCAGTCCTTGACGTTGTAATGCGCGAGAGCCTCCAGAATGCTGGAGCTCTGATTGATTCTCCCATCGCGCCGAATCTGGGTAGCGTCGTATTTACCCCAGGATACCCAGGCAGCGTTTTCGTAGCTCCTCGAGAAATCATCAACCTGCTGCATGACCTCGACAAACCCTGGCGCTGTATCAATATCGCGTTGGTTGATCGTGGTGAGTGCTTTGCAAAATGATGTGAGGAGGGGGTGCAGGCGTGGTCGGATGAAGCTCTGAAAGCTGTCCACCACACGGTGTTCTCGCTGATCCACTACCACTAGACCAAGCTCAATTGTCTCCATTTCATCAGGCGTTACGATCAGCGGCCTGGCAGGCTCGTCCTGCCCCACATCATCGCAGGTGGCTTCGAGGTCTACGCAGAAGAGGTACCGATAGCGGCTGATGCATTGCTGAATATTCTCTTGAGGATAATGGTGGGGCATGGAATTGCGCTCGATCAGTCGGTTTCATCAGGCTATCCAGTTCTCGGCAACGCTGGCAATGCCTGAACCAATGCGCCACCGAGGCGTCTTGTGAACGAACAATCGCTCACGAAGCGAGAAGCTCAGTTTTCGAAAGCCCCCACTTACCTTAGGCACCAGCGCCTTCTTTGTGAGTCGGCGCGGGAGCCAGCATCACGCCCGCGGATCAATCCGCGGTTTCTTTAAGCACCAAGGCAGCCCCTTTGGCCAGCCCCCCTATAGCCACCTGACCTTTAGGTGTCCAGGGAAGGTTTTTGGTTGGATTGATATAGATGCGAAGCTCAGTCTCATATCCTTCCTCCAGGCCAGAGACGATGACCAGGTAGAAGTTGGTTTTGCTTTCTTCAGCGCGGCGGAACTCGGCTTCGGTGAGGGTGATTTCACCAGGCGCTCCGCGAGCGAACGACTTCATCTCAATGAATGTGCTCTTATCCAAAGCTCCGTCAGCACCGATTCCTCTGCAGGACTGTAGATCAACCAGCACAGCATCGTCCCGCTGCAACGAAGCTTCCAGATAAGCCCACGCTTTGGTCTGCAATTCTGCGGAGGAGTACTGCTTGTAGGCGCTTTCTGGCACCGACGTAGAAGGTGCTCTTTTGGGTGTAACGGGCGGCTTTGACAAAGGGTCAGTTTTGCGCGGCTGCGGCCCCTTATGTGCAAGGCTGCTCCCATCTACGGTTTCGACAGTAAATTGGAAGTCGTGAGGCAGCGCCTTCAGCTTACGTGTCTGGATGGGGCGCTCAGCACTGTCCGTGATAGACGTAGCGCCGGCATCCCGCTTGATGATGCGTTTACGATTACTGCCTTTCAAACGCTCCTGTTCGGCAATCAACATGTCAAGACTGGTCTCCTCAGCATCAGTCGCCAGATTGATGTCGGGGAAGTATTCCCGGTCTTGGCTGGTAGCCCAGGCGGAAACCCACGCGAGCGCAATTTCACGCATGCACGTACCATCGCCCAGACCCGCGATCGCGACGCCCCCATACTCGCTCCTGCCGATGAATTTCTCGTCATCGAAATGCACCGCGAGATCGGATAAGTGGGAGTAGGCATGTAGCTGAATAGAAATTTGCCGCGCCCCCTGGGGGGCTGCGTTAACGATCAGCTGTCCTGGCAGATGCATATTGAGTGTCGCGTTTTCAAACCGATTCCAAGGCTCCATCGCTTTGTAAGAGCGCTCATCATCTCTCGCAAGATCAGCTTTCAGTATGCGAAGTGCAGCTTGGAAACGGAATTCGAGCTCGTCATTGGTCACATTCGTTTTCGCCGGGGCAGCTGCAGCGAATGGGAGTCGCTCCAGGCCCGCAGCGTTCACGAATCGAGAAATGGTGTCAGCCGCACAGGGTGGCGTCCACAAGGCGATCTTTTCGGATCGAAGATTTGAGTAGTGTGAGTAATACAGAGGACGCTTGGTTGTCCAGGTATCGCCTGACCGTAATGGCAGCAGGCTCAGGCTTCGACGATCTGCGGCAGTCGCTTTGTCCAGCTGCCTGTCCATGTGCCGATAGATGTCCAGCAACAATGCGTCGTGCTTCGGGTCGTACGCGGTTTTCGCTAGGGATTCCAGCTCACGAATACAGCTTTTCAAGTCAGGATGACTGATGCCCAACGCGTTCCACAAAGGGGTAAGGCTGCGGTCATACAGAACGAAAGGTTGTCTGCCATGGAAGATGTCTTTGCCGGCAAAGACCGCTCGCATGCTGAACCATTCCTTGCTGCCCCTGGAGGTTGTGACGCAGGGCGCAATCAGCCCTTTTTGAGAGCGCTGAATGCCAAATTTGCCACGTAGGCTTCCCGCCTGCATGTCGCCGATCATCGCTTCATGCGCGACGGTAGAACCGCCCTGTGGGCAATGACCAGCCAGAGCCTTGTACAACCTCATCAGGCTGACGTCATCAGATGACGACGTGCTCCTGGCACGCTCAAGAGCCGCTACCAGCTGTGAAACGGGCGGATTGACGCGCATTCCCAGCGCGCGCGCAAATTCGCTATTGGCGTCGGTTTCTGTCAAGCCACTGGCAAAATCCGTGTGATGCTCGTACATCGCGAGTGTGACCTTCGTCTCGACGATGAGGGTGCCAGGTTTACACGGTGTACCTGCGTAGTTGGGGTACCACGCATTGTCAATCAACCTTCCGAGCCACGTGGTGGGCACCGGCGAGCTATCGCTCCTGCCGCTTTCTCGGTAAGCGAAGGTTCTGCTATACGGCTCGAAGGAGAGCCAGTTGCTGTCGATACAGCGAAACAGGGCTATCGCTCTTTCAACGGCGGTGGGGGCGGCCACTGGCGCCGAAGCACGAGATTTTCCGCCTCTGCGCGATACAGGTTGGGCTGGGCTCTGGCGAATGTGGCGTATGACGGCATCAAGATCAGGCGAGGCGAAATCACGCCGCAGGCCGCCGCGTGCTCGGCCCAGGAAACGGCGTGCTGCATATTGGGACGGGAGCACGATGTGTGCGGAGTCCGTCGTGGCTTCAACAAGGCGAGGAGAAACCTCGGCGCCCAGCAGTGACAGAAAGCGCTTTACACCTCGCTTTCGACTGGTAGCAACTGAATCGCCCTGGATGCCCCGTTGTTCTGCTCTGCTGATTTTGAACACCTCGGCATAGCTGGGGGACGCCCATAGCAGCTCAGGGGTGGTTCCAGCTGCCTTCGACCACGTATCTTGCGAATCAGCGATGGAGGCTGGCAGGTATACGCTGGTCGGCGAGGCGAGCACCTTCGAAACTGTTGATCGACCATCCTCGAGTGCAACATAGCTGAACGCGTCAATCAGCAGTGCCGCGCCTACCTCCGAGCCCAAGTCACTGTTCTTGGTATCAACGTGCTCAAACAGGTCTCGCAGATCGAGTAGGTCTTGTTTATCGGCTGTGATGGGATCTTGCGCGAATCGCCTGGCAAACGCTTCAAGCACGTCCTGGGCGGCTACGGCTGTCTTGTAATTGGCGTTCTCTGATAGCCACTCGATGAGGGAGGCGTACGGTGTAGCAAGCAGAAGAGGGTGAACTACATTCGTCAGATGATGGCGAGCTGCAAAGCCAATTGCGGGTGGCTGCCCCGTTAGCCACGAGTCGGCTTCGTCTTCGGCTTTGGCTTGTGTACGCCGCCCGCTTGCAAGCGGCACCCATTGAGCGCCCAGCAGCAGATAGTCTTCGTCCAGTTCGAGGCATTTTATAGCCATGTCCAGGAACCACGCTGGCGATTTTTGCTCGAATCCGTCCTGGTCACAGTGTTCGAATACATCCGCAAGCGCGAGAGCGTGTGAAATGGAGAGCGCTTTCAGGACGACACGCCAACGTCCATCTCTGTCCCGCATCCACTCGGGCAGCATCGGCAACCCGCTCACCGCGAGGTGGTCAGCTTCCGTCAGCATCCCGTCGATCGACTCATCGCAGTACGAAATCTGACTCAGCGCATAGCGGCCATCAATGAGGGTGGGACACGCTTTGAAAGCCTCAATCGCTTTGCTCCATTGTTCATGGAACAATTTGTTGAGCCAGTCCGAACTGCTGTCCGTCTTCGCGCCGACAGGGATGGCCAGCCAAGCAAGCGTATTGCGTTGCTGGGCTAGATAGATGGCCAGCTCACCTAAAAACTGCCCGGATGCCTCAGTCAACCACTGGTTCCAGGCGCCGTGAATCATGTCCTCTCGGGAGGTGGACGGGTCAAACTGTGCGTCCAGAGAAAACGCCGCATTGGTGTGAATCTTGGTGGGCAGCGCGATGTGGATTCGTCCATGAGCCCTACCATCTACCGGTATCGCAACACCAATGGGCGTGAAATCGCCGGTCGCCTTGGCAGCGCGTGCCTTACCGGCTGGAACCTTCACGTCACAAACGAAGCGCTCCCAAAGGTTGTCGTCCACCAGGAAGGTTGAGTGAGTGACACGGCTCTGCTGCTTACCAAGTGCGAGTTTGAAATGGCGATCGGGTTGAGTCTGCTGGATTGCAAGATGCTTGAGCGAAATGCCCTCATCCAGATCGAATAAGGTGATCGCGCGGACGTTATCCAGGAAAACCAAGTCACTGGGGGCCCAATCATCGAACCAGGCTTCCAGAGAATCGATGTCATAGTCTGGAGAGAGATCGACGCTCACCATGGTATGACCGGCGTTGGGGTCGTAAAAACCCCTGATCGCCTCGGCTTCCTCCACCATGGCCACGTGGTCATCGCGTGAGCCGAAATGGAAGGGGGCGCTGTGGACTGTCAGGTTGTCGCCGAGCTGGGTGAGGGTTTTGAGGCCGATCCCGAACCGCCCTTTAAGCACCGCTGACTGCTGCTTGGTGGAATAGAACGGGTAGATCATCGGTAGCACGTGGGGCAGTTCAACGGGCAGACCGTTATGGACGATCACCAGCTGCTTATTGCCTTGAACCGTTTGCACCCCGAACTGCACGGCAGTGGCATCAAGGTCATCAGCATTCTGGATAACCTCGCGAAGCCCTTGGTAGGGGTCGGTATTCAACCGTTTGGCGCCCTGATTGCCGCCCTTGAGGAGGGTGGTCAGGATCTCGGGCTGCTCGCGCTGAAGCTTAACAAACTCAGTTAACGCGGCATTCGCATACGCTTTGCTGCGCAGCGTCGTTTCCTTGAAGGTAGAAGCTGAGTTGAAGCAGGCTGTAGCGTGCAAGCGTCCGAGTTGCTCGTCCATAATGGACTACTCCATGAAGGCATTTTGAGATCGGTCGAGCATAGACCGGCTTTGGGGCGAGTTCCATGGATGCAGTACGCTTCAAATGAGTGCCGCCACTGATGTCTGAGGGCGACCAGAGGATTGCTCTGTTCGTATTTGCATACCTTGCCAAAAAAGCCAGAGTCCAGGCCTTCGCCCGCATCCATTGGCCTTCGCAATGACGCGCGCCTATCGGCACTACTAGCGATTGAGTGCCTCCGTCGCCGGCGGCTCCTGGCTGACCTCGCACGCTGGCGGAGCAGGTGTTTTTTGCTAATGCACTTGCCTACACGTGGACGGGTAGCTGTTGCGGGGAAACTCATCAACGGCTTTATCCATAGCCTTTTTCGTGGGGCGTCAATCAGCCACTGAACTCATATCTGGATCCGGCGCGGCGTCAAACGCTGCAAGGTATCGCACTGGGCAACCGTGACTGATTGCGTTCTCTCGGAGCCTGTGCGAAAAATGCTGGCCTGTAGCCACCGATGGTGACCCAGGGCGCGCCTCATATTGCACTCAAGGCCGGTAGTGGCGCACGGAACCAATCCAGGACAAGCGAGGCAAGGATGCGTAGGTTGATTTCACTGCTGGTGATGTACTGCCTCTTCAGCATGCTGCTTATCGCGGCGATCGGGATGGCGACGACGAGCCTGTTGGCAGGCTTGGCCATGTTGATAGCTGCGCTGCTGTTCCTGCCGCCAGTCAACGATTGGTTTACCGCCAAGACAGGCAAACCACTAACGCCAGCCTTTCGATTTCTGGGCCTCATAGGACTTATCGTTCTGTCGAACGCCGCGCTCAACGCACAGTTGAAGCAGGACAACATAGACCGAGAAGTGAGGGCCGCTGCTGATCAGAAGCAACAAGCGGAGAAGGAAGCCCAGGAGCAGCGTGAGTATTTGGCAGCTCATCGCCCGCAAATTCTGCAAGAGATGCAGGGCAAGGTGGCGAACAAGGATTATCAAGCAGCGGCGGTGCTGGCCCGAAAGTACCAGGGGCTGGGAGATGCGGAAGTGGATGCAATCGCAAAAACTGCATTGGAGGGCGAAAAATCACTCCTGGATCAACAGCGCAAAGCTTCCCTTGTAGCCACGCTGAAAACGTTGAAACCACAGCAATACCAAGAGCTCGCCAGCACCTATCGCCAACTGGCCGCCCTGGAGCCTGACAACGCTCGCTATATTTCAGAGGCTAAACGCCTCGCCCAGCTCGTTACCGATCAGGAAGCTATTGCCAAGCAAAAGGCTGCCGAGCATGGATCTTAGGCCTGGCTGGCGCTCAGCAATCATCAGACAGCAAGAGAGAGCGCTCCGATGAGGTTACTTTCGTGGTTGTTCGGCAAGCGTGATAAGCCCAATCCCCCAGCAGTGATGATCAAGGATGCTCCTCAACCAATTGTCGAGCTGTCGAAAACCTTCTTATGCATCGATGCAATCGAATGGCACGGCTTGTTCAAGAAATCTCCAAACCGCAAGTGGGCTGTGTCGTGGCGCGACAGTACCCCGGATGGCTCCAGGGGAGGCCACCGGGAGAGCGGGGAGGGTCGATATCTACTGGTCAACCTTTCCACTGGCGCCGTTGCTGCTCAGGGATCCCTGCCTAGGCCAAACCAGGGTCAGGTTGCCGACAACGGCACCTTCTCCATAGAGGACTGGCATTTTGGCAGCAACCTGTCCGGCACTTTCCATGTCTTTTCCGCCGATGGGACGCCCATCGTCCTGCGCACCTTCACAGCCAACATCCTGGAAAGTGGACTCTCCAAAAACGGGAAGCTGGCTTACTGCATAACGGCAAATAGCCCGACAGAGGATGCCGGAAAACTGACCCTGTTCGACCTGACGACCGGGCATGTGCTTTTCTCTGTAAGGCCGCGACGCTTTGGCGCTGACAAGATCGAGTTTGACGAGAAGCACTGCCAGCTGGTCTTCAAGGTTTCCGGCGGTGGCGAGTACCGCTACGGTGCTGATGGCACCATCCTGGATGAACACACGGCTGATGATGCGTTCCTGAATTCGAGCGACTACTCCGCCGTGATCCTTTCTGCAGAATCCATGTTGAAAGGCGACTCGACGTTGCTAACCCCCGAAAAGGGACAGGAAATTCTAGAAGCTCTGATTCGCGCCCGGCGCATTGGCGCGGATATGAATCCTGCATGGAAACCCACAGCGCTCAAAGTCCAAGGCCTGGCGCACGAAGCCTTATCACAGGTCACAGAGGCGATCGCATGCTACGAGGAGGCGCTCAGCCTGAATCCCAAGATCGGGGTAAAAAGAAAGCTCGATTTGCTTCGTAAACGAGCCGGTATGGACACCCGTAAGACGGCTGAATGAGCCCTTTTTATAGGAGTACAGATGTACTCCTATCATTGAGCGCCATGACGAAGCCGCCTCACAGCAAGCCTCAGTCTCAACGTTTCCCAGGCTGATTATCGGTTCGTGGCATGGAGTACCTCAGGCGCGCTCCGTGGTTGATCGTGCTGGCTTGAGCTCCGCTGGCCCTTATTCAACGCCAGAAGGATCGATGCTGCTGACTACGCTCGGGGTTACCCTCGCCATAGCGGCTAGACATTCGGGATCGCCCTGTTTTTATGGTAATTCTGCACAGCCTCCTCCATCTCTCGAACATACCTTTCAAACTCATCGACGGCATATGTCAGGAATGTTTGACCCATGATGACGCCATCGAACATGTTGACCGACACTCCCGTTGCTCTACGAATGGCTGACAAGACCCTTTTTTCTGCGTGGGTCTTTTTTGTTTTACGGGTGCTCATCTCTTCATATCCCTCAGCAACGCCGTCGCTGTGGATCATGATGTTTCTAAGGACTGTGAGGTGATCTAAATCCTTTATTTCGTTGCCACCCACCACATTGAGCAGCATGTACTGAGCCTTTTCTACAGGGCCCTTACCTTTGACCTCTCCATCGTGTCCAGTGAGCTCAATCATGAATTCCAGGCATTGGCTCACACGATGCTCGAACAAGCCGAAGATGGTGAGATACGCTGAGCGTCGCGTGAGCTGAGTGATCAAGAATTGGTGCATGGCCAAAGCCTCTTCAGGGTCATAAGCCACAGAAGAGCCGCACGAATAGCACGTTCGGATCCTGACGTAGCTTTCACCATACTGGTCGCATGCTTCCTCTTCGAATTCATGCGCCTTTACTGACCCTGACTCATTAGCCTCTTTGATCGCGAGCGCCACATTTTTTTCTGCCTGCTCAGCGAGCATTCGCATAATCGAAATGGACTGACTCATCGCACACATGTGAACGCTAAAAATGAAATCCAGCTTAGCCACGTTGCCTCCTTGCAAACCCAGTTGAGCGAGCAAAGCTCAGCTTTGATTCTTTTGAAACGGCTGCCTCATGAACCCGCACTGACATCCACATCGATGATCTGTGAGTTTCTTTGCATTTGAATGCCAAGCTACGAGCTTCCCTCAAGCGTTCGTACCAATCCCCCAAACTGCTGTGCCGGCTCGACGTAGCGCAGGGCCGACTTCAGGTCACTCCAGCCAACGTACTCCATCAGTGTCTTGATGTCCCAGCCAGAGCTGGCCGCCCAGGTAGCAAAGCCCCTGCGCATCGAGTGAGCGCTGTAGATCTCAGAAGGTAGCCCGCATCGTTCCAGCGTACCCCTGAGCAGGGGAATCAAACTGTGGGCCGCAAGCGCCTGGCCGCTGACATTACCCCAACGATCAATCCCCCTGAACACCGGGCCACGAGCAATGCCAGCAGCCTCGATCCAGTTCAGGTAAGCCTCAACAGGGCAGAGCTTATTGAGCGATGGCGTCCTGTATTCGCGACCAACATGCTGGCGATCACCCTTGCTGTGAGCCAGGTAGAACCTGATACCCACATAGCGCTCCGCCTGGGTGTTCTCGACTGTCAATCGAGACAACTCATCGCCGCGAAATCCTCGCCAGAACCCGATCGTGAGCAGCGCGATATCCCGGGTCGACTTCAACACACCTTGCATGTTGCCAGCGATGCGCGCATCGCTCGCTTCCTGCTGCAGAAACGCAACCGCCTTCTCAAGCTGCATTAAGGGCAGGGGAGCAGCCTGCTTCTGCTGGACGGGATGGAGCACCCGAATGCCCTTCAGGAGCTGGCGCACCTTTGGCGCCTTGGTGGGATCAGGAAAGCCATGGGTCTGGTGCCAGTTTGCAAGTGCCGCAAGACGCTGCTTCAGCGTGCTGATGGCCAACTGATCGGCGTACTCGGCGATGTAACGAACAACGGCTTCAGTCGTGGTGGGCAGGAAACCGCCCCAGGTGGTTTCGAAGTGACTGATGGCAGCTGCATAGCTTTTGGAGGTATTGACCCGAACGCTGGCATCTAGATATCGATCCGCCTTGCTCATATTCAGCCCTTTTTGCTTCTTGGCCCGGCGGGGGCGCCGTCGCTCTCGCGTCCCCTCAATACCGCATTTCGAGGCATTTTACCTGCGCAGGAGCGCCTGACAAGAGATAACACTCGATTATATCTTTTCAAGATTACTGAATAGGAAGGCATTTCTAAGTGATAGGATAGTACGTAATTACATGACACGTAACACAGTACGAAATTGTAGGAGCTGACATGGCTAGAGGCGGCGTTAACCTGGTTCTTGTGCGAAAAGCCCGCGAGGCACTGCTGGCAAGAGGTCAAAACCCCAGTATCGATGCAGTACGCATTGAGCTGGGAAATACCGGCTCGAAAACGACCATTCAGCGATATTTGAAGGAGATCGAGAATCACGATACGCAGCCGAATGCCTCGCCCTCGCGACTGAGCGATGAGCTGAGCGGACTGGTTGAGAAGCTGCTGGAGCGGCTATTGGAGGAGGGTAACGAAGCATTGCTACATGAACGCGCCTCCTTCGAGCGAGAGCGAAAAGGTATGCGAGAAGCGCACAGTACGATTGAAGCAGAGCTCAATGCTGTGAGACAGGAAGTCGCTACGCTGCGCCAGGCGCTGGAGTCCCAAGACCAAGCGCTGCAAACGAGCCAATCTTCGCTTCAGGCCGAGCAGACTCGCAACGCACGCATCAGCCAGAGCTGCGCAGACCTGGAAGTACGCGTTCGTGAGAAGGACGAGCAGATAAAGTCGCTTGAGGACAAACACCAGCATGCGCGGGATGCACTCGAACACTACCGAACAGCAACCCGGGAGCAGCGCGATCAGGATCAGGCCCGCCACGAGTCTCAGCTTCACCAAAAGCAGCAGGAGCTTACGCTGCTCCAGCAGACGCTTATGGTCAAACAGGATGAAGTGACGCGCCTGATCCGGGACAACGAGCGCCTCATTGGTGAAAATCGCCAGCAGCTTAAGGAAAGGGCGCAGCACAGGGATCAGATTGAGCGCCTGAGCACAGATATTGGCATCGCCAATGCAGCAACCGCTCGCGCCGAGGGCGCGCGGGAATTGCTTCAACAGCAGGTAGCTTCGCTTGCCGCTGCCTCAGATGAATTGCGCACCAGCCTCACCGCTCTGAAGATCCGCGACAAGCAGACGGAGCAGTTGTTAGATCAGGCCAAGGCTGAAAATGAAGCGTTGCGCTCCAGACTTGCAGCAGGGGAAGCACCCCATTGAAGCCGCTCTACGCTAGTGTGACCGCCCGGCGCGCTGGCGCCGCTATCTTGCAAAATGCCGCCTTTGAAAACTTTAGAGTGGCTTGACTGAGTGACCTGATACAAGGTGCGAGCACGAAAGGATGGAGTACAAATGTACTCGTTGCGCTTCGTGCCCATACCGCGTAATTGAAAGCCCTGGGTTAAGGCGTAGGGTCTGCCTCCACTTGAACGGACAGGGGAGTGGTATGTACTGGCTAGGGCCATTTGAGTACCGTAGTAAGAAAGCCTTGCTAGAGGGCTTAAAGACCTTCCTGCGCACCGCGCCAATGGGAAGGGTGAGCCATCCTGTAGCGATTCAGAAGCTTCATTTGTTGCTGGCGCTGCACCCCGACGCCAAGCGCAAGATCGGCGCCGGCGTCGACCACTTCATGGTGGCTAGAAATGAGCTATCAGGTCGAGGGTTTCACTTGGTGCGCCTGGATGGGACTGAAGAAAGCTTCTCCTACAGGAAGTGCATTACCGGCGTCGCACAGTCGCCGCACGGCAAGGTGTGTGAAGCACTTAGATTCGCTGTCCGACCTCAACTCGACGCATTCCGGGCGCAGCTGACCTATCCAATCGACTGCGCCATCAGCGGCGAGCCAATCGTTCATCCCAACGATCTGCATGTGGATCACGAAACGCCATTCTGGAAGCTGCTCGCCCATTTCTGCAAAGACCACCAGGTCGATCTGACACAGCTACAGACGACCGGCAGCGGCATGAAGCTGGCGCTGGTAGATTGCAGCGTTACAGATGCATTCGTGTCGTATCACTTAAAGCATGCGAAGCTCCAAGCCAGCCGCAAGGCCGCCAACCTGCTCAAAGGTGGCTCGCTTGCCGCGTCGCGCGACGCGCTCAGCAATAAAACACCTTGAAGCACCTAATCAAGAGCGCTTACCGCCAGTAGAACAGCGTCCTTGGCGAGAACGTAACCTGCGCCTCCAGGGAGGCCGGCATGCAAGGGCCCTGAGCATTGTCCTTGGCAACAGCAACGCTGCGCCTTATGAAAGTAAAATAGCTCTCAGTGACGCCCTGGTGCTGCAGTTGACGAAACGCTTGAAGCGCTTTTGTTTCCCACTCCCCAGGACAGTGCACATGCCTGAATAGCGGTTCCAGCAGAAGCTCGATCAGCTTCAAAAGTACGCTGAACGTACAGCGAACGCTGGTGAACATTTTGCAAATGAAGTCGATGACCGTCGACGCTGAGGAGTCAAAGATTAAATTCGGATCTGCGAGGTAGCGCCTAAGGCTGTTGATGCCCACATTCGCGAAAGGCAACCCTTGATCCATCATCGCGACAAGGTCGTCAGGGCGGATCGCAATGAAGCTGCGCCGCGCAATAACCATCTTGACGAGTGCACATGACGCCTCAACGGGCCTCAGGCCACCCTTATTTGTGACTGCCGTAAGAAGCATCTGCACAGTGGCGGATGGTATGTCGTGCATTTGAGCGATCTGAAGCAGGCGCCCATCAAGAGAGATGAGGCTGGCCTGATACTCTAGGCACAGCGACAGAGCCGCACGACCCTCAGCACTTAGAATTTTGTTGAATCGCTGAAGCGGAAGGCCGGGGTCGTGTGACCCGTACGCCGGGACAACGGTGCAGTAGTTCGAAATCGCCATATCAATGGCGCCCAGGAAACCCTCACTCTGGTCGATCGGCGGCTCATCTTCATACACCACATTCTCCTGGCCAACCTCCAAGAGCCCCACGCCGCCGCCTAAGAACGCAGAGACCTCGATTTTGGCATCCAGTGCCTGCCGCGATACGGCGCTGATATAGACCTTGGGCAAATGCTCAAGAATGTCCAACAACCCAAGGGTTGCGAGCTCAGCCAGTATCGAGAGATCGACCACCCAGATCCGGTCATCGAGCGAGAACGTTGGTTTGTTATCGGCGTCGTCATCTTCAATCGACACGTCCAGGCAAGGAGCATCACTGGGCCAATCGCGAACCATGTCGATGATATCTCGCCCCATCTGCTTCGCCAGTAGGGCCAAAGGTACCGGTTTCTGTGCATACAGCGCGTAAAGCGCTGCCGTGCGAGCCTGATACAGATTGTGTTGCTCTTGAAGACGCGTGAAATCCATCTCGCCATTGGCATCTAGCGGGAATTTCAACGAAACGAGCGTTTTGCCCGGGACAATGGATTCCGAAAGCAGCGCTTTTGAGAGGTCGAACAAGCGGCGGTGCAGGGTGATGATCCGCTTCACTTCGAACACCTGAGCATTAAAGATGTCGTGCACAGTGATGCTTTCGCCGACGGCTAGCCCCATCAACGTCTGAGCAAAATCATCTTGAGGAGATAGGAACTCCGCAGCGCCAGGCGCAAAGGCACCTGCCTCAGCATCGATCGAGATGTATCGGATCACTCCCTGCGCATCGGCAAGCTCTACTGAGGTGCCAGGTGCGACGACTGCAGGCTCCTGCTGAAAGACGTCGGATCCCTCGCGCAACATCAGCACCATTTTTACGTGCGTCTCAGCTGCCTGCGAATTGCCTGGATTGGCGCGAATCGCAGCGCAAACCCGATTCAATCCACGCTCGATATGACCGTACCGCAGTTCAATGTTGGCCAGGAGCAGCAAGTCTTCCACTGCGCCCTCGAGGCAGGCGGGCATCGAGGAGATGATCACATTCAGATCTGCGGCGCCCTCACACGCGACCACCCGGATAACCTTGATCCATTCGCTGGCGCTTTGCGGAGACAGGGATAGCTGGTGCTCAACAATAGGGCGCATTCGCCCCCAGTCTCCAGCGTTGCCGTAGAGGAAAAGCGCCAATTCACGTGCCTTGGCGGAGTCACACCAGGCGATGGGCATGGCATCGAGCAGATCACGGGCCTTTGCATGTCGACTTGTTCGAATGTAGCAGTACAGCAATTCATCATGCAGCTCCGTGTATATATCGAACGGCAGCAGCCTTTCTAGAAGCTGAGCGCCAATGTCGAAACGTTCGGCATGCAGCATCACGCGCGCGCCCATCGCGATTTCGTGGGGATCAGTACTGTCAGGAGCAAGCTTGGCCACCTGATCTTCTACAGCCTTCGCTACGACCTTATCCTGCGCATACGCTCGTGCAACAAACTGCAGGTCGACAAGTGATGATGTGCTGCGCACTGATAGTCCTGCGTCCTCCAACTCTTTTTGCACAATGACCAGCTCACCCTTATCGAGCAATTGATCCCAGTGGAGGTGCTGAAGCCTTCTGGACACATGGCAAATGACATCGGACTCCGGACGCCGTGCTGCTTCATCACGAACTCGCTGCAGTAGATCTGCCCGTGACAGTAGGACGCATGCATGCCCGAAGCGAAGTAGTGAGTCGTCTGGCAAGGTACCGATCGACTCCCCGAAGCGGGCAATCAAGTCGCTCCATCTGTTCAAGTCGCAGAGTGCTTCGACTTCAAAGCGGATCAGGCCTGCCTTTTCGTAGACGCCCTTCAGCTTGGCTTGGTGCAGCAGCTCTAATGCGGCCTCCGTGCGCTCCAGCAAAATCATCCCGTAAGCCAGGTGTGCGATGATCTCCCCCAACGTTTTCGGGCTCTGGCACGTCCAAAACGAACCCGTTCGAATCTCGTCGCGGGCCATTGTTTCCGTCAAAAGCTGCACATGTTCCGCTTCTAATGCCCTGCAATTCACCCGAACCGCGTTCAGCGTCACCAATCGCAACACGAAGCGCAGATAGCTTTCGAAGATGAAAATTGAACTGTCTTCTTGCTCTAGCGCAATGCGGTTGACTCGAACCGCGCTCTCGTCGTCGTCGAAGGCCGCATGCGAGCTGGCCACGAGTTGCCAGGCGAGCGCCTTATCTGCGAATGCATCAGGGATCTCGTCTTCACCCACGCGCTCGCCGGCGATGATTCTGGCGTTCGTGAGAGCTACCCACACCGCGAAAGACTCGGGGAATCGAACCATCAGCGCTTGACCGGTCTCAACAGCGGCCTTTATGTCGCCCCGGATGATGCGGCTACGCACCGACGCCACTGCGATCCGATCATCAGAGTCGCAAAGACTGGCTGCGGTATCAAAGTCCTTCGCGGCCAGCTCATCATCATCCCTATGCCACAGCGATAAGCCATGAAGCAGGTACCAGCGAGCCTTTTGGTGGTCGTCGAAATCCTCCAACTCAGGCTGCAGGAGATCCAACTGATTCAGGCACTCCTGATAGCGATGCTCCTTTTGCATCTGAGTGATGCGGTCGAGCTGGCGAGTTACCAACGAGTTGGTAGAGGTCGAATGAGCGCCGGGGAGGGCCTCAGTCATCGAGGCTCCCTGTGGTGTCACTGCCGAGGCGAAAAACGGTTGCAGTAGCTGCGCCAGAGGCAGCAGATGGCCGTGAGCTTCAGGACTCAAGGGCAGGGCGCTGTTCGGCTGAGCAGACACGTGGTGGTTCACGCCACCAGGCCTGGCACTCTGTAGATCGTGCAGCGCCCGCATGAGCTCACGCGTTTCCTTGAACTCTGCACCAAGCTCGCCCAAGTAACGCTCAGCGCTCTCCTGGGTGATCTGGCCGGCAGTGCTATTGAGCTCCACGCACGCTGCCTGCAGTAATGCCCATACCTCAGCGCTCTTGCGATTAGGCAAGCGTTGACTGATCAGCTGTTTCTGGGTCGCGACTGCCTGGGTATGGTCGGAATCGAGGTCGTGCGACATGAACCTGAGATGCAAGAGAAACAGATGGAGCTCCTCAGCGTCCACTGGCGATCCTTTTTGGAGCTCGACAGCATTTCGCAGCGCTCCGTAGGCTTTACGGTTGCTGTCGTTACTAAACCCCTCCTCAAAAACCCGGACGATCCAGTCTGCCGCGGCTTCCGAGGCCATTGCGAACCGAACGACCTCGACTACACCTTGCATCTGTGAATGGCACGAGCTGTTGAAGACAATCTGGCACTCATCCAGTCCGCGCTGGAAATCAGGCTTGCTGAAATCCTCCCAGGCTAGGCCAACGGATTCATTGAATTGCGCGTTATCACCAGGTTTGAGTGACCGCTTCATCTGCAAGCGATGCTTGGCTGTCTGGCCGGTTTTCGGGTTCATCAGGTCGATGATGAGGTCATCGGTGTTGTGGCCGAATACTCGCCCTTGAAAGACCATGCGCGTGATGTAGAAGCCGGCGGGGGCACCTGGGCACTCGAGGCCCAGACACATCGATAGAAGGCGAACCGCCTGTACACGTAACTGGAACGCATCGCCTCTGCCACCCGAGGAGACCGGGCTCGACACGTTTTTACGGCGCCCCTTGGCTTGTGTCTTCTGTGCACTGGCAGCTTCCCTTGCGGGCTGTTTCCTTGGAGCCTTGGCCATACCTGGTTCGCGACAATGAGGGTGGTGGCATTTTAACGGCCCGCGCGCGGGTTGCGTAGCTTGGTTGCAGTGTTGCGTAGCTTGATTGCATTGTTGGGTAGCTTGGCTGCTGTGCTGGGTTGCTTGGCTGCAGTGCTGGGTAGGTAGGTTGCAGTTTTGACAGGGGATGTTCACCACGTTTCGTACTGACGCTTCGTTCACCGAACAGCAGCCTGATCCATACCTAGGGTTACTGGCGAGCGCGAATCTACATAGCGATGAGCGCTACGCTGAATGTGGATACGCGCTCAACCACTCAACCACTCTAGGCCAGGTTTGCGAGGTTCCAAACGATATCGTATAGTCAAATGAGTGGAACTTATAGGGATGGCGTGGTTGGATGGAACCGGTTCGTTGCGCAGACTAGGGCGCTCACGATCTAGCGACTGTTTGCCTGCACGCGCCCTTGGAGCAGCAATGAATTTTGAGGAGATGATTCGACACCAAGCCGAGCAGGTGCTTGGTAGCAAA
This sequence comes from Pseudomonas putida, assembly GCF_025905425.1. NCBI lineage: Bacteria > Pseudomonadati > Pseudomonadota > Gammaproteobacteria > Pseudomonadales > Pseudomonadaceae > Pseudomonas > Pseudomonas putida. Next base: position 2,365,673 of record NZ_CP109603.1, on the reverse strand, counting down.
GCCAAAGCCGACGTTTGGTTGACTCACCCACGGGTCGAATTCGGTGGTTTAACAGCTCTGAAGTATGTACGCAATGAGGCTGAATATCTGAAGGTGAAGGCTTTGCTCGACCGGATTGATCACGGGTATGGCTGCTGATGGAAACGATGCTTTCGGGCTATTTGATCCGCTGGGCTCAGAGCCACGCGATGATCCACCATGAGGTAACACTTCCACGGATTGAAAAATTCGCAGACGAGGCCAGCCGACGTGCCTAATGATCCAATTATTGAGTCTGCCCTTGTTACGCTTTCTCACGAGCAAGACAGGGCTAGAAGCCATGACTGGGCCCGATTTTGCTTGCGGTATCGGGGAATCGAAGAAGCCTTCGATATTGGCTGCACCCATGCTGAGCTTCCCCAAGTTGATGGGGTTACGCAAATTCGAGTAGCGGTCAGTTTCACTGGCGGCAAGCAAATGCGTTGTACGCTGTTTTTCGTACGTCCGGGCGTGGCCGATCCTCTCCCTGTAACATTTTCCCAGAGCAAGACTATCGCGGATTTGAGGGGAGGGCATTGCTTGCTGGTGCCTATATCTGAGGATATGGAATGGACTGACAATGTGTGGCCCAGGTCACTGCAGGAGCTAGAAGGGCTCATTTCTGATTCCACCGGGTGCCCCCGCTTCTTTGAGAATTGGGTTGATGAGAAAAGCCGCGAATCCAATAAATTGCTGATGGTAGTGGCCGTTAGAAGCGATTGTTGCTATGGGTACCTGTTAGGTTCACCAAAAATTGCAGGGTACACTGAGACTCGGGTAGTCCCTGTTTTTTTTGATCGTATTGGTGTGCTGGCACTAGACTTCCCCGTGCCGTTTGAGCTGGCAGTCAGTAGCAAAAATCTCGAGGCGCTTCTCAAGCATGCGCGTAGCTTCCTGCCTCATTCTGGAGACGCCCAGGAAGATATCCGTTTGCGCCAAGCCCTTAATGAGCTGGCTGATGCCTTGGAAAAGGGTGCTAGCCAATCTCGGCAGGTTTGAGATCTGCGCGGTTTATTCGTGTTGCCGAGAAGATAGCCTCTAACGCACTTGGAGACACAACGAGGCGCGATTGTGTTGTCCGAGCCCGGTAAATGTTTCTAACCTGTAATGGGTCAATATCAATCGTCATGCGGTTGTACAGGCGCAAGCTCCACAGTATCCTGAAATAGAATAATAATAAAAAGGAGCGCCCAAATGCCCGAGTTTAAAATCCTCATCGAAGTTTATCGGTGACAAGCTGAATGTTCGGCATACCATAGAGAAACGCGACACTGAAGAGCTCTCCAAATTTCAGGCCTTAGGTCTTCTTTATCACATGATTGATTCAGTCACTCAGCTCGATGCGGGGCTCGAACATTCAGCCGTAGTGGTTGCCCGAGAAATTTTTAGCAGGGAAGGGTGGGAGGACGATGTCATAGACCTGGCGCTCGGAGCTCAGACCTGGGAAGACCGGATGATCGCGGCATGGAACGCTGTGGACGAGGATGCCAGGAAGGCGGCGCTCTCGTTGGATTACCAGTCCTTCCAGAACTATTGGCCTAGTCTGGATTTCTGCCAACCGGGGTGGGACGTTGCGGTAAATTCAAGCTCTGTCTCGGCGGCCCGCCGGGAAAGCCAGAAAGCCACCGGAACTACATTACACTAGTGAACCTTGAGCCTGTGTCGTTAAATGAGGCGGTTGGCCACCATTGGAGGCTTGGGTAAGCAAACCGGGAGCCGCCCGGGATGAGCGCATCGATCAATCCCCGGGCAGCCTATAGGGACTATGAGCCCATATCGCAGGAGATGAAGGCTGATGGATATGATGCGTTTTCACGACCTTTATCTGCGTCTGTACACCGAAGACCTTCAGGCTAACGGCAAAGAATTGCTCGACCAGTTCTTTGCGCTTTGGAGCGAGGCAGAGGAGAGCGGGATTGACCTGGACAGCCTCAATGAAGAGGCCGACGACTGCTTCCATCGTATCGCCGAAACCCGGCTATTTCCGTTAGCTGTTTGTAAGTGGGTCGGAGAGCTGGGGCATAAGGGCATCAGCAGGCCGTTGCTTCATCATGTGAGCGTGCGCTACCTGCAGCACTCAGAATTGCTCAGGTTTCTGTTGCCTGAGGAGGCGGAGCAATCTGCCCTGAAGGCGGCCAGCCGCATGTGCGTAATGAGTGTGCCGGTACCTGTATCCCTCGGTTGGATTCTCAGCCTTAATGAAGAACTACCCGCCAGTTCGCGGCTCACCAGCATTACCAGAATGGTTGTGGGGCTCCTGACTTCTGAGTATCCGGGCACATGCATGCGCCTTCTTAAGTCGGAAAAATCACCGTTCGCGCAGTCACGGGTGGCGCAGGAAGCCTTGCAGCGGCTTGTCGCTGCAGATGCCACCCTGGATAACCTTCGTTATCTGACCGAGCTTGAGATGCCACCTGCGATGGAGCGCAGTTTCCGATATTTACGCCGCGACGAGAGCCGATCGGTGACAGACCAGGCGCATGAGCATGCATTGTTCGGCACGGTCACAGCAAAACACTTCAAATACGCAACCAGGATCGCCATGGAGTACGTAGGGAATGACGAAGCTGGCGACATGACCATTCCAATGTTCACGCACGAAATGAGTTTCGAGTTGCCGCAGACATGGGTCGCCGACCCACTGCGCTACGCGCTGATGATGAACGCTCTCTGGAACGGATCTGACGAATGAGTATCCAGCTCGTGCTCTCTCATTACCTCTCTGGACTTCGCGAGCGAGAAGAGCTGGACGCGCTTCTGCCCGATCTACTGATGGCCATGGGGCACTGGGTCGAAAGCAGCCCTCAGGTTGGCGTCAATCAGGGCGGGGTCGATGTTCTGTCTACCCTTACCGACGCTGACGGAGCTGTGGAAGCATTCCTGTACGTGATCAAATTTGGCAACGTAAGCCGCAGTGACTTCTACAGCGGTCAACAGGCGATCCAGCCCAGCGTGCGCCAGGCTGCCTCGGAATACATCCAGAATCGATTGCCGGCGAAACTGCGACGGTGCAAGAAAACGATCGTCATTGTGTCCAATGGTGAGCTTAAGCAAGACGCACAGTCAGACTACGCCGCGCTCACCAAAGAAGTCGCCGAGATCAACCCGCTGTGCTCGCTGGATTTTTGGGGCATCAATCGACTCAGTCCGCTCATTGAGCAGCATCTGTTTGATGATGCCTTGCTTCTAGACAGGGGCAAATCCGATCTCAGAGCCGCCCTGGCTGGTCTGGAAGACACGCAAGCGTCCTTCAGTCGCTTCATCAGGTTTGTTGAGGACTGTGTAGCAGCGCCTGAGGGGGCCGCTGAGGGCTCAGCGAACACACCAGGGTTCTTCGGTACCGCCCAGATCACGTGCTGTACATGGATTTGGCGTGCGAGGAGCTCGGGCGCTTGGGTACGGCCTCACTCTTGGCCCAGGCGATTAATGCCGGCGAGTCGGAGCGCGCCCTGCTTCATGCGCAACTGATCAGCTTCATAAGCGTACATCAAGGCTGTCGGATGCCGGTCTACGATGGTCAGGCGATCGACATGTCACTGGCAATGGCTGCTCTGTTCGCTAAAGGCGATACAGCAAACATCAGAGCGGTCTTGGGCGAATGCGTCGACCGCTTCAGTGCGGCGCTCCGAGAGAGGCACTTTATGCCGGTCGACACTGATGACCTGGAAGACGCTATGGCGCTTCACAATGGTAAGGAAGGACATCACGGTCGCTTCTTCAAAACCACGACTTGGATACCGCTTCTGGGTACCGTTGCAGCAATGCTGGACGACCAGAAAAGCCTTCACAAGCTGTCGACCCGAATTGTTCCCCAACTGAAGGGGGTGACCATGGAGCGCTGGTACCCAAGCATTGGATTGCAAACACTCACAGGCTCAAGAACGGCACTAAATACGGTTGGCGTTTCCCGGGCCATTTCAGAGTTTCGCAATACGCCGGAGGAGGAGGTCAGCGCGTCATTGCACCTGCCGCCACACAGCGCGGCGCCCAATGAGTTCGAGTGGCACAACACGCCGTGGGATGTGCTGATCGCTATCTCCGCCAGAATCCATCGTCATCCGTTGCCAACCTGGTACCTGCAGAAATGTACTGCCAGCCAGGCTACTGCCTGAACCGAGCCGTAAACCCTTGCGAGTGGAAGGGGGATCCAGCGGCTTGCGAGAGGGCGGGGACGTCAAAGGAGTACAAATGTTGCCTCTGCGCGCTTCTAAGATGAGGGGGTGCGCAGGGCCAACTCCTACTATTTGGTTAACCTTAGAAGCACCTTGGAAGCACCTCTTCCAAGGACGTGCCAGCGTTGTGAAAATCTCGGCCCGCAACCGTTTTCCAGGAGCTGTTCGAATGGGGTCGGGCTGGTCACCGAGAGCGAGGCTGATAATTTGCCGAGGACTTGATGGTCTCCCTGCGTGATTCTCGCGAGAAAGCTCGACTCCAGTAGGGCTGCAGCCCCCGACCCGAGGCGCTGTAGCCGTCGTGTAGCTCGACACAACAGCAGTACTCGCAGCCCTATGCCTTATCTACTGCCGATGCACCACCAGGAAATGCGATGCTTGATCAATTTATTTCGGCGCATCCGCAGAAGATATATTAATTATTCGCACGCATCCTAGCCCTCTAGCCCTCTAGCTCTCTAGCTCTCTAGCTCTCTAGCTCTCTAGCTCTCTAGCTCTCTAGCCCAGCATTTAAAATAATACGAGCAAGCAATCTAAGGTTTTTAACAATATATATGTAAAGCGAGCCGACCGTTCGTCGCTTGCTGCGAGCAAAATTAATGAGGATGACTACGCTCGAAAAAAACACAGGAGATGGATTATGAAAATGATGACGCGGAAAGAGTTTCTAGAGTGGTTCTCCGGCCAGGTTCAAATCGGATAGGCTTAACTCTTTTAGGGATTTCTGCGCTACGCATAATATCCACAATACGTATTTTTCAAGGAACCTACCAGCTACATCACCGGCGCTGTTATGGAGTGAGAAACGATTGATGTGCTGGGCAAACAGCCTATAGGTCTCGAATGCATCAATTTCTTCGGGAAAAGTGCCAAGATACGCCCACACAAGCCGCTCCTCATCCAGGACACTAGCAGGATCGCTAGCATTTATAGAAGCGAACTGAAACGGAACTCCAGACTCGCTGAGGATCGATCTAGGTGACTGGTTCATAAGAATAGATGCGTAGGCGGAATAGTGATGGAGACTTGAATTAATAGCTCAGCAATCAAGTCCGCGCAAGAGCCATATCCAAACGAAATCGGCACCGCCTTGCAAATAGTGCGTAAGCACCGCCTGGCGCGAAGAACGTTCGATGATTTTTCCGATTTTATTCCGACAGGTGATTTTTTTGAATTGAATGGCTACGTCTAAGAATTCCGCAAACTCAGCAGTTTAGATGGCCGTAGGCTGACGCCACGAATCTTTCTTCTGATTTTATTCCGAATGGTAGGTTAAGGCGCTCACAGGATCCGGCAATTTCGACGGAATCAGCAAAAGCGTTCTCAGTTCAACGAGTTAGCGAAATCTGCCGTCCGATCTGATTTCAACGGCTGACCTGGCCTCAAGGAGAATTGACCTTAAGCGCGGGACGTAAGGGTGCACGGGAACTGAGATTCCGGTCACTTCAGCGGATTCCACTTTGATTTCAACGGTTACAGCACAGATTTTTGATACAAAGCTCGCAGGATCGTGAAAATGAACACCATGAGCGTTCCTAGAATAATACGTGATTTAACATAATATGCATTATGCGCACATTCGTATTCAGGCTAGCGCCCGAGTGTGGCCAGATTTGAAAGCAGCCCAGCGCCGGACTCCAACCAATCCTCACACCCTTTGACCCCGATTAATGTTCCTGCAGATTCCCTCAATTAGAATTCGGGCTCCGCACCCTCATGGGGATCTGGCATGACCATTATCGTAACCGGTGCTGCGGGATTCATCGGCAGCAATCTCGTGCAGGCGCTCAACCAACGCAACGAGACCGAGATCATCGCCGTCGATGACCTGACCGCTGGCGACAAATTCCGCAATCTGGCCGACGGTGAAATCGCCGACTACCTGGACAAGGACGACTTCCTGGAGCGTTTCCGTCGCGGTCAATTTGGCAAGATACGCGCCGTGCTGCACCAAGGCGCGTGTTCAAGTACTGTCGAAAGCGACGGTCGTTTCATGATGGCCAACAATTATCGCTTCACTCGAGAGTTGCTTGAGATTGCCCAGGGCCAACAGGTTCCGTTCCTGTACGCCTCATCGGCGGCGGTTTATGGCGCTGGCCAGGCCTTTCGTGAACAGCGCGATCATGAGCGCCCACTGAACGTCTATGGCTATTCCAAATGCCTGTTCGATCAGTACGTACGCCGGCAGTTGCCGGTGTCCCGCAGCCAAGTGGTTGGGTTACGGTATTTCAATGTCTACGGGCCCCGCGAACAGCATAAAGGCGCGATGGCGTCTGTGGCCTTGCACTGTTTCAACCAATACCAGGCCCACGGCAAAGTCTGCCTGTTCGGCAGCTACGGCGGTTACGACAGCGGCAGCCATCTGCGTGATTTCGTTGCGGTGGATGACGTGGTCAAGGTCAATATGTTCTTCCTTGAACACCCGCATGTGAGTGGCATCTTCAATGTCGGTAGCGGGCGCGCTCAGTCGTTCAATGATGTTGCCCTGGCGGTGATCAATCGGCTGCGCAAGTATCAAGGCCAACCCCCGTTGTCCCTGGAGATCGCCTTGCTGGAAGGTGTACTGGAGTACTGCGAATTTCCCGAGCATTTGCGGGGCAAGTACCAGTGTTTCACCTGTGCCGACCTGGAACGCTTGCGCGCTGCAGGCTACACCTCGGCAACATTAACGGCCGAACAAGGGGTAAGCCGTTACTGCGACTGGTTACAAGGCAACCGATACCCGACAACTGATCCGCCTTTCTTCACCCCGCTACCTTCATGCTTGGTGACGCCCGAAACATAACTACGCTAAATATTCATTTAGTTTAGTTATGTTTCGGCGGTATTAAAGATAGCCCTGCGGGCTCACCATTGATGAGTATAACTTGCTGTAATCACGGCCCCTGGCGCGGGCAAGTGGCTGGTATTGCTGCTGTTACGCATGAGTTGACTGTACAGCGGATAATAGTACCGATTGAACAGGTTCTGTACGCCTACGCTGATCTGATCGCCTCCACTCAGCTGGTACTGGCTGATGACATCCACCGTGGTGTAGCCATCCACCTTGCGCCTGCCAAAACTTTCCGTGCCATTGAGGCGGTAGTCCTCTGCGCCGAAGTAAGTCGCCTGCACGCGATGGCTCCAGTCTTCGTCAGGTTTGTACTGCAGATAGGCCGTCAGTTTCAGCGGCGGAACACGGTAGCCCGTCATATCTTGCCAATCGCCGCCGTCCGGTTGCTCGCGGCCTTTCATCCAGGTAAAGCTCCCCCCTGCCCCCCAACGCTCGTCACGGGTCAACCAGTCGGCACTCCCCTCCACGCCGTAGATACGTTCCTGGGTGCGCGTCAGAATCAGGCCATTATTGAAGCTTTGCACATCACCCAGCTTGGACGTGGTATAGAAGATGGCCAGCGATGCCAGGGTTTGCTCACCCAGATCACCGCGCCAACCGAGTTCGTAGTTATTGGTTTTGACCGGCTCGAGATTGGAAGCCCCCACATCGAAGCCACGGCGCGCGTTGCGCAGTTGCACGCCAATGTCCGGCAACTGGAAGCCTTGGCTGAAGGCGGCATATACCGCCTGCCCGCTGACGGGTGAATACGTCAGGCTGATGTTGGAAAGCACCGCATCGTAATGCACCTTGCCGCCTTCCACGGTGGCTGGGTTCGTGGCAGTCGATTCGGACAGAGGAACAAAGTCCCCGTATTCGGCGGTGGCGTATTCATAACGCACGCCGCCTTCCATGGACCACTGCTCTGTGAAGCGGTGCTGCAATTGTGCAAATGCGCCTACGCTGCGGGACGTCAGGTCAGGCATGTAGGTCAACTTGCCGATCTTGTTGAAAACGGTTCCGCGACTGGCGTCGAATGCCCGCGGATCGAAGATGTCGATGGGCATGTCGCTGCGCTCCTGGTTGAAGTCGCCACCCCATAACAGTTCGGTATCTGCGGCGCCTATCGGGGTTCGCAGGGTAATCCGGCTACCCAGGACTTCACTGTTCTGCATGACTTGATCGACATTGCGCCCACGTGTGGCCACGCCACGCGCGTCGAATGGCGTGAACCGGGTGAAATAGTCGCGATAGTAGAGCTGGGCGTTGAGGGTGCCCCCGAACACTTCTGTGTGGCCGTATTCAAGATTCACCAAGGTGTTCTTGATCTGGTTCTGCTCGTCGAGTGACAACCCGGACAACGGTTGCGCGGGTACGGAACCCGGCGGCAGTCGGCTGACCGATGGGTCGGCGGTATAGTCGCTGTCCTGCTCGGCGTTGTAGTGGCTTAGCGAAAGCTGAATACGTTGCAGCTCATCGATGCGCCACCCAAACTTCCCGCCAACGTTGTAGGTGTTGGCGTCGAACAGGTCTCCTTGGCTGGGCTCGGGCGCAATACGATGCCCCCTGGCATCGTAAGAGGCGCCGATATGACGTGCGCCGAAATCGAATGCGTAATCCAGGGCGCCTTGCGAGCCGGCAACATGATGCTGCAACTGCCCTCCCAGGCCGTCGCTGTCCAGTTGGCTCAAGGGTGAAACACCCGTCAATGTGGTCTCGGCCATGGCTTCGCCGCCAGCAGGCCGTGTGGTGATGGAGATGATCCCGCCCGTTGCGCCGGCGCCATAGATAGCGCTGCTGCCACGAATCACCTCGATGCGCTCGATCAATGCCGGGTCGATATTGGCCAGGTTTCGCGAAGAGTCACGGTTGGTGTTCAGTGGCACGCCATCGACCAACACCAGCATCGTGCGGCCACGCAGGGTTTGCCCATAGTCGGTGATGGTTCGACTTGAATCGGCCATCCCCGGGATACTCTTGGCCAGCAGCGTTGCCAAACCATCAG